>JAFVPA010000009.1 GCA_017505505.1 Oscillospiraceae bacterium | reverse complement strand
GACCGACGGCGAGGCCAACAAGGCTGCTACCAAGGCTCTGGTTGCTAACCTGGAAGCTGACGTTTGCTGCGACACCGTTGCTGACATCCTGTCCAAGAAGGAATACCTGTCCAAGAAGTCCATCTGGATCTTCGGCGGCGACGGCTGGGCATACGACATCGGCTTCGGCGGCGTCGACCATGTTCTGGCTTCCAACAAGGACGTCAACATCTTCGTCTTCGACACCGAGGTTTACTCCAACACCGGCGGTCAGGCTTCCAAGGCTTCCAACCTGGGCCAGGTTGCTCAGTTCGCAGCTTCCGGTAAGGAAACCAAGAAGAAGTCCCTGTCCGAGATCGCTATGAGCTACGGCTACGTCTACGTTGCACACGTTGCAATGGGCGCAAACCAGGCTCAGACCATCAAGGCTATCTGCGAGGCAGAAGCTTACAACGGTCCTTCCCTGATCATCGGCTACGCTCCCTGTGAGATGCACTCCATCAAGGGCGGCATGATGAACTGCCAGGCTGAGATGAAGAAGGCTGTCGAGTGCGGCTACTGGAACCTGTTCCGCTTCGATCCCAGCAAGGAGACCGGCAAGTTCCAGCTGGATTCCAAGGCACCTAAGGGCGGCTACCAGGAGTTCCTGATGAACGAGGCTCGTTATGCCCGTCTGACCCGTGAGTTCCCCGAGCGTGCAACCGATCTGTTCGCTAAGAACGAGGCTGCTGCTAAGGAGCGTTGGGAGCACCTGAACAAGCTGGTCGAGCTGTACAAGGACTAATTCCTAGTACCAACTTGGTCATCTAAGCAAATTTATGGCCCGTCCCCAGAAATGGGGGCGGGCTTTTCCCAATATACTTCCCCTATGGAGGGATCTTATGAACGTTTTGATCATCAACGGCAGCCCCAAGGCAAATGGCAACACTGCCTTCGCCCTGTCCCAGATGGCTGAGGTCTTCGCAGAATACGGTGTGCAGACAGAGACCATCCAGGTTGGCTCCCAGCTGATCCGGGGCTGCATTGGCTGCGGAAGCTGCTATAAAACGAGAAAATGTGTCTTTGACGACCTTGTAAACGAAACGGCCGCAAAGCTGCCTCAGTTCGACGGTATCGTGATTGGCAGTCCTGTCTACTACGCCTCCCCCAACGGTACCCTGATCTCCTTCCTGGACCGGCTGTTCTATTCCACCGGCCATATCGACAAGTCCATGAAGGTCGGAGCCAGCGTGGTCTGCGCCCGCCGGGGCGGCTGTACCGCGGCCATGGATGTGCTGAACAAGTACTTCACCATCTCGTCTATGCCTGTGGCTTCCGCCAACTACTGGAACCAGATCCACGGCAGCAAGCCCGGTGAAGCCCAGCTTGACGCGGAGGGCGTGCGCACCATGCGGAATCTGGCAAAAAACATGGTCTTCCTGATGAAGGCCATTGCCGCTGAAAAACAGGCCAACGGTTTGCCGGAACCTGAACCCAAGGCCTTCACCAATTTCATCCGTTAAAAGGAGAACCTTATGATCTGTACCATCATCGACATTCGCGGTGACTATGCCTATGTCAAATATCAGGACACCGGTGTTGTCTCCGAGGTCGCCATTGCCCTGCTGCCCTTCGGCGTGGATGTGGGCGATAAACTGAAATTCGAGGATTACGAATTCACCCAGGTATGAGAAAACCGCTGACCGGTTTGGTCAGCGGTTCTTTTTTACTTTTTCTTCTGCTGCTCCTGAAGTTTTTTTAACTGCTCCCGCATTTTTTGCAGTTTCATGCGTTCTTTGCGTTCCTTATTCTGCTGGAACTGAGACTTGATTTCCGGGGGCTGCTCCACGAGCTTGTACTCCGGGATGCCACGCTCTGCAAGGCGCTTATTGGTAAATTCCCGGCCCAGGGTATACACCACGGACACCAGAGGGATCATCACCAGCATACCGCCAACACCCATCAACTCACCGCCGATGGTGACAGCCACCAGCACCCACATACCGGGCAGGCCGATGGAGGTACCCACCACTCTGGGGTAGATCAGGTTGTTCTCCAGCTGCTGGAGCACCAGGAACATGGCAATGAAGCTCACCGCCTGGATGGGATCATTCACCAAAATGAAGAAGGCACCCACGATACAGCCCACGAAGGCACCCACCACAGGGATCAGAGCCGTCACCGCAATGATGACGCTGACCAGAGGGATATAGGGCATCTTCAGGATGGCCATGACTACAGCAAACAGGCAGCCCAGGATGACCGCTTCCAGACACTGGCCGGAGATGAAGTTGGAGAAGGTGGCATTGGTCAGCCGCATGACCCGGATGACCTCGTCCGCCCGTCGTTCAGACAGGACAGAATACAAAATCCGTCTCCCCTGCCGGGCCAGGATCTCCTTCCGCCCCAGGCAGTAAATGGCGAAGACCACACTGATGACCATATTCACGATGCCTGTGGTCACGTTTCCGATGACGTTCACCGCACCGCCCATAACCGTGGAAACCTGATTGGCCACCCAGGTCAGGATATCCTTCAGGATATTGGACCAGTCCAGACTTTCCAAATGGAAGGCCTCCTGGATCCAGCGGCCCAGCTCCGGATTCTCTTCCACCAGCACCATCAGATTCTGTGCTGTCCGGTCCACGAAGGCGGGAATCTTTTCCGACAGGGATGCCAGCGTCAGCCGGATCTGGGGAACCAGCAGTTCGAAGATGAACATGATGATCAGTACCAGACACAGCAGCGTCAGCAACAGCGCCAGTGTCCGCCGCAGACTGGCTTTATGGATACCGTCCAACTGTTTCTCGATGGCACGCATGGGGACATTGAAAATGAACGCGATGCCCGCACCGGCAACAAAGGGCGCAACCAGTTCCCAGACACGGCTGAACAGCATGGTAGCCCGGGCCGTATCCAGAACCAGCCATCCAAAGATGATCGTACCCGCGATCAGGCCAAAGATCCTGTGCATCAGCTTCTTATCGATATGCAATCCGCATTCCTCCTTTTTACCCTAAGTATAAAGGAAAAAACCGGAATAATCCAGTGAACATCCTGTAAATTTTACATTTGGGAAAGCTTCCGCAGGGCGGCACAGAGCTTGTCCACGTTTTCCTCCGTGGTGGCCCAGCTGGTGCAGAAGCGGATGGCCCGGTGGGTGGAGCTGACCCGCTCCATTTCGGTAAAGCAGAAGTCCCTGGCCAGTTCTTCCAGCAGCTTGTCAGACAGAATGGGGAAGATCTGGTTTGTGATACCGGGGACCAGATGCTCCACCTTCAATTCGTCCAGCGTGGCCCGGATCTTGTCAGCCAGCTTCACCGCATGAGCGGCGATATCGAAATACAGGTTATCCGTCATCAGGGCATCAAACTGGACACCCAGCAGCCGGCCCTTGGCCAGCATACCGCCGTGCTGCTTGATAAGATAGCGGAAGTCCTCCTTCAATGCCTCGTTGCAGATGACTACAGCCTCGCCAAACAGGGCACCCACCTTGGTGCCGCCAATGTAGAACACATCGCACAGGCGGGCGATGTCCTCGGTGGTCACATCGTAGTCCTTCGCCATCAGGCCGTAGCCGAAACGGGCACCGTCCAGGAACAGGTACAGTCCCAGCTCTTGGCAGGTCGCGGACAAAGCCTCCAGCTCCGCCTTGCTGTAGAGGGTGCCGTATTCGGAGGGGTTGGAGATGTACACCAGCTTGGGCTGGACCATATGCTCGAAGCTGGAATCCGCCCGGTGAGCCAGCACCACATCCCGGACCTGCTGGGCAGTGATCTTGCCGTCATCGGAAGGCACAGTCAGCACCTTGTGGCCGGTGGCTTCCACAGCGCCGGTCTCGTGGACATTGATATGGCCGCCAACGGGACACAGAGCACCCTGGTGGGGCCGCAGGGCTGCGTCAATGACAGTCAGATTGGCCTGAGTACCGCCAACCAGGAAATGAACGGCCACATCCTCCCGGCCGCAGAGCTTGCGGATCTTGGCCGCGGCAGCAGCGCAGTATTCATCCTCGCCGTAGCCCAGCGTCTGGTCCATGTTGGTACGGATCAGGGCCTCCAACACCTTAGGGTGACAGCCCTCGGAATAGTCATTATTAAAGTAGATCATAGGTTTCTCCTCATTTTTGGATAGAATTGGGTTTATTTTAACGCCATAAGCGCCTGCTGTCAAGCCTTCATTCTCCTGTGATATTTCCCGGCTTTCCCGCATAGGATTTCCCAGCAGCACAGCATCGGAGGGGAGCCTATGAAACAAGACCTGGAGGAGCGCGCCTGCGCATTGGCTGTGTACATGATCGAAACCGGTGCCACAGTCCGGGCCGCCGCCCGGCACTTCGGCCTGTCCAAATCCACTGTCCACAAAACACTGACGGAGCGTCTCCGCCAGTGTAACCATACCCTGTACTTACAGGTCCGGGAAGTTCTGGACAAAAACAAACAGGAGCGCCACATACGGGGCGGACTGGCAACCAAGCGGAAATACGAAGCCAAACAGTAAACAGCAATGCAGAATGCAAATTTCTTTGCGTTCTGCATTTTTTCTGCTATGATGGTGTCAGGATTTGACGGGATGCATCGTATTACAGATAGAGGACCTCAAAAAGAAGAAAGGAAGGTGGTTTCAGATGGACGAATTTCAGGCCAGACGGTTGGTGGACGCGTACGCCGACATGATCCTGCGGATCAGCTACCAATATCTGAAACAGACCTGTGACGCGGAGGATATCTGCCAGACGGTATTTTTAAAGTATCTGTCCGCCGGGTGCCGGTTTGACAGCATAGCGCATGAAAAAGCCTGGATCATCCGCACCACCATCAACACCTGCAAGGATTACGTAAAGAGCGCCTTTTTCCGCCGGACGGTGCCTCTGGAGGAGGCCGCCGCTGCGGAAGCCCCGGAAGCCCCGGATACGGAAATTCTGGACGCTGTGAAGGCCTTGCCGCGAAACTACCGCATCAGCATCTATCTGTATTACTACGAAGGATATTCCGCCCGGGAAATCGGAGCTGTTTTGGGAAAAAACGAAGCTACCATCACCCAGTACCTGTCCCGGGGGCGGCGAAAGATGAAGCAATATCTTACCGGAGAAAGGAGCAAGGCCCTATGAAACGGAATATGAAACAGGACTTTAACACTTCCATGGATGCCCTGCACTTTTCCCGGGAAACCAAGGAGAATATGGTATCGCTGCTGATGCAAGGAGAAAAGGAGCAACCAATGTATCAAAAGCATCCCAGCAGAAAACGGGCCATGGTTATCGCTTTGGCCGCCACGCTGATCCTGGCCACCATGACCGGAGCGGCCGTGTTCACCCGCTGGTCAAAGACCATGCAGACAAGCTACAATCCCTCCCAGCAGATCAAAGAGCAGGCAGAAAACAGCGGCCTGTCCGTAATGCTGGAGGAGACCAAAGGAACCGAAAATCCCAACGAGGTGCTGTCCGTCACCGATCAGGGCATCACCATCACCGCCGTACAGACCATCGTGGACAATTATCAGGCCCAGATCACCTTCCGGATCGATGGCTTTGACTTGCCGGAGGGAGAATTGCCCGCTGTTTGGCCCATTGTTACCATTGACGGAGATCCGCATTTCGGCGGATTACAGTCCGGCTGGTTCTACGATGGCCTCACCCAGAATGCGGAAGGCAAAACCGTCTATGCATCCAATGGACAGCCCGTTCAGTCTGATGAAGACGGCTGTCTGATCCTGGATCTTGTAGCCGATGACGGAAGTCTGGAATATACCCACTTCATCAGTTTAGAACAAACAGACGGCCGCTATCTGGGCAAGGAGATCGCCTTTACCTTCCACAGCATCGATTTCCAGTCCCACCAGAAGGCCGGCATTCCCGAACCTCAGGTGGAAGGCCTGTGGGAACTGAAATGGACACTGACCGGTACTGACAGCAATATGAAAGTCTCCCCCAATGTACAGATCGGCGACAGTGATGTGACCCTGCTGGATGCGGAGATCGGACAGGTCAGCATACGCACCCGCTACCAGCTGAAAGACTACTGGGAAGGCTGGGACGAACTGGTAGAGCTTCCCCAGGCCGTTCAGGGTGTCCGCATGAAGGACGGACGAGAATTCCTTTGCACGCCTGGTACCAGCGGCTTCGAAGACCAGGAAAAGATGGTCTACTTCATCGAATCCAGAATGTTCAACGCCATTCTGGATATTAGCCAGGTGGAATCCCTCATGTTCCACAAAGGCTGGGAACGGGATGAAAACGGCAACCCCATTAACCAGACCTTCTACTATGTTCCCATCCAGTAATACCCAGGCCCGGAGACTGCTGCAGCTCCGGGCCTGACAACATTTCGCATTTATCAAAGGTCGTCCGCATCCTGCACCGGTTTTTCATTGGGATCCTTCACCAAACCCGTATAACTTCCGAAGGGATCTGTCACGATCATTTCCTCTTTCTTTTTCTCCATGGTAACACCTCCGAAATCAGTTTTCCCAGCAAAAAAGGATTTATATTGCAATTGTGTGGTAGAAATGGTAAAATTATAACCGAATTTATATGTAGGGCAGGGTCATGCCCCCGCCCTACACTTTGCAAAAACAAGGAGCCGCATATGTTTGACATCACCCTGATCACCATGGGAAAATTAAAAGAAAAATTTTATATCTCCGCCGCGGAAGAGTACAAAAAGCGGCTGGGTGGCTACTGCAAATTCACCCTGTTGGAATTACCGGAGGTACGGCTTCCGGAAGATCCCTCCCCGGCAGAGATTGCGGCGGGACTGGAAAAGGAAGCCGACCTGATCTTCTCCAAGATCCCCAAGGGGGCCTGGTTCTGCGTCTTCACTCCCGAGGGTAAGGAATTGAGCAGCGAGGGCTTTGCAGATAAGCTGGCCTCCGTGAAAAATTCCGGCAAGTCCAGTGCCTGCTTCCTCATCGGGTCCTCCTTCGGCATGGCCCCCCGGGTGAAGCAGAAGGCAGATTTCAAGCTGTCCATGGGTCCCATGACCTTTCCCCACCACCTGGCCCGGATCATGGTGCTGGAGCAGCTCTACCGGGCCGAAGCCATTCAGGCAGGAAGCAAATATCATAAATGATACCGCACCGTGGCGGGCTGAGGGCAGCCCGCCCTACACAGCAGAGACACATTTTCAAAATGTGTCTCTTATTTTTGTGAGATACCTTGACAGGTGAGGTATCTCATGGTAATATAAGTCTACAAAGGAGGGATGACCCATGTCGATTGCCGGTGATCTGATCCGGGGCCACACCGATGCCATTATTCTGGCACGGCTGCTTCGGGGCGACAGCTACGGTTACGAGATCAACAAGACCATCTCCACCCTCTCCTCCGGCCGGTTCGAGCTGAAGGAGGCCACCCTGTACACCGCCTTCAAACGGCTGGAGGAATTGGGCTACATTGCCTCCTACTGGGGCGGCAGCGGAGCCGGTGCCCGGCGGCGGTACTATACCATCACCGCCGAAGGAAAGGAAGCCTGCTTCCGCCTGCTGGGAGAGTGGCAGGAGACCAAGGAAATTATGGATAAACTTCTGGAAACGGGGGATACACTATGAGAGAACGACTGATCCAATACGTTGAGCTGCTCTTCGCAGGCGGACGGGACTGTGAGGAGATCAAGCAGGAGATCTTACAGAATACCCTGGACCGCTATGACGACCTGATCGCCGAAGGCAAAGTCCCGGAGGCCGCCTACCGTCTGGCCATCACGGGCATCGGAGACATCAACGAGATTTTGGGCACCCAGCCACGGAGCACCACTGCGGTGTACCATACCAACGCGACTCCGGTCTCCCCTGTCCCTGTGGACAATGACACGCCCGCGAAAAAATGGATGCGGGCCATCGCTGTGGGACTGTACATTCTGTGTCCCCTGCCCCTCATCGTTCTGAGCGATTTGGGCATGGATATCATCGGCCTGTGCGGCACCCTGGCGCTGGTCGCAGTCGCCACCGTACTGATCATCCTGGGTGGTAAAAAGAAATACAAGCCCGACGGCACTCTGGCCGATGAGGATGAGGAAGAGGAACCCAAGTCCGAGCTGCAAAAGAGCGTCAGCAGCCTGGTCTGGGCCATCGGTGTTGCCCTGTACTTCATTCTAAGCTTCGCAACAGGCTGCTGGCATATCACCTGGGTCATCTTCCCCATTCTGAGTGCCATCGATAAGCTGCTTTGCACCCTTTTGAAAGACCGGGGCGTGGCATCCACCGGCACAACCTTTCCCGCTCAGAAGAACCTGAGAAAAAGCATCAACGGTATTCTTTGGGCCGTCGGTCTGGCTGTGTATTTCTTTCTGAGCTTTGATTCCATGGCCTGGCACATCACCTGGCTGGTCTTCCCCATCACAGGAGCCGTCCAGGGCCTGGTCCGGGCAATCCTCGACTATAAGGAGGCGGTTAAAAATGAAACGTAACGCATTGATCCGTATCATCGTTTGGAGCGTCACCCTGTTGGTGCTGGTGGGCATCCTCGGCGGGATGCTGGAGGATGCCAACGAATACCGCATGGAAAGAAGGATCAGAAGTCAACGGACTCAGATCCCCCTGCGGGTCACAGAGCCTGTGGAAACAGTGGTCCCTCTGGAAACCGTCTATTACGGTTCCGCAGATTCCAAAAGCACCTTTCCCCCATCCATTAGCGAGCTGGAGATCGAATGGGTAGCCGGAGATATTCTGATTCAGCCGGGGGATACCGACGAGATCATCGTCAAAGAAGACGGCGTTTCCGACCCCAAGTACAACATGGTCCTGCAATGGCGGGAGGACACCCTGAAAATCGCCTTCTGTGAAGAAGCTGTGGGCAATTTTATCGGTTTCGATACCAAGGTAGAGCTGGATAAAGACCTGACCATCACTGTTCCCAAGGACTGGATCTGCCAGTCGCTGGAGATCGACTGCGCTTCCGCTACGGTGGAGGTCAACGATATGACCATCCATGAGGTGGACTTTGACGGTGCCTCCGGTACCTGCGAATTCGAGAACTGCCATGTCACCGAGATGGATATTGACACGGCCTCCGGCGATGTGCGGTTCATCGGTTCCCTGCAAACTCTGGACTGCGATGCCGCTTCCGCCAGCATTTACGCCGTCCTCAGCAACACCCCCAGCCGGCTGGATATGGACACCATGTCCGGTGACCTGGATATTACCCTCCCCGCCGATGCAGGCTTTGCCCTGGCCATGGATGCCGCCAGCAGTGATTTTGAGTCCGATTTCGAGACTACTATCAAAAATGGCAATCACGTCTGCGGTGACGGCCGCTGCCGTATCAATGTGGATGCCCTCAGCGGTGACGTGGTCATACGCAAGAGCGAAACTGCCTGATATGCCAAAAGTGCCAGCCGAAAATCGGCTGGCACTTCTCTTCGAAAAGTGTCCGTAGGGCGGCTTGCCTTCAAGCCGCCGCTTTTTTGTATTGTTTTCCATTTTGCGGCGGGCTGAGGGCAGCCCGCCCTACTTTCCGTGATCAGAATTCCCCGGCGTCGTACATAACTGCCGACAGAGCACACAGAGGAGCCGTCTCGCAGCGCAGGATGCGCTTTCCCAGGGTACAGACCTGCAAGCCCGCTTCCCTGGACTGCTGGACTTCCTTCTCTTCCAGACCGCCCTCGGGGCCGGTAAGCAGGCTCACTGTACTGTAAGGGCTGTTGGTCAAAGCCATTTTTAGCGTTACCGCCTGTTCGTTCTCGTAGAACATCAGGGGCTTATCCGCTTTTGCAGCTTCCTCCAAGGCCTCCCGAAAGCTGTTCAGCACCCGGACCCGGGGGATCCGGCCCCGGCCGGACTGTTCCGCAGCGGAAGCCGCAATCTTTTGCCAGCGCTCCAGCTTCTTTTTCAGACTCTTGTCATCGGGCTTGGAAACGCACCGGGCGGAGGGAAACGCAATGATCTCATAGGCTCCCAATTCTGTAGCCTTCTGGATCACATGCTCCAGCTTATCCGCCTTGGGGAACGCCATATAGACACTGACCCGGACAGCTGCTTCGGTTTCCGATTCCCGCCGCTCCTTTACCGCTACTTCCAGCGTCTTTCCATCAAAGGCCGTCACCTCACACAGACACTCCCGGCCTTCTCCGTCGCAGACCAGAACCACTTCCCCTTCTTTTAACCGCAGAACTTTAGCGTGCTGGGCGTTCTCCCCTGTCAGGAATAGAATTTCCCCTTCCAATTCCTCCGGCATCACAAAAAATCGTGCCATTTTCCTATCCTCCTGCATTTTTTTATAGTGTAGCAGAGGAATGGTCATCTGGCAAGAGATTTCTCCCGGGAAATACGATCTTGAAACCTGCACAAACTGCTTTCCTGTCCCATATACTAAGCATACGCCTGTGGAAAGAAGAGGAGCCATGACCATAAAGCAGAAGCAATGGCAGCTATATTACCTGGGCTACTATGGCGGCGAGATCGATGGGATCTGGGGCACACTGTCCAAAGCCGCTGCCGTTCGTTTTCAGAAAGATTATGACCTGGACGCAGACGGTATATTTGGTGCCTTGACCATCGCAAAATCCATAGAAATCATCAAGTCCATTCAAAAAGAGATCACCGATGGAAAAATCGCAATCGATGGTCTTGCCGGCCAGGAAATAAAGGATGCCACCGCGCAATGGCAAAGGAAAACCGGGCTGACTCCCGATGGAATTGCCGGTGCCATGACACGTGGGAAAATTCTGAAACTGCCTGCGCAGGAGACCGACGACTGGTGGAACAGCATCCGATACTTCTCCCGAAAGGAATTTGCCTGCAAATGCGGCAGATACTGTGACGGTTACCCGGCACAGATGCAGCGCGGTGTAGTGGAGCTTGCCGACCGGGCCAGAGCAGAACTGAAAGGAGTCGGTTTTGTTTCCAGCGGACTCAGGTGCAGCCAGCATAACGCCAATGTGGGCGGTGTGTCAGACAACCGCCATCTAAATGGAAAAGCAGTCGACCTGCGTATTGAAGGAAAATCCGCAGGGCAGACCCTTGCCTGGGCCCAGAGACAGCCGGAAGTACGGTATGCTTATGCCATTGACGCAAACTTTATACATATGGATATTGAATAGCGCGCTTCTGCACCTGTCCTCATGTGTCAGCTTTTGTCAAAAAACATATACTGTAACACTACCATTTTAAGGAGGGAACCGGATGAACAGCTATCATTGTTTTGATGACAGAGATCGCGACACACATTTTGACGATAATTCCTGCAAGCGTTATCCCCAAAAAGACCACAGCTGCAGAGAACGGGACTGCTGTAACTGCTGTGGGAATTGTCCTCCCGGACCTCAGGGACCGGCCGGGCCACAGGGACCTGCGGGGCCAAGAGGACCTGCCGGGCCACAGGGCATTCCGGGAGCCAGAGGTCCCATTGGACCGCAAGGTCCTGAGGGGGTTGCCGGTCCTGCAGGGCTGCAGGGGCCCGTCGGTGAAACCGGTGCCATCGGTCCTCAAGGCCCCGTAGGCCCCCAGGGCCCAATCGGACCACAAGGTCCCATCGGAGAAGCTGGCCCCACTGGTCCTCAGGGCCCAATTGGCGAAACCGGACCTGCTGGTCCGCAGGGACCCATAGGTGTAGCTGGTCCTGTTGGTCCTCAAGGTCCTGCCGGCGAAACCGGGCCCACCGGTCCTCAAGGGCCGACCGGGGAAGCCGGACCTGTTGGCCCACAGGGGCCAGCTGGTGTAGCTGGTCCTGTTGGTCCCCAAGGTCCCATCGGGGAAACTGGTCCCATTGGTCCGCAGGGGCCGGCCGGTGTAGCTGGTCCTGCTGGCCCCCAAGGTCCTGCTGGCGAAACCGGACCCGTTGGCCCACAGGGGCCGGCCGGAGGCGTTTTGAATTATGCTGATTTCTATGCCTTAATGCCTCCCGATAACTCAGCAACCGTTGCACCCGGAACTGATGTCAGTTTCCCGCAGGACGGACCTAACAGCGGAGCCGGTATCCTTCGGTCTGGTCCCAGCTCTTTCACGCTTGCAGAAATCGGCACCTATCAGGTATTGTTCCAGGTCAGTGTGACCGAAGCCGGGCAGCTGATTTTGACCCTGAACGGAGAAGATCTGGCCTATACCGTAGCAGGCCGTGCAACTGGGAGCTCCCAGATCATTGGTATGGCGATCGTGGAAACGACCTCTGTAAACTCTGTTCTGACGGTACGAAATCCCGATGGCACTGCTGCAGCACTGACCATCACCCCCCTGGCTGGCGGCACCCGTCCCGTATCTGCACATTTGGTGATCACCCAGATCCAATAATGCCTCAAAAAATTCCGGTCACCCCGTAAGGGGTAACCGGAATTCTTCCTATAGGACTTTTCGAAAAAGTGAGAGATACCAACGTTTTTTAGGTTTTCAGAGCATCAGGTTTCCTTGTTTTCAAGGCAGAACACCGGGCACTCTGAAAAAATTGCTGGCCTAGATTTCTCTAAGTCAGCAATTTTTTTACAGGAATGCCGATACCAGCAGGTAGATCAGTGTGGCGCAAAGGCCCAGGCAGAATAACACCAGACCGTAGGACAGGCTGCGTTCAATCAAAGAAGCATTTTCCTTAAAGGACGTATACTTCAGCACAAACCAGTGCTCCAAATCCCGCTTGTGCTCGTGATTTTTCCAGATGGTCTTGTTCAGCAGTTCTTCCAGGACATTCAGGGAAACACCAACGAAATGAGTCAGTGCATTGCCTTCTTCCAGCTCTCCCCATTGGATGCTGTCCCGGTAAAGGGTCTTGCGCAGCAGCACCACTGTGCCATCCGTGAGGATATCCAGCACACCCGCCAGGATCAGTCCGGTCCTGGTCAGCACCCGGATAGCCAGATCCATAAAACCATCCAGCAGGCGGCAGATCCCGCCAAACAGGCCGGGCAGGATCTTCAGCAGCAAAGGACGGTAGATTTTTTCTTCCAGATCCAGCCACTCCGGCCAGCGGTTAACATAATTTCCGTTTGCCATCATCCAGCGGCGGACCACCGTCAGGTACAGCACCGCACCAATGGCAATGGAAATGACACTGCCCTTCAGGTTTACCCAGGCAAAGTAATGGACCGCATGCCCGGCATGGTGGACCCCCAGGAAGCCCTGGGCCAGGTCTGCCAGCTTATCCATGGTAACAGAGGGCAGCGCACCCAGAATGGGGATCAGGGCAGCGATCAATGTCAGGGACACGGCGCTGACGGTCTTCCAGTAGGGCTTCTTTGCGTTGTAACGGGCCTGCACGGCAGAGTCCCGGTTTTCTTCCACAAATACCGCCACGAAGAGCTTACACATATAGGCCACTGTCAGGCCGCCGCTGACCAGGAAGATCCATTCGATAATCTTCATGCTTCCCACCGTTAAAAAAGTGGTGTGAAGGTGGCCGCCTTCCAGAGCGTGGATATATTCCACGATACCCTCATGGAGCAGCGTCTTGCTGATATATCCGCTCCAGCCGGGGATACCGCCAATGCCCAGGGCACCCATCAGGTAACAGACCATCAACAGCGGCTTTTTCCGCCCGAAGCCCCGGATGTCATTTAAATCCAGCTTATGGGTGTTCTGATAAACAACAGCCGCCACCAGGAACAAAATCAGCTTAAACAGGGAATGGTTCACCATATGCAGGAAGGTGCCCCGAACAGCCAGGGTGTTTTCCTCCCCCAGCAGTACCAGCATACCCACGCCCACCAGAATGAAACCGATTTGAGAAACAGAGGAGCAGGCCAGGGTCCGCTTGAAGTTCACAGAGAACAGGGCCAGCAGCGCTCCCAGGAACATGGTGACCACACCGATCAGCAGCACAAAGATGCCCCATAGCCCGTCATGGACCAGCATTTTGCAGCTGATCACCAGAATGCCGAAGATACCGGTCTTGGTCAGGATACCGGAAAGCAGAGCACTGGCCGGGGCCGGAGCCACCGGGTGGGCCTTGGGCAGCCAGATATGGATGGGATAAGCACCGGCCTTGCCCGCAAAGCCAACGAACATACACAGGGCAGCAGCCCAGAGATGTTTGCCTTCGCTGGCCTCGGGAAGCTCAGCGATCATCAGAGTACCCGTCTGGTGGTATGTCAGGAAAATGCCCATCAGCATCACCAAACCGCCCATGACTGCCACTGCCAGATAGGTGCCGCCGGCCCGGAGAGAGCCGGGCTTTTCGTCCTGAGCCACCCACACATAGGAGCACAGGGACATAATCTCAAAGAATACGAAGGTGGTATACAGGTCCGCCGACAGGAAAATCGCTTCCGTGGCACCCAGGGTGATCAGCAGGAACAGGTAATACCGGTTCCGGTTGCGGTAGTGGGCAAAGTATTCCGGAGAAAACAGCCCGGTGACCAGCCACATCAGGGCGGCAATCATGGCGTAGATACTGCGAAAACCATCCACCGTAAAGTTCAGGCCGAAGCCGCAGACCCCGGGGAGCGTCACCAGCACATCCTCCGCTTTTGCTCCGCTGACAAACAGCAAAACACTCAGACAAAACTCTGCAGCCACCACGGCCCAGACAAACAGATCCCGCCCGGACTTGGTTTTTCTTCCCAGCAGGTAGGAAAGGATGGCTGCCGCCATGGGGAAAAACACCAGCAGATAAAGAATCATATCCATTCAGGCAGCTCCTTTCTCAGTAAATTCCCAGGGCAATGGCCCGGAAAAAGTCGATCAGCGGTGCACTGCAGAAGCCCAGCAACGCAACCGCACTGGCGCACAGCAGCAGCGGCAGACACATCTGCCAGCTGGGGTCTTTGGCCTCCACCGCCACAGTTTCACTGCTGGGGAAGAACGCCCGGCAGACAATGCCCAGCATATAGATTGCGGTCAGCAAGGCAGACAGCATCAGGCAGGCCACACCGCCATAGGCCAGCACGTTTCCGCTTTCCACTGCGGCTTCCGTCAGATTCCACTTGCTGATGAAACCCGCAAAGCCGGGAACGCCCATCAGGCCCAGGGCCGACACCGCAAAGCAGCCGAAGGTGATCTTCATCTTCCGGCCGATGCCATCCATTTCATAGACATACTTTTTTCCCGTCTGGTGCATGAAGGCACCGGCGCAGAGGAAAGACGTGATCTTCATAAAACCATGGAACACGAAGTGGCACAGGGCTCCCACCAGACCCTGAGGGGTCATGACCAGAGCGCCGAACAAAATGTAGGACAGGTTACTCACCGTGGACCAGGCCAGACGGCGCTTGATATGGGTCTCCTTCACCGCCCTGCTGCAGCCGTAGACGATGGTAAACATGGTCAGGGCCATGCAGACATCCTGTACCCAGGTACCGGACAGAAATTCCGTGCCGAAGCAGTAATAGGTCAGGCGAAGGATAGCAAAGGCACCGGCATTGACCACCGCAACCGCATGAAGCAGTGCCGTCACCGGTGTAGGGGCCACACCGGCCTGAGGCAGCCAGGAGGACAGAGGAAATACCGCAGCCTTGACACCGAAGCCCATGAAGGAGAAGAAATAGATCCACAGCAGCAGATCTCCATGGCGCAGAATACCCACCGGACTGAATACGCCGCCCAGGGTAAATTCGCAGGTGTTGCCATAAACGATCACAAAGATCATGCCCATCAGAGCAAAGGCCGCACCGCCAATGGAAAAATAGAGATATTTCCGAACTGCCAGAATGGCCTCCCGGGTCAGGGCGTGCATCACCAGCGGCACCGTCACCAGGGTCAGCAGCTCGTAGAAAAAGTACATGGTCACGATGTCCGAAGCAAAGGCAATGCCCAGCGTCACACCGTAGGTCATGGTATAGAAGAGGAAAAAGGTCTTTTCATGTCCTTCATGGGTCATGTACTCAAAGGCATACAAGGTTGCCAGAGGCCACAGCACGGCCACAAGGCCTGCGAACACCATGCTCATGCCGTCGATCTTAAAGGAGATGGACAGGTTGTTTACGAAATGCACCACATGAAAGACTTCCGTTTTTCCGCCCATCAAAAGTCCGGCAACGATCATGGAAGTAACCAGCACCACGGACTCGATATACCAGAGCATTCTTTTTCTTTTGGAAAAAGGAAGCAGAGGAATCAGACTGGCGCCCAGTATGGGAAGCGCGATGGCAGCCAGAATCCAATATTGACTCATAGACGGCCTCCGCTTACAGTACTGCGCCCGTAATCTGGGCGAGGTAGGCCGTCAGAGGGTTGGGGAAGATACCCAGCAGCACCGCCAGAGCCGCCAGAATCAGCAGGGGCAGCAGCATGGTCATGTTGGGTTCCTTCTTCTCCAGAGCCGCATAATCATAGTCCGCACCGGGCAGGAAGCCGTTCACGGTAATGGGCAGCAGGTAGCCTGCCGTCAGCAAAGCACTGACCAGCAGCACCACAGGGCCCAGCCAGGAGAAGGTCTCAATACCGGAAGACAGGGCACCGGTGGCTAGGTACCACTTGCTGATGAAGCCGCTGGCGGGAGGGATGCCGATGAGGGCAGCGGAGGCGAAGGTATAGCACCAGATGGCCACCGGCATTTCCTTGCCGATGCCCCGCAGATCTTCCACATTGGTCTTGTGGGTCTTGTAGATGATGGCACCCGCGCTGAGGAACAGGCAGGACTTGATCACCGCATGGAACACAACGTGGAGCAGCGCACCGGTCATAGCCGCCGGCTGCAGCAGAGACAGGCCGAAGAGAATGTAGGAGGCCTGGCTGACC
Source organism: Oscillospiraceae bacterium (assembly GCA_017505505.1). The sequence goes on along the minus strand of JAFVPA010000009.1, from coordinate 6,665 downwards.
GTAGAGTAGGCCAGGCGCTTCTTCATGATCTTCTCCCGGTAGGCAAGCATGGAACCCATGAACACCGTCACCAGTGCCAGGCTCATCCAGGCCGTCTGGACCCAGGTGCCCCGGATAAAGTCCGGACCTACCAGATAGTACACCACACGGATCATGCCCAGTACACCCATTTTGACAATAATACCGGACATGACGGCACTGGCCGGGGCGGGAGCCACCGGGTGGGCCGTAGGCAGCCAGGCGTGGAGAGGGAACATACCGGCCTTGACACTGAAGCCAATGATCATGGAGAAGGCCACCACCAGCATCAGCCCTTCATTCCCCGCAACGGCAGCCATGTCCAGGGTACCGCCGGGCAGGAAGTCCAGGCTGGCAGCAAACCGGTTCAGGAAGAACAGGCCGAACAGCACCATGTACGCACCGAAAAGGGAGTAAAACAGGTACTTCAGACCACCCTTGATGGCATCCTTGGAACGGTTATGGAGGATCAGGGGCACGGAAAGCAGGGTCATCAGCTCGTAGAACAGATAGAAGGTCACCATATTTCCGGAGAAGGTCAGGGCATGGAGAATGCCGAACACCATCACATAGAAGCCAAAGAACCGCTTTTCCTCCTGCTCATGCTTCATGTATTCAAAGGCATAGAAGCCGGAGATCAGCCACACCACATCCACCACCAGGGCAAACAACCGCCCCAGGGCATCCACATGGAAGGCAAGCTCCAGATTTTTTCCGAAGGAGAACAGAGAAAGCTCTGCTTCCGGGCCAAACACCACACCCAGGCCAAGCAGGGCACCGGCCACCAGACCGGCCCCGGTGACACAAAGCAGCAGCTTTCTGCTTTGAAACTCCCGTACTGCCAAGATTCCAAGACCCAGCAGTACAGGGACGAGAATCGATGAAATCAACATCACAATACCTCTCTTTCCGTATCACGCAAAATTGCGCAGCCCCTGTTGGATCAGGGACAGGATCGGCTGGGAATTCATGCCCAGGATCAGATTCACCAGAACAAACAGCAGAATAGTCACGCAGTACAGCTTCTGCTCAGGCAGCCGCAGGCAGAAATAGCCCTTTTCCTGAACCGCTGCCGGAGATACCGGGGTATAGATCCGGATAACGGTCTTCAGGAAGTATATGGCATTCAGAATAGTACTGACTGCCAGCACGATCAGGGTCGGCAGCAGCTTCCAGTTGGGCACCAACACCGCAGCCTCCGCAAACAGCAGCTTGCTGACAAAGCCGGAGAATATGGGAATACCTACCATGGACAGCGAGGCCACGAGGAATCCTGCACCGGCCGCCTTATTGCGGTAAGCCGCGCCGGTGATTTCAAAGAAGCTGCGGCTGCCGCCGGAGACATCCGTCAGGCCGATGGCAGAAACGAACAGCAGCGACTTGGTCGCGCCATGGGCCAGCATATGGAAGATGCCTGCGATAACACCGGCCTCCGTTCCCAGACCCAGGCCCATGTAAATATAGCCGATCTGGGCCACAGAGGAAAATGCGATCATCCGGCGGATGTCCTTCTCCCAGATGGCACTGATGGAGCCGAAAATCATACCGCACAGGCCGAACAGAAACAGCAAATTCAAAATATGACTGTCCGCAATGTGCTCAAAACCGATGACCCGGTAGAAGATCTTGAACAGCAGGAAGATGTAGCCCTTGGACACCAGACTGGACAGAATGGCACCAGAGGAAACGGTGGAATAGCCATAGGCATCCGGCACCCAGGAATGGAAAGGAAACAGGGCGCTCTTAATGGCAAGACCCACCGTAATAATACCGATGGTGATCAGCATGGGGACCCGGTAAGTTCCGGCTTCCATAATGACCATGATCTGCTGGCGGATGTTCTCCATCAGCAGATGTCCCGTCAGGTCGTAGAGCATGCAAATACCCAGCAGAAGCAGTCCGGAGCCAAGAAGGCTCATGATCATGTACCGCACCGCCGCTTCGATGCAGCGGCCATTCTGGCGGATCATAATGAGGCCGCAGGCGGCAATGGTATTGATCTCCACGAAGACATAGGCGGTAAACAGGTCATTGGTATAGACCAGGGCCAGCAGGGAGCTGAGGAGCAGATTGCACAGGATATAGTAGATATTGTGCTTGCTGGGTTCCACTTCTCCATCCAGCTTCTTCCGGCCGCCCAAAAGGGACAGCAGCATGATGATGCAGAAGAACAGGGCCATGCCCGCTTCCAGCACACCCACCCGAAGCTCATTACCCCAGGGGGCGGGAAAATGGCCCATCATATAAGTATAGCTTCCAATTCCGGACTCTGTCAGATATAGCAGCAGCCAGCCGGACATGGCAGCCACCACGGTTACCATGGCAGTATTCAGCCAGCGGGCCTGTTTTCTTGGCAGGACAGAGGAAATCGTACCGGAGAACATGGAGAGCATAATGGAGAAGAACGGGACGTTTTGTACCAATTCCATTACAGTCCCTCCTTCCGAAGCCGGGCCGAAATCTCATCCAGGTCCAGCGTATGATACCGCTGATACAGACGGATGGTAAGAGACAGCATCAACGCACTGACCGAAACAGAGACCACGATGCCCGTCAGCACCAGGCCGCTGGGAATGGGGTTGATGTAAGCCTCCACCTCCTGAATTCCGTTTACCACAATGGGCGGCATCCGCCCGGCGATATAGCCTTTTTCCGCCAGGAACAGGTAAATGGCAGTATCCATAATATTAAAGCCGATGATCTTCTTGATCAGATTTTTCTGAAACAGAAGGTTAGCAAAGCCGATTCCGAAGAGAACCATGGCCACGGCTTCTCCGATATTGGCTAAAAAATTGGCACCCATACTCAGAAGCCTCCCTTCCGGAACAGGGTATAGAATGCATACATGGTGCAGGCCACCACCAGGCCCACACAGATGTTCAGAGGCAGGATCAGACCGGAGCTGAGGATCGCACCGGCTTCTCCCAGAGGAATGCCGCTTTCCAGGTGGTTGGCACCGGTGAAGAAGGAATAGCTTTTGGCCAGACAGTAGAAGGCCAGGGACACAAAGCTGATCCACTTGTAGGTCTTCTCTGTGAAGAACCGGTTCAGCTTTTCAAAGCCAAAGGCATTGGCATACAGGATCAGGCCAGCACCGATGATGGCACCGCCGGAGAAACCGCCGCCGGGAGAAAGGTGGCCATTGAGGATCACATAGATACCGAAAATGACAATGATGGGAAACAGCAGGAAGGTGATCTTCTGCAGAATGCTGTCGTCCTTGGGTTCATAATGCTGTTCCCGCCGCTGCTGGTTTTCCTCCTGCTCTTTGCCTTTCTTCTTATCGCTTCGAAGAAGGATCAGCACGGTGCAGGTGGCAATAAACAGCACATTGGATTCACCGAAGGTATCGAAGGCACGGTAATCCAGGATCATACCGGTAACGATGTTCACCGCGCCGGTGTCCTGCAGGCCGTCTTCAATGTATTTCGCCGCCACTTCGTTACTGGCAGGATTTTCCGCACTGCCCACCGGAGGCAGATAGGACACTGCCAGCAGCAGCATAGCGATCAGAGCCAGACAGCATACCACAGAGGCTGTTTTATAGAACCGGCGGAAATGCTTATACACCCGGTTATGCTTCTGGTCATAGACCAGCCGGATCACCGCATCCCGGTCCCGGCGATGCTTGCGGACCAGGCGCTCATTGAGAACATATTCGTTCTGCTGCCGGGTTTCCATGGTTTCCAGGAAGGGATCGATCTCTCCGCCGATCCACCGCATCAGCCGGGTCAGAGGCTTTTTGTTGTATTCTTCCTGAGGAACAGGCTTACTCATCGGCTTCACCTTCTTCCTTCATGGCATGGATCTTTTTCAGAGTCACAAAGAACAGCAAGCTGGTAACACCCGCACCCACAGCCGCTTCGGTAATGGCCAGGTCCGGAGATTCCAGCAGAATCCAGATGATGGACATGACCAGGCTATAGGACATGAAGATCAGGATGGAGTTCAGCAGATTTCTGGAAAAGCTGACGGAAACGGCACAGACCACCAGAAAAGCCAGCAGGATATATTCAAAAATCAGCACAGTTCATCCTCCTCTATATGCTCCGGCAGCCCGCAGTGCTCCGCCAGATGCTCGTTGGTCACGACCTCCAGACGGGAGATCAGATGGGAAGACACGGGAGAGGCCAGCCAGAGAAACACAATGATCATAGCCATTTTGAGGGAGGTGAAATTCCACCCGGACAATAAGATCAGCCCCGTCAGGGACACGCCCAGGCCCAGAGTATCCCCCATGGCCGCCGCGTGCATCCGGTTCAGTACATACCGGAATTTGAATACACCGAACAGCTGCATCACAAAAATGCCCATACCGATCAGCAGCAGGCCAACACCCAGAATAAAACTGATCCACTCAAGTATCTGCATTGGTCTTCTCTCCCTTCTTTTTGTTTTCATAGTCCTTTGCTTCCCGGTAGACACCCGTATAGATCCGGGTCAGTACCACCACAGCCAGGAAGCTGATCAGGGCATAGATCAGGCAGATGTCCACCAGATAGCCCTGATCTTTCACCACCGCCAGAATGGCGATGCTGACCATGACCATGGTGCCCATCATATTCACCGCCACCAGACGGTCCGCGATCCGGGGGCCGATCACCGCGCGGATCAGGCAAAGCACCAGCATAATGGCCAGAACGGACAGAACGCCGTAAAACAGTCCGTCAAATTGCTGTATCAATTCCATTTACGCGTCCTCCCCTTCCATTTTTTGCAGCAGCTTCACAAACACGGAATCCTCCATCCCTTCTGACAGGGACTTATCCAGGCAGTGCACCAGCAGTTCCTGTCCCGTCAGGGACACGGTGATGGTGCCGGGTGTCAGGGTGATGGAATTGGCCAGAATCACTCTGGCGGTTTCGGTTTTCAGATTCGTGTGGACATGAACGATCACCGGCTCCATGATTTCTTTCCGGCTCAGGATCATGCGGCAAACACTCAGATTGGCCTGTACAATCTCCTTAACCAGAAAGAAAACATACTGAAAAAACGCTGGAATCAATTTGTAAAAACGCAATTCCTTTTGAATGCTATAATCCATAAATTTGCAGATAAAGGAGAACATTCCCAAGGCAATTACCACGCCAAAGAGTACGATTTCCAGGGTAAAATTGCCATTGAAAATGATCCACGCCATAAAGAATAACAGCAGCATACGTTCCCTCCTATACCATTTGGGGTCATTTCAAAAATACAACACACATTCTAGCACTCTTATCTAAAATTTCAAGTATTTTTTAAGCAAAGATGCACAAAAAAAATACTGACTCCCAACCAAGTGGAATCAGCACTTGTTATTTTTACTGTATCTTTCCGACCTGTCAAAACTTCCTTTCAACGCTTTGCCTTTCTCCGCTGGTTTGTATTACAGCACTGATTTACGCTTATCAGATTACAGTCATCCGGGCAACTGCCTCCAATGTCTGCGCAGGCATATTCGCAGACTGGAAATACATCTATTTGTCTTGATTGTGATATTTACGGGCGCTTCAAGCTGGGGGCCTAACACCGCGTTCAATAACGCTGATGTAGGACTCATTTCCAGGGCTGCAGCAACGTCTTTCCTGGCATCCCGGCTTTCTCTCGGGTAGCTTTGATTCTTTCTCCAATCGCACACAGATCAGTGTAAAGCCCTACTTTAGGAACTATCAAATCGTTCCGAAATATTTGTACTCGGGATGTATGAACTCATAAAGAAACTTTTAGCGCGAGTTTCGGGTTCTTATAGAGCTTAGTTATAACGATACCCAAAAAATAACGATTAGTGGATACACCTACCACGATTATTGCGGATAAAGAGTCATGAAACAGAAATAGCGTTCTCCTTTGCAGAATACCCGTCAGAGAATAGACAAAAAGTTGAGAAAACACATTGGTTTCGATATACCTCGTATAAAAACCCCGTATGGAACCATTGTATCAATAATTCTAAAGTGTACCCCATGTCAAGGACAACATGGGGTACACTTTATTCACTTCGCAATCCTCCATAAAACCGCTGATAGCCCTTTTGATTAAATAAAGGGATTAAAGTACCGGCTGCCGTTATGGAAGGTGATCAGCAAAGACAGGAGCATCAGTGCGGTACAGATCACAATACTGATGATATCCATCTTAGAGAATTTTCTTCCGGAATACCAGGTACGCTTTGCACCCTTACCGAAACCACGAAGCTCCATGGCATTTGAGATAGTTTCGATCCGTTCCATGGAGGAAAGGATCAGCGGAATCAGAATGGAGCTGGCTGCTTTCAGCCGGTCTACCAAGCTGGCCTTCTTGCTCATTTCCGTGCCTCTTGCCTGCTGGGCCAGGGAAATATCCCGGTATTCTCTTTGAATATCAGGAATGTAACGCAGGGCCAAAGCCACAGCATAGCTGATTTTATAACTGACACCGATCCGGTTCAGGGATGCCGCGAACTCAGAAGGATTGGTGGTGCAGATAAACAGCAGAACGATAGGAATGGTGCAGGCATTCTTCAAAATTACGTTCAGATGGTAAAACAGTTGCTCGGCCGTGACCACATAAGGGCCGAAGAGCTTAAAGAGCACGGTTTCCGTTCCGTAAATGCTGGTGCCATGATCCGGGCTGAACAGGAAAATCAGCACATTGTTCAAAATGATATAAACAAACATGATACCCAG
>JAFVPA010000008.1 GCA_017505505.1 Oscillospiraceae bacterium | reverse complement strand
GTCTGGCTCTGGGCAAGGGCGTTATCATTGCCCAGACCATCGAAGAGGCCAAGGAAGCCGTCCGCTCCATGATGGAGGACAAGGTCTTCGGCGCCTCCGGCGATAAGATCGTCATTGAGGAGTTCCTCACCGGCCCCGAAGTCTCCGTGCTGGCTTTCACCGATGGTAAGGTCGTCAAGCCCATGGTCTCCTCCATGGACCACAAGCGCATCGGTGACAACGACACCGGTCTGAACACCGGCGGCATGGGCACCGTGGCTCCCAACCCCTACTACACCGCTGACGTTGCCGAGGAGTGCATGAAGACCATCTTCCTGCCCACCATCGCCGCCATGAACGCAGAGGGCCGCACCTTCAAGGGCTGCCTGTACTTCGGCCTGATGCTGACCCCCAAGGGCCCCAAGGTCATCGAGTACAACTGCCGCTTCGGCGACCCCGAAACCCAGGTGGTTCTGCCCCTGCTGGAAAGCGACCTGCTGACCGTTATGCAGGCTACCACCAACGGCACCCTGGCCGAGACTGAGGTCAAGTTTGCCGACAAGCACGCCTGCTGCGTCATCCTGGCATCCTCCGGCTACCCCACCAGCTACAAGAAAGGCTTCGAAATGACCTTCACCGAGGAAGCTCTGGCTGCAACCTTCGTGGCCGGTGCCAAGCTGGATGGCGGCAAGCTGGTCACCTCCGGCGGCCGTGTCACCGGCACCACTGCCATTGCTTCTTCTCTGGAAGAGGCCATTCAGGAAGCCTACCGCCTGTCCGACGGTGTCAAGTTTGAAGGTGCCTACCGCCGCTCTGACATCGGCCAGCGGGCTTTGCAGGCGCTGAAGTAAGGAAAATGTAATCGTAGGGCGGGCTGCCCTCAGCCCGCCGCGAACATCGCCTGTCTATGCGGCGGCTTGAAGGCAAGCCGCCCAACAAAAAAGAAATCCCGAAACTGAGGAGGAAACTGACCCCATGGTTTATCGTGTATATGTTGAAAAGAAGGCCGGTCAGACCCATGAGGCTGACAGCCTGCTGCGGGAGATCAAGGAATTCCTGCAGATCGATGCCCTGACTGCCGTCCGGGTTCTGAACCGCTATGATGCAGAAAATATTGCCGAAGACCTGTTTAACGCCTGCGTAAACACCGTCTTCTCCGAGCCCCAGGTGGACAACGTCAGCTATGAAGTTCCCACCGGCGACACCGTGTTCGCTGTGGAGCCCCTGCCCGGCCAGTACGACCAGCGGGCTGACTCTGCCGCCCAGTGCATCCAGATCATCTCCCAGGGCGACCGTCCCACCGTCCGTACCGCTAAGGTCTACGTTCTGTCCGGCGAACTGACTGCTGAAGCCATCGCCGCCATCAAGAAGCACGTCATCAACGCTGTGGAAAGCCGGGAGGCTTCTCTGGAGCTGCCCGAAACTCTGGCTGCCCAGTACGCCCTGCCCGAGACCGTGGCCACCGTGGACGGCTTCATCGGTATGGATGACAAAGCCCTGGCCGAGCTGCTGGACAATCTGGGCCTGGCCATGGATCTGGACGATCTGAAGTTCCTGCAGAACTACTTCCGCGACGAAGAGCACCGGGATCCCACCATCACCGAGATCCGCGTGGTCGACACCTACTGGTCTGACCACTGCCGCCACACCACTTTTTCCACCCACCTGGATGACATCCGGATCGACGATCCCGAGATCCAGACCGCTTATGAGCGTTACCTGGCTTCCCGGATCGAGGTCTACGGCGAAGAGAAGGCCGCTGCCCGCCCCCAGACCCTGATGGACATTGCCACCATCGCCACCAAGGTCCTGAAAAAGCGTGGCCTGCTGCCCGAGCTGGACGAATCCGAAGAGATCAACGCCTGCTCCATCCATGTCACCGCCAATGTCAACGGTGAGGACCAGGACTGGCTACTGATGTTCAAGAACGAGACCCACAACCACCCCACTGAGATCGAGCCCTTCGGCGGCGCTGCCACCTGTATCGGCGGCTGTATCCGTGACCCCCTGTCCGGCCGTGCTTACGTCCATCAGGCTATGCGTGTCACCGGTGCCGGTGACCCCCGGAAGTCCCTCAGCGAGACGCTGGCCGGCAAGCTGCCCCAGAGAAAGCTGTGCCAGACTGCCGCTGCCGGTTACTCTTCCTACGGCAACCAGATCGGCCTGGCTACCGGCCATGTTGCCGAGCTGTACCACGAGGGCTTCATCGCCAAGCGTCTGGAATGCGGCGCCGTGGTTGCTGCCGCGCCTGCCTACAATGTCCGCCGGGAACGTCCCGATGCCGGTGACGTGATCATCCTGCTGGGCGGCCGTACCGGCCGTGACGGCATCGGCGGTGCCACCGGCTCCTCCAAGAGCCACAACATGAAGAGCCTCACTACCATGGCTTCCGAGGTCCAGAAGGGTAACGCCCCCGAGGAGCGGAAGATCCAGCGTCTGTTCCGTGACCCCAAGGTCACCCGTCTGATCAAGCGCTGCAATGACTTCGGCGCAGGCGGCGTTTCCGTCGCCATCGGCGAGCTGGCTGACGGCCTGCGGATCGATCTGGACGCTGTCCGCAAGAAGTACGACGGCCTGGACGGCACCGAACTGGCCATCTCCGAATCTCAGGAGCGTATGGCCGTGGTCGTGGAAGCCAAGGATGCTGACACCTTCATCGCCTATGCCGAGCAGGAGAACCTGGAAGCCTACCGTGTGGCCGTGGTCACCGAGGAGGCCCGGATGGTCATGACCTGGAAGGGCAATGAGATTGCCAATCTGAGCCGTGATTTTCTGAATACCAACGGCGCTGTGAAGCACACCGCCGTGTCCGTTGCCGATGTCGACCGCAGCCTGGCTGCCGTCACCGAGGGCGACCTGCGGAGCATCGCCTCCAACCTGAAGTTTGCTTCCCAGCGTGGTCTGGTGGAGCGCTTCGATGCCACCATCGGCGCAGGCTCCGTGCTGATGCCCTTCGGCGGCAAGAACCAGTCCACCCCCACCCAGGCCATGGCTGCCAAGCTGCCTGTCCTGCCCGGTGAGGTCACCGACCAGGCCAGCCTCTTCGGCTGGGGCTGTGATCCCGACCTGCTGTCTGCCGACCCCTACATGGGCGCACAGGCCAGCATCGTCTCCTCCGTGGCCAAGATCGTGGCTGCCGGTGCCGATTACAAGAAGGTCTACCTGACCCTGCAGGAGTTCTTCGAGAAGCTGAGAAACGAACCCGCCCGCTGGGGCAAGCCCTTCCAGGCTCTGCTGGGCGCTCTGGAAGCACAGCTGGGTCTGAACGCTGCTGCCATCGGTGGCAAGGACTCCATGTCCGGCACCTTCCTGGACAAGGACGTTCCTCCCACGCTGATTTCCTTCGCCATCGCGCCCATCCAGGCCGGTGATGTGATCTCCAACGAGTTCAAGGCAACCGGTCATCCCGTCTACCGCTTCGGCGGTTGCGCACTGAATGACTACGACGGTCTGAAGGCGCATTGGGAAGCATTCCATGCCCTGTGCCAGGCCGGTAAGGTCTGCGCCGCCTGGGCTGTGGACGGCGGCGGCATTGCAGAAGGCGTTATGAAGATGGCCTTCGGCAACTCCGTCGGCTTCAAGGCCAATCCCGAGGCCGCTCTGAGCTACGGCGCTGCCTACGGTGAGATCATCGCCGAGCTGACCGAGGAGATCGAGGGTGCCGAACTGATCGGCTGGACCACCGATGACGGTGCCATCACCTACGGCAGCGAGACCGTTTCCATCGAAGAGCTGTATGCTCTGAACACCGCCGTTCTGGAAAAGGTCTATCCCACCAAGACTAAGGAGACCAACAAGGCCATTCCCGCCTTCTCCACTGAGGCAGCCACCCGTGTGGCTCCCGCTGTGAAGGTGGCAAAGCCCAAGGTTCTGATCCCTGTCTTCCCTGGCACCAACTGCGAATACGACTCCGCCCGGGCTGTCATGGCTGCCGGCGGCGAGGCCGACATCGTGGTCATCCGGAATCTGACCGCTGAGGACGTTTCCCGCAGCGTTGAGACTGTGGCTAACAAGATCGCAGACTCCCAGATGATCTTCATCCCCGGCGGCTTCTCCGGCGGCGACGAGCCCGACGGCTCCGCAAAGTTCATCACCGCTTTCTTCCGCAATCCTGCCATCAAGGAGCAGGTCATGAAGCTGCTGAACGACCGGGACGGTCTGATGTGCGGTATCTGCAACGGCTTCCAGGCCTTGATCAAGCTGGGTCTGGTGCCCTACGGCGAGATCCGTGACACCGACGACACCTGCCCCACTCTGACCTTCAACACCATTGCCCGCCACCAGAGCCGGATCGTCCGCACCCGGATCGCATCCAACAAGTCTCCCTGGCTGAGCCTGATGAACGTAGGCGACATCGTCAATGTCCCCATCTCCCACGGCGAGGGCCGCTTCTTCGCTTCCGAAGAACTGGCACTGCAGCTGGCTGCCAACGGTCAGATCGCTACCCAGTACGTTGACCTGGAGGGCAACCCCACCATGGATGCTGCCTTCAACCCCAACGGTTCCCTGTTCGCCATTGAGGGCATCACCTCCCCCGACGGCCGCGTCTTCGGCAAGATGGGCCACAGCGAGCGTATTGGTAAGGATCTGTACCGCAACGTTCCCGGCAACTATGACATCCAGATGTTCAAGGCTGCTGTGAAGTACTTCAAATAATGATACGAAAGCTCCCGGATGGGTCAACCATCCGGGAGTTTTTTACTCCTATAACAAATAGTTCCGCATTGCTTTCTTGCAAAAGGTATAGTTTTTGCAAGGCATGAAGGTGCGGTAATGTCCTTTTCTTGGTCGCCAAGAAAAGGACCAAAAGAAGGCGACTTAAGGGGACATTCCGAAAAGGCATGTCCCCTTAAGAAACCCCTGCGCCGCCTCGCCGACCGGTGTTCAAAAATGTCCCGATTTTTGAACACCTACCGTTCAAAATCTTGCAGGTTTTCTCCCGGTAGACCCCTGAAAATCGGGACATTTTCAGGGGTCGGATGGAGATGCGGCGGGGGATCCTTAAGGGGGCGCCTTTTCGAAGCGCCCCTTAAGCTGACTTCTTTGGTTACTTTCTTGTTCAGTGACAAGAAAGTAACATTACCACGCTACCGTGGCTTGTATAAAGGTATGCATTTCTGTAAGCGGTGGGATAGCTGGTAGCGCTTCCTTTCGAATATCATATTAAAAGCCCCGGACCGAAGTCCGGGGCTTTGGGCATTATCTCACATACTCAATGACCACGCGGCGGTTGGGTTCTACGCCGGTGGAATGGGTGGTGATGTTGTCCATGTCCTGCAGGGCGGCGTGGATCACGTGGCGCTCGTAGGCGTTCATGGGCTCCAGGGTGGTGCGGCGGCGGGCCTTCAGGACCTGCTGGGCCTTCTTGCGGGCGTAGCGGCGGAGGCTGTCCTCCCGCTTCTCCCGGTAGCACTCGGCATCCACATTGATGCGGATGTGGCCCTCCACGTCACGGTTGACAGTATAGTTGGCCAGATGCTGGATGGCATCCAGGGTATCGCCACGGCGGCCGATCAGGTAGCCCAGATCGTCGCCAACCAGGTCCACCTTGTAAGTATTGCCGTCAGCCTTCCAGCAGTGGGGCACGGCCTTGGAATCCATGTGCTCCAGCAGTCCCTTGATGAAGGTTTCGATCTTCTCCTCGGTGGAGCCGGGCTCTGCGGGGGTGTATTCCTTGGGAGCCTCAACCTTCTTGGGCTCGGGCTTCTTCTCGGCCTTGGACTGCTTGGGAGCCTTAGGTGCCTTGGGTGCTTCCATCTTCTTCTCAGCCTTGGGAGCCTTGGGCTTCTCGGGCTTGGGAGCGGGAGCTTCCACCTTCACAGGCTCGGCCTTGGGTGCTTCGGGAGCCTTGGGGGGCTCAACCTTCTTCACAGGCTGGGCGGGAGCCTTAGGCTTGGAGCGGGAGGCGCTGCCCAGGGCGCTCTTGGGTTTCTCAGGAACCTTCTCCACGATGGGATCGGGAACCTCATAGGTCACCTGGACCTTGGCAGGCTGGGCACCGAAGCCCAGGAAGCCGGCCTTGGCCTGCTGCAGCACCATGACGGACACGCTGTCACGGTCCAGACCCAGCTGGGTCAGGGCGGATTCAATGGCAAGATCAATGGTCTTGCCGGTAGTAACGATGGTCTTTTCCATTGCAGTTTCCTCCGTTAGTTGGAATTGTAACGGTTGGGATCGTAATTGCGGCCCTTGCAGTAGGGACGGCTGGGGATACCGGACATGCAGGAAGACTCCTCGTCCTCATCCTCCAGAACGATGCCCTTCTTGGCAGCGTACTCCTTGGCGGCAGCAGCCTTGGCGGCGGCTTCCTGGTCGCGCTGCTGTCTGTTCAGCTTCTTCTTGCTGGTGTTGGTGGTGATGCCGTCGGGGTTGGCGGCACGGCGCTCGGCGCGGATGCGCTCCTTCTCAGCCTCCAGGCGCTCCTCTTCCAGGTGCTTCTGCAGGCGGATGGCGTCCTCAGCGTCGTAGATCTTGCGGTAGTGGTTGGTCATGATGGGGTCGATGGCCATACGGACCACGCCGCCGATGAACCAGTACAGGGACAGGCCTGCGGAAACGGTGAAGCCGATCCACAGGGACATCAGGGGCATCATCCACATCATCATCTTGGTGGACTGAGCGGCCTGAGAGTTCTGGGCAGTCTCCTTATCCTGGATGCCCTTCTCGTTGGTAACAACGGAATCGTTGGTCTTCTGGTTGATCCACATGCTCAGGACCTGAGAACCGGCGGACAGCATGGGGATCAGGAAGGCACCGATGTGGGCCCAGTCCCAGGCCCAGGTGGGGGACAGGAAGTTGAACTGGGGGATGGCACCCAGGTTGATGCCCAGGAAGTTGAAGTTGATACCGGCCAGAGTGGTCTCGCTGATGCCGGGGATGGCAGCCTTCAGTTCTGCGGCGAACTGGGGGATGGCCTGGGCGGCGATAACCTGGTCATAGTAGTTGTTGCTGGAGAACATGGTGGGGGCCAGCTCCTTGATGATGGAGATGATCTGGGCAATGGTCTCCTCAGACTCCATCAGGATGTAGGTCATGGGCTCCCGGATGACGGTGAACAGGGGGATCAGAATGAACATGGGGATCAGGCTCCACAGGCAGCCACCGCCCATGGAAATGCCCTCGTCCTGATACAGCTTCTGCAGCAGCTCATTCTGCTTCTGGGTATCGTTGGCATAACGCTTCTGGATGTCCTGGATCAGAGGCTGAACACGGGACATCTTCATCATGTTCTTCTTGGATTTCGCATTGATGGGGACCATGACGGCCTGAACCACCAGAGCGAAGAGGATCATGGCAACACCGTAGTTGCTGGTCAGGTTATACAGCTGGGCCAGCAGCCAGCCGAAGGGCACGGTGATGATGTCGGATAACTGGAATGCGAGAAACATTGACTTTCCTCCTCAAATTTTATGGAAGTCATGGTACGGGGTCGAAAATATCTCCCTTATAGAAGGGATGGCAGCGGAGAAACCGCCGCAGGGCGAGCCAGCCGCCCTTGAATACCCCGTATTTTTCGATTGCTTCGACTGCATAAGCACTGCAGGTTGGCCGGAACCGGCACCTGGCCGGAAATGCGGGAGAAATATTGCGCTGATAAAAGCGGATGAGAGATAATAGAAATTTTTTCATTGGGTTTCCGTTTCCAAAAGCAGGCCTGCCTTTTTTGCAAGGCCAAGGTAGCTTTTCGTCAGCTTGTCAAAGGGTGCCTCCACGGCCTTGGTCCGGGCCACCACCACGATATCCCAGCCGGGCTGGAACATGCTTTCATTCAGGCGGTAGACCTCCCGCAGACGGCGGCGGGTGCGGTTGCGCACATGGGCCTTTCCCAGTTTCTTACTGACGGTAAGCCCCACCCGGTTGACATCCAGACGGTTTTTCCGGGCATAGAGCACCAGATATCCGTCCGCCACACCCTTGGTGTGGTACAGCCGGCGGAAAATGTGATTGAGCTTTAAGCTGGTTGAAAATTTCATGATGTTCTCCCCTGTTCCTTACGGAAGCAATGTAGGGCGGGGTCATGACCCCGCCGACGCACTCAAGTAAATGAGCGGTCGGATTTCCCCATAAAGCCATACTGTCTGTTTTTATCCAAGCAGCCAATGGACGTCACCTGGGCGGCGGGGTCATGACCCCGCCCTACAGAAAAAACTGTATGGCGAATAAACTGCTTCCTAAAAAGGGAGCGGGGCGAATGTTTCATTCACCCCGCTGTAGCTCCCGTTTCGCTTGTGAGCGCTTATTCCGCATCGTGGTCAACCCACGCAGTACGCACATCAGGCGGACAGAACCTTGCGGCCCTTCGCACGACGGCGGGCCAGAACCTTACGGCCGTTGGAAGTAGCCATTCTCTGACGGAAACCGTGAACCTTGGAACGATGACGACGGCTGGGCTGGTAGGTACGCTTCATAACACTTACACCTCCTATGAATTTGTTTTTCATATGCTCGACAGCCAATTGGCCGCAGCAACACATAGTAACAGACTATCACAGTCATGCCCGACCATTATAACCGAAAAATCCGGTTTGGTCAATCTTTTTTTGCTTTTTTATGCAAATTAAAATCCGTATGCATTGGGTGCATCCCAGGTTCCCGCCAGTTTGGACAGGACCCGGTCATATTCCCCACTGCCTGCTTCATAGGGCGTGGGCTGGAAATTATTCCGCCCGGCAATGGAGCTGACGTTGCAGGGCACCAGAAATGTTTCGCCAAGCCTTACACCCTCTGCGTCCCGGATGATCTCCTGCTGGATCAGCACCGTGTCATAATCTTTGGGATACCCGTTTCCGCCAAAACTGAAATTGCCCAGGGAGTAGAAAATGATACCTCTGTTGTATTCTTCCACCGGCTCCAGCACATGGGGGTGGCTGCCCCAGACGATGTGGGCACCGGCATCAACGGCAGCATGGCCCAGGTCGATCTGCTTCTGGGTTGGCTTGTAATTGCCCTCTACACCCCAGTGGGGGGCATAAATGATGATATCGCAGCCCTGTTCCTTCAAAGCCGTGATCTCCGCCACCATATCCGCTTCGTCCAGCTTGTAGTACACCGCGCCATAGACACCGATGGTCAGACCGTTCTGCGTGGTAATGACCGCAGTGCTGTCCCGCTCCACATAGGGAACTGCAGCCTCCTGCAGGGTCTGCAGGGTGGATTCATAGCCGATTTCGCCGTAGTCCATGGTGTGGTTGTTGGCGATGGATACGAATTCCACGGAGTTCTGGGTCAGAATGTTGACATAATCTGTAGGCCCCCGGAAGGTGTGCTTTTTCACCATGGGATTCCCCTCGTCAGTCAGCGGCCCTTCCAGGTTAAGGAATGTCGCTTCATCCCCTTCAAAATAGCCCATGACGTTTTGGAAGGGATACCGGTAATTCTGTCCCACTGTCTTTATGAACCCATAGCCGGCGTAGGCATTGGTGGGATTGCTGCCCAGGGTACAGTCTCCCACAAAGGTCAGCAGGAAACGTTCTTCGAGAGGCTCAGTCTCTGTGGGAACAGTAGTTGGCTCGGTTGTGGCTTCTGTTACCGCCGTGGTTTCTGCCATAGTCGTTGCCGGGAGTGTTTCCTGTTCTTCTTTTGCGCAGCCTGTTAAGAGGATACCCAGAAGTACCAGGGAAATCACCCATATTTTGTATCGTAACAGCTTCATATCGTTTTTCACCTTTTTAAGGGCACCACCCATCGGATCGCAAACGGGAGGGGCAATGCCCCTCCCCTGCGGTTTCTATTGATCAGCCGTTCTCCATAGCCCGCTTCTTCATCAGGTTGCGCATACGGATGCTGTGGTCCAGCTCCCGCTTGCGGATACGCAGGCTCTTGGGGGTGCATTCCAGCAGCTCGTCGTCGGCCAGGAATTCCAGGCACTGCTCCAGAGAGAAGACTCTGGGAGGCACCAGACGGATGGCTTCGTCGGAACCAGAGGCACGCATGTTGGTCAGCTGCTTGCGCTTGCAGACGTTGACGGTCATATCTTCGTTGCGGCTGCAGATGCCCACCACCATGCCGGCATAGACAGGGGTACCGGGGCCGATCAGCATCTGTCCACGCTCCTGGGCGGCACCCAGACCATAGGTGACGGCTTCGCCAGACTCATGAGCAATCAGAGAACCCACCAGACGGCGCTCGATCTCACCCTTCATGGGGGCGTAGGAATCCAGCACGGAGGACATGATGCCCTCGCCCTTGGTGTCCGTCAGGAACTCGCTGCGGTAACCGAAGAGGCCACGGGAAGGTACCAGGAACTCCAGGCGGTAACGGCTGCCCATGGGGGTCATGCCCAGCAGGTCGCCCTTCCGGCGGCCCATCTTCTCGATAACGGCACCCATGCATTCCTCGGGAACGTCAGCAACCATTCTTTCAATGGGCTCGCAGAGCTTGCCGTCGATGACCTTGGTCAGAACACGGGGGGTGGAAACGGAGAACTCATAGCCCTCTCTTCTCATGGTCTCCATGAGGATAGACAGGTGCATCTCACCACGGCCCGCCACGTTAAAGGCGTCGGTGTTGTCCTGCTCGGTGACATGGAGGGAAACGTCCTTCATCAGTTCCTTCTCCAGACGGTCCCGCAGGTTCCGGGAGGTGACGTACTTGCCTTCCTTACCGGCGAAGGGGGAGTCATTGACGGCGAAGGTCATTTCGATGGTGGGATCGGAGATCTTCACGAAAGGCAGAGGCTCGATGCAGTCGGTGGCGCAGAGGGTACGGCCGATGGTGATGTCCGCCATGCCGGACAGCGCAACAATTTCACCGGCGCTGGCCTGCTGGATGGGGTTCTTGCCCAGGCCATCGAACTCATACAGGGCCACGACCTTGCCCTTCTGCTTGATTTCGGGGTCATGGAAGTCGCAGATGGTGACCTCCTGGTTGACCTTGATGGTGCCCCGTTCTACCCGGCCCACAGCGATACGGCCCACATACTCATTGTAGTCGATGGAGGAGACCAGCAGCTGCAGGGGGGCTTCGGTGTCGCCCTGGGGAGCGGGGATATAGTTGACGATGGTCTCGAACAGGGGGACCAGATCGGTGCCCACTTCATCAGGACCATAGGATGCGGTTCCCTGACGGCCGGAGCAGAAGACAGTGGGGCTGTTGAACTGCTCGTCGGTGGCATCCAGGTCCAGCAGCAGCTCCAGGACCTCGTCCATGACCTCTTCGATCCGGGCATCGGGCTTGTCGATCTTGTTGACCGCCACGATGACCTTGTGGCCAAGTTCCAGGGCCTTCTGCAGCACGAAGCGGGTCTGGGGCATGGGGCCCTCGGCAGCGTCCACCAGCAGGATGACGCCGTTGACCATCTTCAGAATGCGCTCCACCTCGCCGCCGAAGTCGGCGTGGCCGGGGGTATCGACGATGTTGATCTTGTAATCCTTATAGTGGACAGAGGTATTCTTGGCCAGAATGGTGATGCCGCGCTCCCGTTCCAGATCGCCGGAGTCCATGACCCGGTCCTGGGTGGCCTGGTTTTCGCGGTAGATGCCGCCCTGCTTCAGCAGCTCGTCCACCAGAGTGGTCTTACCGTGGTCAACGTGGGCGATGATGGCAATATTACGAATTTTTTCCTGAGGTACCATATGAAAAACGTTCCTTTCGTGACGTGAAATAACACAAACTCTCAACTTTGAATTATAGCACTTTCACAAATAGAATGCAATATATTTGGTGAAAGTTACGAATTATTTTTCAAGTCATTTTGCAAATCAAAAGGAAAGCCGCACCCGGGTGGGTGCGGCTTTGGCGTATGCAGTTACTGCTGCTGGGCAGCCTTGCCTTCCTTCAGCATCTTGAGGAAGAAGCGGAAGAACATGAAGGTGGTGACAGCGGCGGCGATGATGTCGGAGACAGGCTCAGCCAGGAAGACGGCGAAGGCCTTGTCCGCAAAGAAGTTGGGCAGGATGAAGATCAGGGGAATCAGCAGGAAGACCTTCCGGAGCAGTGCCATGACCAGAGAGATCTTGGCCTGTCCCAGGGCCATGAAGGCCTGCTGGCAGGAGATCTGGAAGCCCACGGAGAAGCCGCAGGCCAGGAAGATCCGCAGCGCCCAGGCGGTATAATCCACCAGTGCCATATCGCTGGTGAAGATACCGGCAAAGACATTGGGCATCAGCATGATCAGCAGCCAGAAAGCTGTGGTGTAGGCAACACAGACACCGAACTGGCAGAAGAATGCTTCCTTCACACGGTCGAACTTCTTGGCGCCGTAGTTGTAGCTGATCAGGGGCTGGCCGCCCTGGCAGACACCGGACAGGGGCATGGTGATCAGCTGGTTGATGGAGGTCAGCACCGTCATGGCACCGACTGCCACGTCACCGCCGTAACGGGACAGGCTGGAGGTGAAGGAGATGGACAGGATGGACTCTGTAGAGACCATGACGAAGCTGGAGATGCCCAGGCCCAGGCAAGGCAGGATCACGGAGGGGATCAGCATCATATTGGCAGGCTTCAGACGCAGGATGGTCTTCTTGCCTGTCAGGAACAGCAGGATCCAGACGGCGCTGACGGCCTGGCTGGCCACGGTGGCAATTGCGGCACCCTTGACGCCCATGTTCAGACCGAAGATCAGGATGGGGTCCAGAACGATGTTGATGCCTGCGCCAATGACGGTAGTCAGCATGGAGATCTTGGCGAAGCCCTGGGTGGTGATGAAGGTGTTCATGCCCATAGTGATCAGCACGAAGACACTGCCCAGGACATAGATCCGGCCATATTCCACAGCATAGGGCAAGGTTGCATCAGAAGCACCGAACCAGCGCAGCAGGGTGGGGCAGGTAAAATAGAACACAGAGGTCAAAATCACCGCCAGCAGCAGCAGGACCGTGAAACAGTTTGCCACGATCTTCTCTGCCCGGTCCTTGTCACCCTGGCCCATAGCAATGGCTGCCCGGGGCGCGCCGCCGGCACCGGCCAGCATGGAGAAAGCAGTGATCAGCATCAGAATGGGGGTGAACAGGCCAACACCTGTCAGAGCCAGACCGCCGATCTCGGGGATGTGACCGATGTAAATACGGTCAACAATGTTATACAGCAGGTTAACAACCTGGCCAATCAGCGCGGGAACCGCCATCTGCACCATCAATTTCTTGACGGAACCGGTACCCATGTCCTGCTTGGGCTTTTCTTGCTTTGCCATGGAGACATGACCCCTTTCAGTTTGGTTATATCTATATTATAATGCAAATTTCGCAAATTGCATCTGTTTTTATTTGAACTATTTTAGATAACTTCTTCGATATTTTTAATATTTTCGCTGACCTTTTTCGCAAAATCGATCATCAGCTGGATCTGCTCCTGGGTCACCCCCTGATGGAGGTAGCTGAAGAAGTGCTTCTGGGCCATCCGGCCCTTGTCGGTAATGGGCTTGGCTGCCTCTGTCAGTGACAGGTGGATGGTTCGGCGGTCTGCCGGGTCTTCTGTCCGGGTCAGCAGTCCCCGGCGCTCCAGATTGGTGATGGACATGGATACATGGCTTTTGGAAAGGCCGCGGTTGTTGACAATGTCCACCGCCCGGTCCAGCCCCGAATTGTTGGCCAGAAACAGCAGTACATCCAATTCGTTCCGGGTCAGATCCCACTGCTTGCAGATGGGGTCCATCAGCCGGGCATAGCCCTTCTGCGCCCGGGACATGGTGTCAAAATAATTATAGCGGGTAACCAGATTCTCTTCCATAGTATCGCTCCTGATGGTTCGTTTTTGAACAATTAAAGTATAGCACGCCATTACAAAAATGTCAAGAATTATTTCGTTCGTTTTTGAACTTTCTTGTCCACAGAACACTGTAGGGCGGGGACCTGTCCCCGCCGGGCAGCTGCAATTTCTGAGCAGGAAATTGCATTCTGCCCAATTGCGCAAATACCCGGCGGAGGCAGGCCTCCGCCCTACATTTTCAGTTTTTATATCGCTTACATATAGTTCTTAATCGTGGAGATCAGGATATCGCCGGAGACCACCCGGTCTTCCGCGGCGAAGCCCTCGGCAAAATTGTCGGAGTACAGCACCTGGGCATTGGGAGGGAATTCGTCATCGCCCTCCCAGACCAGCACCTGCATTTTGTAGCCGCCGATCAGGTCGAACTGGTAGCCGGCATCGCCGTGCTTCAGGGCTTCCGCCCCCATTTTCTCAGCGGCAGCTTTGAAGGCGGCCACACGGGTGCCGAAGGTGAAGGCAGCACGGGTCAGGACACGGCCGGTGTAGGGCTTGATGTACATTTCGCCCCAGGGCATCTCCCGGAAGGTCTTCCACTCCCCTGCCCAGCTTACGTCCCGGCTTTCCAGCAGGTAGCGCAGCAGGAAGGTCTGGGTGGGCAGAGGGGGCAGTTTGCCGCCGTCCAAAGCCCGGATGGCATAGTCAGGATGGGAGATAGCAAAGCCGCGGCCCAGCAGGGTCAGGGTAAATTCCTTACCGTCCCACTGCACGTCGGTCAGACGGGCCGTTACAGACGCAGGATCCAGCGCACGGAACTTCTCCTCATAATGGGCAAAAGGTACTTCTTCTTTATGGTTTTCGATTTGCATAGTATGTGTTTCCTTTAGTCTGAATGTAGGGTGGGGGCTTGCCCCCACCGCTGGTCATAAATTGCAGCACAGAAAAATGACACCATTATCTTTTCTGGTCAAAAAACATACGTCACGCAAAAAACGCAGGACTGACGGTGGGGGCAAGCCCCCACCCTACGGTATTTGTTGACGATTATTCGTGCAGCTCCAGGGGCAGGCCGTCGGGATCGTAGAAGAAGCAGATCCGCTTGCCGTTGGAGGCATTGACCATGATGGGATCGGTGGGGATACCCACTGCATTCAGCTCCGCAATGGTCTTCTCCAGGTCGGGAGCATGGAAGCAGACATGCCATACACCGCAGCGGGTGGGCTTGCCGTGGTTGGGCTCCGGGTCCTTCTTGCCGAAGAGCTCGATGGTGCAGTTGCCCAGCTGGACCTCCAGCTTGATGTCATTCTGAGGCTGGCGGAACTCCTCCCGGATAATGGAGAAGCCCAGCTTGTTTACATAAAAGTCCTTGGACTTCTCGTAGTCGGAAGCCACAATGGCCAGATGGTGCAGGTTTTCCAGAATCATAGTTTTCCCTCCATAAATTCCATGTCATTGCGAGCCAGTGCGCACACTGGCGTGGCAATCCCCTCCAATGTTCCACCAATTTGAAGGAGATTGCCACACCAGCCTGCGGGCTGGTTCGCAATGACATTTTAATTTTTACTCGTGCAGTTCCAGAGGCAGGCCGTCCGGGTCCTTGAAGAAGGTGAAGCGGCCGCCGTTGACAGTATCCTCCCGGACAGGCTCTGTTTCGATGCCCAGGCTGTTCAGCCATTCCACCGCGGGAACAATATCCTCCACATGGAAGGCCAGGTGGCGTAAGCCCTGTGCTTCGGGATTGTTGACCCGCTGGGGCGCATCGGGCTTGATGAACAGTTCCAGCACCGTGTCCCCCTGGCGCAGCATCCGCAGGTAGTCGTCCTGGGCCGGACGGTAGACCTCCCGGTACAGTTCGAAGCCCAGCTTGTCGATATAAAATTCCTTAGCCTTGGCATAATCCGAGCAGATGATGGCAATGTGATGCTGCTTCGTCAGAAACATATCACACCTCCTGTACACTGTGGGGGAACAGGGTCCGGTCTGTGTGGGGCAGGAAACAGGCGGCCACGAAGGAATCCATGTAGCCGGGGTAGGTGGACAGCTCCAGATAGGTCATGTTGGCGGCAACTTCCGCACATTTGGCGTTGGCCTGGTCGCTGACCACCATGGCGTATGCGCCGGTTAGGGAGGAGTTGCCAATGTACTGGAACTTTTCCAGCTCCACATCCGGGAACATGCCGATGTTCACAGCATTTTTCATATTGATGCCGCTGCCGATGCCGCCGGCAACGTAGACCTTATCGATGCAGTCAGGGGTCATATCCACGCTCTGCAGCAGAGTGTCAATGGCGGAGAAAATGGCGCCCTTGGCCCGGATGAAGTTGTCGATGTCCACTTCGTTCAGGCTGACTTCCCGTCCGGTCTCGGATTCTTCGGGGAAGGCTACGATGTAGCGGCCCATACCGTGGGCATCGTGCTTAATGCGCTTACCCTCCCGGGCGAAGAGGCCCCGGGCGTTGATAATGCCGCAGCGGAACAGCTCGGAAATCAGGTCGATAATACCAGAGCCGCAGATACCAACGACTTTCTGTCCCGGCTCGCCGATAATATCCAGTGTCGGCTCCATGGTGTCCTTATCAATGGTGCAGGCTTCCACAGCGCCGTCGGTGGCCCGCATACCGCTGGAAATATCACCGCCTTCGAAGGCGGGACCGGCGGAACAGGCGCAGGACATCAGGAAATCCCGGTTGCCGAAGACCAGCTCACCATTGGTGCCCAGGTCGATGAACAGACTCATTTCATCCTTGTCCCAGATACCGGAGGCCAGGGTACCGGCGGTAATATCGCCGCCCACGTAGGAGCCGATGTTGGGAGCAATGAGGACAGGTGCCAGAGGATTGGCCGGCAGCTTCAGATCCCCCGCCAGCAGGCCCTCCCAGCTGAAGAAGCTGGGGATGTAAGGCTCCATGCGGACAGGCTCCGCATCCACGCCCAGAAGCAGATGGTTCATGGTGGTGTTGGAACCGACAGAGAGCCGCAGGATGCTCCGGGCGGAAATACCGGCAGTCTTGCACAGGTTGCTGATGATGGGGTTCAGGGTCTCCTTGATGATGGCGTTCTGCAGCTTGGCCTTACCGCCGGGACGGCCCTGCTCGATGATACGGTTGATCACATCCGCACCGTAGCGGATCTGGCCGTTACCGGAGGAACCCTTGGCCAGCAGCTTGCCGGACTTCAGATCCGTCAGGACCATGGTGACGGTGGTGGTGCCGATATCGATGGCGCAGCCCACCACGACGGTGTCCTCGGGACCGCAAACTTCCATGCAGTAGAAGGTATCGCCATCGAAGCGGCCCTTGACGCAGACATGGAAGTCATGCTCCCGGAGGGTATGGGCCAGACGGGACATAACCGTGTAGGGGATGTGGACATTCTCCACCTCCACCACGGACTGGATGCCCCAGACCAGACGCTCGTTGTCGGGCATGGTATCGTCCAGGGTAGGAGCAGCCATGACCACATCCAGGGCTTCAAAATCGTTGTCAAATTCGATGCCGCTTTCCCGCAGATGGTTCTGGCAGTCCTCAAAAATGGCAATTTCCTTGGGAGAAGACAGGTCCGCCGTCTTCATCCGGGACTGGTAAGCGCTGGCGATATCGGGAACAAAAACGGTGCAGTCGGACAGCACCTTGGAGTTGCAGCTCAGGCGCCAGCCCAGCTCCCACTCTTCTTCGGAGATATGGCGGCTTTTCAGGGAATCCAGCTCCCCCTCCACCAGCTTAACACGGCATTTGCCGCAGGAGCCGTTGCCGGAGCAGGGGGCATCAATGGCCACATTGCCCCGCCGGGCCAGTTCCAGCAGGTTGTCGCCTGCGTTGCATTCCAGAATTACAGGGCTGGAACCCTCGATTTGGAAGGTTACTTTCATAGTTTGAAAATTTCCTTTCGGATTTCTATTGTAGGGCGGGGGCTTATCCCCACCGTATGCTCATAAGGTGGACTTGCGGTGGGGGCAAGCCCCCACCCTACAGATTTTTTTCATAGCGGGAGGGGCAATGCCCCTCCCCTACATTTTTAATTTACAATCACGGTAACGAACCGGGCTGACCACCCAAAGGTGCTAGACTACAGACCAGCCGAAGTCCCGCCTTTGGCCGGCCGCCCATGCGGCCTTACATCAGGGGTTCCATGCCCAGGACGGGATGGTTCTTTTCGGTCAGCCAGTTCAGCAGCTCTTCGCAGTCGGTGGTAATGGTCTCGTCGGCCACGTAGTCGGTGAAGTTCTCGATGCCGTAGAGTTCCTTGGCAGTCTTATTCAGACGCTCGCCCACATCGTCCTTCAGTTCCTTGGGCATCCAGACGATCCGCTCAATGCCGCCCTCAGCGGAGATGAACTTCTTGGAGGAGATGAAGTGACGGCCGTGGCCCATGTAGCCGGGAGTCTGAACACCGCCGCCGGTGCAGGAGGCCAGCTCGCCGAAGGTCATACCGGCAGGGGTCATGCCCTTGAATTCCCGGTTGACCACGATGAAGCCGTTGGACATGGGCTCGATACCGCAGATGCATTCGAAGCAGCCGCAGGAGGTCATGGGATCCTCCAGGATGGAGTACAGGGTGACGGATTCCACAGCGCCGTGGGTGGAATCGAAGACAGCCTTGTCAACGGAAGCATAGCGGCCGGTGCGCTCGTCGGTGCAGCCTTCCTTGAAGATGGGCTGGCAGGGACCGTTGGGGTCCAGCTCGTTGGTAGCCTTGGCATCCAGCCAGGACACGGCGCCGCAGAGGCCCAGACGCTCGGGGGTGACCACGCAGCAGTGGGCGGGAGCGAAGGACTGGCACAGGATGCAGGTGTAGTAGCGGTCTACGCTTTCGTCGGTCATGGAATCCAGACGCTCGTCACGGGCAGCGTAGCGTGGCATTGCGACCTCGTCACGGAACTTGCCAGCCTCAGCTGCGTCGGTGATCAGGGTGATCTGGCACTTGTCAACGACAGCATCGAACTCATCCATGATCATGACATACAGGACTTCGGCAAAGTGCTTGAGGGTCAGGCCGGCCTCGAAGGCGGCATTGTTCACACGGACACGGACCTGGTTGCGCTGTCCGGTGTGCATGACACCCTCCATGTAGTTGAACCAGGCGTGGAACTTACGCTCGATAACAGATTCGAAGTCCACCTGCATCTTCTTACCGGCGACTTCCACGTAAGTAGCCAGGGCCATTTCCTTGGCATCCGCCAGATCGGGGCCCACGATGGTGATCTTGTGGTCCTCGATCTCGTTCATCTCCCGCATGACCACCAGTTCTGCGGTGGGATTCTTGGAGGACCAGAATTCGTTGTGCATATCGCTCTTTCGGATGATCTCGCCCTCGAAGGCAGCGGCGAAGGCCACGGGGATGGGCAGTTCCTTCACCTTGATCTTGATGGAGCGCAGTTCCAGAGACTTCTTCACGGTCTCGGCATGGTCGCAGACGGATTCCAGCGCGCCGGGGACCTGGTTCTCGCCCAGATCGATGTCCACAACCACAGGGAAGCCCAGGGCGATGGCACCGGCACCGGCAGAGACCACCACAGCGTCAATGGCGCCGAAGGTGTTGACAAAGGCGGGAACACGGTTCTTGGTGTAGTCCAGCAGACCGGCCAGATTGCCGGGCTGGATGTTGCCGAAGATCAGAGCGGCACGGACAGCCACGGTGACGACATGGATGACGGAGGTCACGTCATGGCCCAGGGGAATGACGCGGAATTCCAGGCCCATCTTCACGCCGCCTTCCAGGCACTGCTCGATGACGTCGCCCACCATGAAGGTCATGATGCCCTTGGACTGGTAGTCCTTGACAACGGAGACCACATCAGCGGCATTGTCAGCTTTGCCCAGAACAACAGCCACACCGGGGATATCGCCGGTGACCAGAGGCACACCCAGGGAGCGGATGATTGGATCAGGAACGAAGCCGATGCCGGACTCGTTCTCGTAGGGGTTGGCATTATCGATATATTTCAGGCCCTCGATGATCTCTGCGCCCACGGCGGTGGCAAGGCCTGCATTCAGCGCCTGGCCCAGATCTTCCTGGTTGGTGATGAGGCTCTTCAGCACGCCCACACAGGCAGTCAGATCACCCAGGGTCTTCACCTTCACGCCGGTAGCGGCGTAAATGGTGGGGAAATAATATGCGGTATCGGGGAAGGCAATTTCCTTCTCTGCGCCGTACTTGGCGATGGCTTCGTTGACCGCGCCTTCGGTCAGGCCGGCAACGGCATTGGAGCCGCCATAAATCAGGTCAGTTAATACGCTCATGTGTAATTCCTCCCAATTTTTCTTGTAAGTTCAATTTATATAGAGCCAAGAAGGCTGAATATACTTATTTCAGTGCGTAGCGTGGCGTTATTGTCCGATGTGTTGGTAAGCAGGAAGACTCAGTGCGGTAGTTTGAAGCTGGCAGTACAGCGCTTCGCCGCCTTCGTAGTAACAGACGCGCTTATCACGCAGTTCTGCCATGACACTGATACGGCCGTCCGCCCGGACTGTGATCTGAGTAGGCGGCTTTTCTCCAGGATACAGCCACAGTATCAGGGCATCCCCATCCAGAGTCTCAAATTTTGGCCCCCGGTCCACCTTGGCTGTTTGGAGCATGTCCAACAGCAGCGGCACAGTTGCTTCCTCTACGGTGTATTCCACGTAGCTCTTGAAATACACGCCATGCAGCTGGATTTTATACCAGTTCTCATCCGGAAGATGGCCTTCCAGTGTGAATTCTGACTCCCAGTAAAGCCACAGGATGCCTGTGGTAAGGCATATCACAAGAAATATTATCAACAGCTTTTTAAATTTTGTCATTCACCTGTACCCCCAAACCCTCTGTAGAACGGGCTGCCCTCAGCCCGCCGTAGCCTTGCGGAAACTGCAAAGCGGCGGCTTGAGGGCAAGCCGCCCTACGGGTTCATTTTTTCTTTTTCGTGGTCTTTTTGATCAGCTGCCTGGCAAATTCCGCGAACTCTTCGCAGTCGTTTTTGATCAGGTGATCCTGGTCGGCCTTGATGGTGAGGCTCACCATTTTGGGGATAGAGGTGGTGCGGTTTCCCTTTTCGTTGTTGCCCTGGACCCGCTTGATGGACTTGATGTCCACGGCGGTAAAGCCCTGGGTTGTCTCGAAGAGGACACGCCTGCTGGTCAGAATGCATCGTCCCTTCTTCTGGGGGCAGATGGCTTTTATCGTCTCCCGGGGCTGCAGCACCAGCTCCAGCTTCCGGAGTTTCTCTCTCAGTTTCCGGTCCCGGCTTTTCCGGATGGAAGAGCGGATGGCCAGGATCAGTAATATAATGGCGGCAGCAGTCAGAAATTCCTGCCAAAGCTCCATAATGGGGTTCCTTTCCAATGGGTATCGAGAAATGTGCATAGCAATGCATTGTTATTATACAAAAGAATGGCGCTATTGGCAATCCATTTTGTAAAAATATAATAGCATTCTGCACCAAAAGGTTTTTTACAAAAACATATACCTTTTTGTAGGTAACGAAAGTGCGGTAATGTTACTTTCTTGTACCGAACAAGAAAAGGACGTTACCGTACTTGCACAAGGCATGCTTCTTTGTCGAATCAAAAAATGACCGGGAGGAAAATTCCTCCCGGTCACGGTAATCTGTTCAATTACACAGTTGTACAACGCATCGTTACCGGGCTGACCACCCAAAGGTGTTGGATTACATCCGCACCAAAGGCATGCCATTGCCCGCGGGTGCATACCCGCTTACAGGTCCAGGTAGGAGTCGGAGTACAGGACGTGGTTCTTGAAGATGTCGCAGGACTTGATGGTCTCCATCAGGCGCTGGTCGTTGGGGTTAACGATAGCGGAGGTCAGACCCTGCATCATGCACATAGCAACCAGAGTTGCGTCCATGATGGGACGGACGTGCTTGGGTGCGCCGTTGGAGTTGTTGGACAGACCGCCGGTGGACTTCAGGCCCTTGTCGGAGAACATCTTGATGGCCTCCAGGACTTCCATCTGCTTGTCCTGCATGCCCTTGACAACCAGGAACAGGGGGTCGAACCACAGGTCGTCGGAGGACATACCCAGGCTCAGGCCGCGCTCCAGCATGTTGTCGCAGTGGACCATACGCTCTTCGTTGTCCTTTGCAATGCCGTCGGCAGAGCACAGGGCGATACAGATAGCGTCGTTGGCAGCAGCCAGGTCGATGTAGCCGATACGGGAGCCGGCGTCAGCGGAGTTGACGATGGGCTTGCCGTTGGTGCGGTTGTAGACCTTGATACCGGCTTCGAT
>JAFVPA010000007.1 GCA_017505505.1 Oscillospiraceae bacterium | reverse complement strand
TCCTCATTGAGCTGATGATCTAACTTTGCGATGGTAAGCACCTCCAAATAAACAACAAAAAAGCGGACGCCAAAGCATCCGCATAATTCTCACATGATCCCCATAGGGAAGGTGGAATATTGACCGTTTCACAACTGCTGACGGTGAGGCGGATGTTCAGCCTTCTTTATTACCCGGGTATTTTAGCACACCCTTTCAGAAAAGTCAAGGGCTTTTTCCAAGAAAAATTGTAGTTTATCGCTCCATCCCGTGTAGGGCGGAGTGAAAGCCTCCGCCGGGCAGTTTTGATCATTGCGTGGCAAAATCGATGTAAAATGCTGGATAATTGCCAATATAGTCACGCCCGGTATCATTGGTGCCCGGCGGGGGCAGGCCCCCCGCCCTACAGACTATTTTGCAACAAACGATAATTTCACACCCCGGTAGAATATCTTATGCCCAAACCGGGTAGGATTATTCCAAATCCCCCACCAGTGTCCCCGGCGCGCCTGTAAAGGCCGACAGCACTTCCACAGTGATGTTATGTTTCCGGGCCAGAGCCACACTGCGGTCATGGAGCACCTGAGCCCCATTTTCGATCAAGGCCATCATTTTATCGTAACCGATGCGCGCAAACCGCACTGCATCCGGAAACACCCGGGGATCCCGGTCGTAGACGCCGTCCACATCCGTAAAGATCTGACATTTCTCCGCCCTCAAAAACGCCGCCAGGGCCACCGCCGTGGTATCGGAACCGCCCCGGCCCAATGTGGTGATGTCTCCCTCCGGGTCCACCCCCTGGAAGCCCGCCACCACCACAATTTTCCCGGCCTCCAGTTCCTTCTGGATGCGGCCCGTATCGATGTAGGATATTGCCGCGTTGCCGTGGACTCCGTCCGTATGGATCCCCGCCTGCCAACCTGTCAGGCTCACCGCCGGGCATCCCAATGCACCTATGGCCATTGCCATCAGCCCGGCGGACATCTGCTCTCCGGCCGCCAGGTACGCATCCATCTCCCGGGCCGCCCGGTGTTTATTGACCTGGGCCGCTTTTTCAATAAGTTCATCGGTGGTATCCCCCTGGGCCGACACCACGACCACCACCCGGTGCCCTTTCCCGGCCAGCTCCGCCGCCCGCCGGGCCGCAGAGCGAAGCCGTTCCGTGTCTCCCAGGGAAGTTCCCCCGTATTTCTGTACGATCAGCATGGTACATCCCTCCCATGCCATCGTATTGCACAGACCGCCGAAATGTGCCGAAGTCAGGGAGATAAATTGCATCACCCCTAAACAAAAACCGCCACCCGAATCCGGATGGCAGTTTTCAAATATGCAATTAACCCGCCAGAACTTCCGCTTTCACAACGCCCTTGAAGGTCCGCAGCATATGCAGCAGTTCTTCCAGAGAGGTGTTGATCTCCATGGTGTCGGCAGAAATGGTGACAACAGCAGTGCCGTTGGTAGGCACGATGGAGTTGATGGTCAGGATGTTTACATTGGTATCGGCGAATACATCCAGCAGCTCCGACAGCAGGCCTACCTGGTCATGCAGCAGCAGCTGGAAGGTAATGATTCGTCCGGTCATCATATTCTGGAAGGGAAGCACCGCGTCACGGTATTTATAAAATGCGCTGCGGCTGATATCCGTCATGCGGGTAGCCTCGTTGACAGTGGAAGCCTCGCCTGTAGACAGAAGCCGCTTGGCCTCCGCCACCTTCAGGAATACTTCCGGCAGCGCCGATGCTTCCACAATGTAGTATTTGGGTTTGGTCGCCATATCTGACCTCCTGGATCATTTTTAGTAGTATGCAAACTGTGTACAACACAACAACATTTGTTTTTCCACTAAGTATTGTAGCATATATTTTGGAAAATGCAACCCCTATCTTGTCCACGAAAGGAGTATTTTTGTGCGTCCAGGAACGAAAAAGCTGCTGTTGGCCCTGGCAGTCTTTCTGACGGTCTGGCTGTTTCTGCGCTTCCTCTTCCCTTTATTCTCTCCCTTTGTGCTGGGATTCATCCTGGCGCTGGCTGCGGAGCCCATGGTAAATTTCCTCCAGAAACGGCTGCATGTGCCCCGTCCGGTCAGTACCGGCATCGGTGTCAGCATGACCTTCTCCTTCCTGGCCATGGCCCTGCTTCTGCTGTGCGCCTTTGTTGTGCGGGAGCTGCGTGCCCTGGCCGGTATCCTGCCGGACCTGGAGCAGGCCACCGTCTCCGGCTTTTCCCTGGTCCGCGGCTGGCTGCTGGATCTGGCCGCCCATACCCCCCAGAGCATCCGCCCCCTGATCCAGGAAAATGTGACCACCCTGTTCTCCGACGGAGCCGCCCTGCTGGACAAGGGCACCGGCTACCTGCTGGGCCTGGCCGGGAATCTTCTGTCCCATGTCCCGGACAGCGCCCTGAGCCTGGGCACTGCCATTCTTTCTGCCTTTCTCATCTCTGCCAAGCTGCCCCGTATCAAACTATGGCTCCTGCAGCATATTCCCAAAGAGCGGCTGCGTTCCCTTCGCGCAGCTGCCAGACGCATCCGGGGCATTTTTGCCCGGTGGCTCACCGCCCAGTTCCGGCTTATGGGTGTCACCTTCCTCATCCTGTTTCTGGGCTTTGTGATCCTGAAGATCCCCTATGCCCTGTTCTGGGCTTTGGGTGTCTGTCTGGTAGATGTCTTCCCGGTTTTGGGCACCGGTACAGTCCTGCTGCCCTGGAGCCTTGTCTGCTTTCTACAGGAAGACACGCCCCGGGCCATCGGCATCGCCGGGCTCTACATCACCGTGACCCTGACCCGCTCCATGCTGGAGCCGAAGCTCCTGGGCCGCCATCTGGGACTGGACCCTCTGGTAACGCTGATGACCCTGTACGCAGGCTACAAGCTCTGTGGCCTGCCCGGCATGTTCCTGGCCCCCATCCTCACCGTCGCCGTTCTCCAGATCCTCCCGGAGAGAAAAGAAAAATTGTAGTTTAGCTGTGCAGAAACGGAAAACGCATGTCATTGCGAGGAGGCCAAAGGCCGACGTGGCAATCTCCCTGCAAGTTTGCGGTTGCTACCATTTTATGCTTCTGCGCGGATATTGGGAGGGGATTGCCACGCCAGTGTGCGCACTGGCTCGCAATGACATCCACGTTTTGATGGTGTGATAAACGATAATTTCCCACTTACACATCTAAATAATAAAATTCCATCTTCCTATTGTGCTATGGTCGCATTTTTGCTATAATAGAAGGAAAATCAATTATGGATGTGTATCAACGTGAAATATGGAATTTGGAATGTGAACGAACCGGATGTGCGTGCTGTCAATACCCTGACCAGAGGCGGATATGCCCCTCTGGCCGCCATGGTCCTGGCCTCCCGGGGGATCCGGGACAGCCGGGAAGCAAACAAATACTTAGACTGCAACGCACCCCTGCTGGACCCCTTCCTGATGACCGACATGGACCTGGCCGCCGGACGGGTGGGCCTTGCCATGTCCCGGGGGGAAAAGATCGCCGTTTTCGGCGACTATGATGTGGACGGCATCACCTCCACCTGTCTTTTGACAGACTTTCTCCGCCGCCATGGCGCGGATGTGGTCAGCTATATCCCCGGCCGGCTGGAAGAGGGCTACGGTCTGAACCCCATTGCCATCCACCAGCTCCACGGGGAAGGTGTTAAGCTCATCATCACCGTGGACTGCGGCATCACCGCCATTGCGGAAGCAGAGCTCTGCCGGGAACTGGGCATTGACCTGGTTATCACCGACCATCACGAATGTAAGGATACCCTCCCCTACGCCGCAGCTGTGGTTGACCCCCACCGTCCCGATGGTGGATATCCCCACAAGAACCTGTCCGGCGTGGGCGTGGCCTTCAAACTGGCCGCCGCCCTGAATGGCGACCAGGAGGAAGTCCTTCAGGAATACGCCGACATGGTCTGCCTGGGTACCGTGGCAGACGTCATGCCCCTTCAGGGGGAAAACCGGGTCTTCGTGGCCCGGGGACTGGAAAGCCTGAGCCGCACCAAACGCCCCGGTATCGCCGCTCTGATGGCGGAAAGCGGCTGCGACCCCAGGACCGTCAGTTCCTCCTCCATCGGCTTCATGCTGGCTCCCCGGATCAATGCCGCAGGCCGTATGGGCCAGATCGAGCTGGCCGTGGAGCTGTTCCTCACCGACGACCCGGCCCGGGCCACCCAGGTAGCCAGAGCGCTGTGCGAATTGAACCGCCAGCGCCAGGCCGTGGAATCCAGCATCTATGACCAGGCAGTCTCCATGCTTCCCACAGGCCAGCCCCCTGAGGCCATCGTTTTGGCTGACGAAAGCTGGCATCAGGGCGTTGTGGGCATCGTGGCCAGCCGCATTGCCGAAGAATACGCCTGCCCCGCCTTCCTGATCTGCCTGGACGGTGAGCACGGCAAAGCCAGCTCCCGCAGCCATGGCGGCTTCAACCTGTTCTCCTCCCTGACGGCCTTGGCCCCACTGTTGGAAAGCTACGGCGGCCATGAGCTGGCCGCAGGCTTTACCATCACCCGCAGCAATATCCCGGAATTCCGCCGTCAGGTCTGTGCTTTGGCCGCGGGCTACTATTCCGACGATACCCCCCGGACCTCTCTGGACATCGACTGCGCCATCCCGGCGGAGCTGCTGACCATCCACAACATTGAGTCCCTCTCCGTGCTGGAGCCCTGTGGCAACTGCTGTCCCAAGCCGGTGCTGATGATGAAAAACCTGACCATCGAGCGCATCACCAGGGTGGGCGGCGGACGGCATATGCGCCTGCGGCTGCGCTGTGGCCGCTACGGCCTGAACGCCATCTATTTCTCCGCCAGCCCGGAGTCTGTTTCCATCCAGTCCGGTGACATGGTGGATGTCGCCTTTACTCCCCAGATCAACGAATTCCGGGGTGAACGCAGCGTGCAGATGAACGTACTGGACATCCGCCCCAGCTGCAATGCCGAATGCTCCCCCGAAGCCGCCGCTTACCACGCCCTGCTGTCCGGCCGCATTACGGCCCAGGCCGCAGCCGCCCTGCTTCCCGAGCGGGCCACTCTGGCCATGGTCTGGCGCTATTTAGCCGCCGCCCCGGCCCAGATCCAGGAATCCCCCATCTGCCTGTGCCGCAAGATCGTCCGCTGGACCAATAAGCCCATGAGTCTGGGCCAGCTGATGACCTGCCTGGATATCTTCCGGGACGTAGGACTGCTGGAAGTCACCCGGCAGCATAAGCATATCACCATCCGTCTGACTCCCGGCACCGGGAAAGCCGACCTGAACACCAGCCAAACCATGCAGCGCCTGCTGAAAGCGAAAGAGAGCTGAGAATTATGGAAACCTTTGAAGAACACTATGCGTCCATGCACCAGGCCATTATGAAGCACATGCCCAATGCGGACATGGCGCTGATCGATAAGGCCGTAGAGTACGCCAACGCCAAGCACCAGTACCAGAAGCGCAAGGACGGTTCCCCCTATATCATCCACCCCCTGGCCGTGGCCCAGGTGGTCGCCGAGATCGGTCTGGATATGGATGCCATCTTAGGTGCCCTGCTCCACGACTGTATCGAAGATACCGACGCATCCCATGAGGACATCGCCAAGCTCTTCGGCGATACTGTGGCGGAGCTGGTGGAGGGTGTCACCAAACTGACCCGAACCGACTTCACCACCTCCGAGCAGGCCCAGATGGAGAGCCTGCGCAAGATGTTCATGGCCATGTCCAAGGACATCCGGGTGGTGCTGATCAAAATTGCCGACCGGCTTCACAATATGCGCACTATGCAGTACCAGACCCCCGCCAAGCAGATCAAGAAATGCCGGGAAACCATGGATATCTATGCTCCTCTGGCCCACCGTCTTGGTATGCAGCGGATCAAGTGGGAGCTGGAAGACCTGTCCCTGCGCTACCTGGCTCCCAATGATTATGAAGAGATCATGAGCCACCTGTCCGCCCACAAGGACCAGGACGAGCAGTTCATGAACACCATCCAGGATAAGATCACCGACCGTCTCACCCGCATGGGCATCCGCAGCAAGACCTATGGCCGCATCAAGCACGTTTACTCCATCTACCGCAAGATGCAGAACCAAAACAAGACCATCGACGAGCTGTACGACATCTACGCCTTCCGGGTGGTGGTAGATTCCATCCCCGACTGCTACAACGTCCTGGGCCATGTCCACGACCTGTTCAATCTGGTTCCCGGACGGTTCAAGGACTACATCTCCACCCCCAAACCCAATATGTACCAGTCCCTGCACACCACCGTCATCGGCAAGCAGGGCATCCCCTTCGAGGTCCAGATCCGGACCTGGGAGATGCACGAGACTGCGGAATACGGCATTGCCGCCCACTGGAAGTATAAGCAGGGCACCGGCGGCGGCACGGAAAAGGACTTCGAATGGGTCCGCCGTCTGCTGGAGACCCAGCAGGACTCCGATGCCGAAGAGTTCGTCCAGTCCATGAAGATCGACATGTTCGACGACGAGGTCTTCGTCTACACCCCCAAGGGCCGTGTGGTCTCCCTGCCCAACGGCTCCACCCCCATCGACTTTGCCTACGCCATCCACTCCGGCGTCGGCAACGCCATGATCGGTGCCAAGGTCAACAACCGCATCGCCAACATCGATGCCAAGCTGAAAAACGGCGACATTGTGGAGATCCTGACCTCCAAGTCCGCCAAGGGCCCCAGCCGTGACTGGCTGACCATCTGTAAGTCCAACCAGGCCCGCACCAAGATCAAGCAGTGGTTCAAGAAGGAAAAGCGGGACGAGAACATCGTCCACGGCCGTGCCTCCTTCGAATCCGAGATGAAGCGGATGGGCCTGCCTCTCACCGTTCTCTCCGATCCCGACCTGGAACCCCACCTGCTGAAAAAGCTGTCCTTCGGCAACTGGGACGATATGTACGCCGCCATCGGCTACGGCGGCCTGACTGCCACCAAGGCCGTGGGCCGGATCCGGGACGACATCACCAAGGCCATCAAGGCCCAGAACGTGGAAAAGTCCATGCCTCTGCGGATCAAGCCCGATTCCGAAGCCGTCCTCCAGGACCGCCACGGTATCAACGGTGTCATCGTGGAGGACATCGAATCCTGCATGATCAAGTTCGCCAAGTGCTGTACCCCCGTTCCCGGCGATGCCATTGCCGGCTTCATTACCAAGGGCTTCGGTGTCAGTGTCCACCGGGCCGACTGCCCCAACGCCGCCAACCGGGATGATCCCCGCCAGGCTGCCCGCTGGGTCCGTGTCCGCTGGGCCACCCAGGAAGAGCAGCCCTTCGAGACCACTCTGGAGCTGGACTGCATCACAAGAGACGGCCTGCTGCTGGACGTGGCCACCGTCATGACCTCCGCCCGTGTCCGTGTCAAGGAGCTGGTAGGCAAAGACCTCCCCGGCGGCCGCAGCATGTTCACTGTCCGCTTTGAAGTCAAAAACGTAGCCGAACTGGAAACCATCCGTAAAAAGCTCCTGAACATCCGTGACGTGGTGGCATCCAGAAGAGGACAAGTATAAATTAAAATGCAAAATGCTGAATGATAAATGCTAAATGGATCATCCGTACATTTAGCATTTAGAATTTAGCATTCTGCATTAAAGGAGATATTATGCGCGCTGTACTTACCCGAGTCAAATCCGCCTCCGTCACCATTGACGGCCGCGTGAACGGAAAAATCGGCAAAGGTTTTCTGATCCTGCTGGGCGTTGGCCCGGAGGATACGGAAAAGGAATGCCGTTATCTTGCCGAAAAGGCCCTGGGCCTTCGTGTTTTTGAGGATGAAAACGGCAAAATGAACCTGGGGCTGGACGCTGTTGGCGGCGAAGTCCTGGTAGTGAGCCAGTTCACCCTCTACGGCAACTGCCGCAAGGGCCGCCGCCCCAGCTTCACCGACGCCGCCGGTCCCGAACTGGGCAACGCCCTGTATGAAAAATTTCTGTCCATCTGCGCCGAACTGGGCTACCCTCCCCAGCACGGCGAATTCGGTGCCGACATGAAGGTGGAATCCATCAACGACGGCCCCGTTACCCTGATCCTGGACACCGATCAGCTGATGGACACCCCCCGCCGCAAATAGTGCGAAATGATAAATGCTAAATGCTGAATGACAGTCAATTTAGCATTTAGCATTTCAAGGAGGAATTTCCGTGTTAAAAGTCCACGCCCTTGCCTTAGGCGCTTACCAGACCAACTGCTATATTATCCATGAGGAAGCTTCCAAAACCTGCTGTGTCATCGACCCCGGCTATACCCCGGATGTGGTCCTGGACAAGCTGGATGCTCTGGGTTTAGAGCTGGAAGCCATCCTGCTGACCCACGGCCATTTCGACCATGTAGGCGGTGTAAAAGAGCTGGCAGCAGAAACCGGCTGTGAGGTATACATCCACCCCGCCGACCTGGCCATGCCCCCCATGATGACCGCAGGCCCCCTGTACTATACCAAAACCTACACCGAGGGCACACAGCTGCACCTGGCAGGCCTGGATATTGCCATCCTGCACACCCCCGGCCATACCCCCGGTTCCGTCTGCCTGCTGGTGGAAAACACCCTCATTTCCGGCGACACCCTCTTCGAGGGCTCCTGCGGCCGCACGGATCTGCCCGGCGGCGACTGGGCCACCATTTTGCAGTCCCTGAAACGCCTCGCCTCTATCGAAGGCAACCTCTGGGTCCTCCCCGGCCACGGCGGTTCGACAACCTTGCGGGACGAAAAGAAGTATAATCCCTACATGAGATAAAAACGTGCATGTCATTGCGAACCAGTCCGCAGACTGGTGTGGCAATCCCCCTAGTTTTCCGAAACCTTAGGGAGATTGCCACGCCAGTGTGAGCACTGGCTCGCAATGACTGCAATCATCCGAGGAAACTCTATGAAACTGACACTCACCGGTCATGATGACCGTTATGCCGTGGAGCAGCTGCAAATGGCCCTGTTCCCCGAGGGCACAGAAGGAGAAGCCTTCTCCACCCTCCACCGGGGTAAGGTTTGGCTGACAGCCTCCGCAAAGATCACCATAAACGGCAAGACCGCCACCGCCTCCCGCCGCATCAAAGCCGCGGAGGAAACGGTACGCCTGCGCCGCCGTGCCTTGCAGCAGAGCTATTACCTGGCGGCTGCCCAGCTTCTGCCCAGCATTCCCGCCTGGGGCGCTCTGGCCGGTGTCCGGCCCACCAAGATCACCACCAGGCATATGCTGGAAGGCGGTACTCCCAAATCAGCAGACAAGCTGATGAAGGATGTCTACTACGTCACCGAAGAGCGCCGCAAACTGGCGGTGGATTGTTCCATCTCCACGGTGGAGGCCGCCAAACTGCTGCAGCCCAGCGACCTGTCCTTGTATGTGGGCATCCCCTTCTGTCCCACCCGCTGCACCTATTGCAGCTTCGTCAGCCGCACCATCGGTAAAAAGACAGAGCTTCTGGACCCCTACTTAAATGCCCTCACCAAGGAACTGACCTATACCGGAAAGCTGCTGGCCGACTCGGGCAAACAGGTGCGCACCATCTACATCGGCGGAGGCACCCCCACCACCCTGTCCACGCCTCAGATGGCCTACCTGCTGGATGCCATCCGGGATTCCTTCGACCTTTCCCGGTGCATCGAATTCACCGTGGAAGGCGGCCGTCCCGACACACTGGATGCCGAGAAGCTGCGCACCATCCGTCAGCACGGTGCCGACCGCATGAGCATCAACCCCCAGACCATGGAGGATCATGTGCTCCGGGCCTGCGGACGGCCCCACAAGGCCGCCGATGTGGTCCGGGCCTACGGAGAAGCCATAGAGGCCGGGTTCAAGGCCATCAACATGGACCTGATCGCCGGCCTGCCCCAGGATAACTTTGACGGTTTCAAGCGTTCTCTGGACGCTGTCGCCGCCCTGGACCCCGCCAACATCACCGTCCACACCCTGGCCCTGAAAAAAGGTGCCGACCTTTTCGAAAAGCGGGAAGGCCTGTCCACCGCCGGAGAAGTCACCGCCATGGTGGACTACGCCAACCAAACCCTGCGTAGCTTGGGCTACAAGCCCTACTACCTCTACCGTCAGAAATACATGTCGGGCTCCTTCGAAAACGTAGGCTGGAGCCGGGATAATTTGGACTGCCTGTACAACATCTACATGATGGAGGAGGTCCACACCATCCTCTCCCTGGGCGGCGGCGGCATGAACAAGGTCAATTTCCCCGACGGCACCCTGAAGCGCTTCCACAACCCCAAATTCCCGGAACAGTACATCGAAATGATCGACGATGTTCTGCGGCAGAAGGAAGAATTGTTTGCATTGATGAAGTAAAGCCTTCTCCTTGAGGAGAAGGTGGCTCGCCAAAGGCGAGACGGATGAGGTGTTAACGCAGTACCATCTCACCGCAAGCCCTACTCTGGCGCAACTTGTACTGTACACCTCATCAGTCAGCTCCGCTGACAGCTTCTCCTCAAGGAGAAGCCTTATTTTCCTACGAAAGGAAGTATCCCTTTGGACACCCTAATTTCCAATGTCACCGCTGTGACCATGAATCCCAAAATGGATGTGATCTTCGGCGCCTACATCGGCATCGAAAACGGCAAGATCGTCTCCATTGAAAAATCCGCTCCCAAGGAGCAGCCCAGGACCATCATCGACGGCACCGGCATGGTAGCCATCCCCGGCCTCATCAACTGCCATACCCACCTGGCAACCTCCGGCCTGCGCAGCTATACCGATGACCTGGGTAATACCGAAGCCCTCCAGGCCCTGCTGCAGAAGGAGGCCAAGATGGACTCCCGCAGCGCAAAAGCAGCCGCCCTGCTGTCCATCGCCGAATGCCTGCGCTTCGGCGTCACCTCCGTCTCCGACCTGTACTACTACCCAAATGCCACCGCCGAAGCCGTGGCCCAGTCCGGTATCAAAGCCAATCTGGCCCTTTCCGCCTACCGCTTCATTGACGAAAACGAGGACTTTGACTTCGACACCGATGAGCAGTGCCAGGAGCTGGTAAAGGTCGTAAACAAGTGGCATGACTACGACAACGGCCGCATCAAGATCGATGCAGGCATTTATGCCGAATACACCAGCAACTACAAGCTCTGGGAAGCCCTGGCGGGCTATGCCAGCGAACAGGGCCTTGGCATGCAGCTGCATCTGGCTGAGTCCAAAGCCGAAGCCGAGTCCTGCATGGACCGCACCGGTATGGGTCCCGGCGAGCTGTTAAACTGCCACAATGTCTTCGCCGTCCCCGCCACCGCCGCAGGCTGTACATATTTGGAAGACTTCGAGCGTAAACTTCTTGGTAAGAAGAAGGTTTCCGCTGTGGCCACGCCCCTGGCCGCTTATAAATCCGGACAGAGATCCACCCCCATTCTGGACTGTGTCAAGTCCGGCATGAACGTGGCCCTGGGCACCGGCGGTGCCATCGAATGCGGCAACCTGGATATGTTCGAGGTGCTGCGCTTCGCCGCCATGGATGCAAGAAAAGAAAGCGGCGACCCCGCCTCCCTGCCCTCCTCCGCCGCCCTGATGATGGCCACCGTCACCGGAGCCCAGGCCCAGGGCCGAAGCACCCAGTGCGGTATGCTGCAGGTGGGTATGGATGCGGATATCGCCCTCATCGACTTCTCCGCCCCCCACCTGATGCCCTGCCACAATGTCCTCAACGGCCTTGTCTGGTCCGCCAAAGGCGGCGACGTAGCCCTGACCATGGTTCGGGGCAACATTCTCTATCAGAACGGCCACTTCCCCACCATCGACCTGAAGGAAGTGGTGGAAGAACTAACTACCTACGCCATCCCCAAGCTGTTTGAAGAAACCTACACCCAAAATTCGTAGGGGAGGGTCTTGACCCTCCCGCCCAAATTGCATTGCAATTTGGGATTTCCCAAAGGGAAATAAACAACACGGATGATCGTCTGCGACGATGTGATTTTGTTCCCAAAATCACCGGGAGGGTCAAGACCCTCCCCTACTAAAAGGAGTCTTTCCATGTCCGAATCTCAGAAAAAGCAAAACTTCCTGCAGGGCACCGCATTGCTTGCCATGGCTACCGCCATTGTCAAGGTCATCGGCGCACTGTATAAGATCCCGCTGAATGCCATCATCGGTGAACAGGGCTTCGGTTATTTTAATACCGCCTACGAAATTTACAATGTTCTGCTGATGATCTCCACCGCAGGCCTGCCTGTGGCCATGAGCCGTATGATCTCCCAGGCCAGCTCCCTCAAGCACTATAACCAGGTCCGCCGGATCTACAATACTGCCCGGGGAATCTTCCTGGCCTTGGGTATCACCGGCACCCTGCTGATGACCCTCTTCTGCCGTCAGCTGGCAGCATTCCAGAACCAGCCGGATGCCTGGGCCGCCATCGGCTGCCTTGGCCCCTGTGTGCTGCTGATCTGCATCATGAGCACCTTCCGGGGCTTCTTCCAGGGCCAGAGCAACATGCTCCCCACCTCCATTTCCCAGGTGCTGGAAGCCGTGGTCAAGCTCATCGTAGGCATCATCGCCGCCTGGCTGCTGCTGAAGACCACAAACAGTGTGGCTCTGGCCGCAGGCGGTGCCATCCTGGGTGTCACGGCCAGCTGCCTGGTGTCCTCCATCTACCTCTTCGGCTGCTTCCGGAAAGTCTATCCGGACCTGCCCCAGACCACTGAAGAACCCCGCACCTTCTCCGATACCGCCAAGGGATTGCTGATCATCGCCATTCCCATCACCCTGGGCAGCGCGGGCCTGCAATTTTTGACTATGCTGGAAACCAAGATCTACATGGGCCGCCTGCTGGATCTGGGCTATTCCCAGGCCGCTGCCGACACCATGCGGGGCATTTACGGCATGAC
This sequence comes from Oscillospiraceae bacterium, assembly GCA_017505505.1. The sequence goes on along the minus strand of JAFVPA010000007.1, from coordinate 16,248 downwards.
CCAGACCATTTTCAATATGCCCTGCTCCTTCATCACTCCCATCACCATCTCCATTATCCCCGCCATCACCGCCCAGCTCACCACCTGCAATGACGCGGAGGCCAAGGCCACCGAAGAATCCGCCGCCCGGATCACCGGCCTGATCTCCATGCCCTGCGCCTTCGGTCTGGGCCTGCTGGCAGAGCCTGTCACCGCCCTTTTAGGCGGCTACACCGGGGATAATCTGGTACTGGCCACCCGGCTTATGACCATCCTGGGCTTCTCCATCATGTTCAACGCGGTCGTCCTGGTGACCACCGCCATCATGCAGGCCCACGGCTACGCTGGCCGCCCCGTCATCAACATGCTCCTCGGCGGCGTACTGAAGCTGGCAGCCGTGTTTATCCTGACGGGCAACCCCAATATCGGCATCGTAGGCACCCCCGTGGGCACCCTGCTGTGCTACCTGGCGATCTCCGTTCTGAACATCTATTCCATCCGCACATTGCTTCCCCATCCCCCTGCCATCCTGCGCAACCTGCTGCGGCCCTTCCTGGCTGCCCTCATTATGGGTGTCTTCGTCTTTGGTGCCTTCACCGGCCTTAAGATGCTGGGCCTGACCAGCCGTCTGATCCTCTGCGGTGCCCCCATCGCCGTAGGCGTAATTGCCTATGTTCTGGCTGCCGTGAAGATCAAGGTAGTCACCCGGGAAGACTGCTTGCTGCTGCCTAAGGGCGAAAAAATCGCAAAACTTCTGAAATTGTGATATTTCCTGAAAAATAACTTGCTTTTTTCGGAAAGTTATGTTAATCTAAATCCGATTTTTGTATTAGGAAAGAGGATGCAGGAATGAACAAAACCGAACTGATCGCCATCGCCGCGGAGCACGCAGGCCTGACGAAAAAAGATACCGAACGGGTCCTGAACGCCGCCATTGATGCCATCACGCTGGCTCTGGTGAAGGGCGAGAAGGTACAGCTCTCCGGCTTCGGCACCTTCGAAACCAAGGAGCGGGAAGCCCGCGTCGGCCGCAATCCCCATACCAAGGAAGCCATCGAGATCCCCGCCACCCGTGTCCCCGCCTTCAAGGCCAGCAAAGCCCTGAAGGACAACGTTGCAAAGTAAACCTATGAGATTAGACAAATTTTTGAAAGTATCCCGCCTGATCAAGCGCCGCACCGTCGCCAACGAAGCCTGCGACAACGGCCGCATCAGCGTCAACGGCCGGGTGGTCAAAGCCAGCTACGATGTAAAAGTTGGCGACAAGATCGAGATTGCCATGGGCACCCGCACCGTTGCAGTAGAAGTCCTGGAAGTGGCAGACAACGTCCGCAAGGACGATGCCGCCGGGATGTACAAAGAGGTATAAAAATCCGGCTTGCAGAATCATCTGCAAGCCGGATTTTCTGTTGTCAAATATTCTTTATCGAATACCCACTCCGCAGGGGAGGGGCAGTGCCCCTCCCCTACAAAACCTTTTTATTCATCTGCACATTTTGGTATACTGCCCCTCCAGCAGCCTCCGCAGGGGGTTGAACAGCACCAGGGCGATGAAGAAGTTGCCCACGCAATGGGAGATATCGAAGGGGATCCCGGAGATCCATTTGGCAATGGCATAGGGGAATCCGCCGATGAACACATCCACGATGCCGCAGAGGGCCCCGAACAGAAGGCCGTAAACGCCCGACAGCAGGGCCCAGGCCAGAGGCTGCTCCATATCCCGCAGAAAGGTAGCCGCAATGGCCAGAACCGCCCAGATATACAGGTAATTGATGTTCCACAGGCTGATGCCGTAAAACAGGATCTCCATAGCCACATACAGGTAAACGGGATACACCCATTTTTTCCCGAAGACCACCGCAAACAGCATCACCATCAGAGATACCGGCTCAACGTTGGGCAAAAAGCTCATCACATACTTGGCGCCAAAGGTCATGGCGCCAAGCAATCCGAAGAGCACGATCTCCCGAAGGGTGAGCTTTCCGTCAGAACGTTTCATACACCAGCTTGTACACCCCGCCGTCTGTCAGAACGATGCCCGCCGCGCTGGTGGTGGCGTATTCCTCCCCTTCATACAGGGCCCAGTACGCGCCATCCTTCTCCCAGTCCAAGGTAATGCCGTCCACAGATTCGATGGTGAAGCCGTATTCCTCGGAAGCGTAGCCCGTCACCAGTTCCTTTTCCAGCAGCAGCTCGGACAGGTATTCCAGGTCGGTGCCATACTCCATGCTTTTTTCCGTGCCGTCCTGGTAGACGATCTGCACCGTGACCTGCTTGCTGCCCTCCACCGTTTCCGGCTTGGCCGCTACGGAAAGTCCGGCCATAAGGGCAACGACGGCCACGAGGGCGATGATGGCGATGATCAGTTTCTTGTTCTTCATGTTTCTTTCCTCCTAAAGATGCAAATAGGCTGCGGTGCCATTGATCAGCACCGCAGCCGTTTTTCTGCGACAAACACACCCCCATAATCACGCAGGGATGAGGAGCCAACATTGCGTAGGTCTTCTGACTCATGCCTTCGCGTTTTCACGCAGGTTCGATCTGCCTTCCCGGGAACCCCCAGTGACCGGCTTTCGCCTTTGATCGACCCCGTCAGCACATACAGCGGCGGTACCGTCCGGGATTTTCACCCGGTTATCTTGTTCAGCAGCCGGAGCCAACCGCCCCGCCTGCCACGCAATGGGTTATCAAATTGTCAGGGATATTGTAGCACGGTAAAAGAGTGGTGTCAAGCAATGTAAATTATCGTTTATCGCACTGGCGCGGGAACGCCCGATGCCTTCCCCTTTGGGGAAGGTGGCAGCCCGAAGGGCTGACGGAAGAGGTATTTCTGCGATGCGTTTTCGCCGAAAGCCGGTAATTTTTCAAACATCTTTCCGCACCTCTCCCGCCCCCTTCGGGGGCACCCTCCCCAAAGGGGAGGGCATTGGGGTGCTCAGCTAAACTACAATTTATCTCAACAGCAGAGGATCCAGCCCCGGCCGCCGCAGCAGAAGAGGTTGAACAGATAACACAGGCACAGGTTCGTGCAGGGATCCCCGCCCATGGTGAAGCCACGGAAGTTCCCCGCCTGCTGGCGGTAGGCCGCGCCGCCGTGCTCGATCTGGCTCAACACACGCTGATATTCCAGATTGTCCGGGTCCATGCTGACAGCCTTGCGGATGTGCTCCAAAGCCGTCACCTGGTTGCCCAGCCCGTCGTTGGCCAGGGCGCTGAGATAATACCACCGGGCATTGCGCTCCGGGCTGCTCTGCAGGGCGTTCAGCGCCTCCCGGTACCGGCCGAAGCGGATGTATTGGCTCGCTGCCTGCTGGTACTGGTCGCCGCTCTGGCTTCCGCCGTAGCTCTGCTGGCGGTAGCCTCCGAAGGGGTCATAGTACCCACCGCCGTAAGCATTGCTGCCATAGCCGCTCTGCTGCTGGCGGAACTTGTCCGGGTCCTTGATCTGTTCGTAGGCCGCGTTGACCTCCTGCATCTTCCGGGCCGCCTCCTGATCCCCGGGGTTTAAGTCCGGGTGATATTTCTTTGCCAGCCGGCGGTAAGCCCGTTTTACTTCCTCGTCAGAAGCATCGGGGCTCAGCCCCAGCACCTTATAAGGATCGTCGATCATGGCTGATCCTCCTCTTTTCGATTCCTTCTGTAATTTACCCACACGCCGCTGTAGAGAATGTTATCCAGCAGCGCCTTATCCTGAACCAGGGGCAGCTTCTCAAAATTTGCCGTGCAGCGGCCCATGGTCAACACCAGGTATTCTTCCCACCGGGCCCAGTCTTTTCCGGTGCCCATGGCAAGATAGGGGTTGTATTTTCCTTTTTTCGCATCTTTGTCATAATCCAGGGCCGCGTCCAGCAGGTAGATGAACCGGCCCAGGGCCTGTCCCATCTGACGCAAAGTGGGTGCCCAGATATCTTCCTCGTAAGTAAGCAGCTCTCCCATCAGCTCACCAAAGCAGGCAGCCGGTTCGTCGGGATTTCCGCAGCCCGCCTTTTCCAATTCGCTGAGCCGGGTGATGCAGTCTTTTATGGCCCCACACTGGCGGGGATAGCGTCCCTCGATCTCCGGCAGGTGTTTCGAAAACAGTTCCGCCATCATTTTCGCGCTGCGTTTGCCGTCATCCTCCCAGTCATCCAGGAAGTTATAGTAGGCCAATGCCACATTCATATCCGCCGCATACTGGACATAAGGGGTATCCACCCAGGCCCGGGGCTTCACCGGATGCAGGGCACAGGCCCGCTTTCCGCTTTCTTCCTCCGGTTCATACAGGCTCATGAGCAAGGCAGCCAGGAAAGCCATATCATAGCTCAGCCCTATCCGGGCCGCCTGTCCGGACTGGACCCGGATCCGCCGGCAGATACCGCAATATATGGCATTATACCGCTGCTTCTGCTCCTTTGTCAATTCCCCAAAATTGGCTGACACATATCCAAACATCCGGACCCCTCCTTTTTAATATTATTCTAAGAAATAACTGTGAACAGGTCGTAAACAAGGAAAAAATTTACAATTGGGAAATAAATTATCGTTTATTGCACTGGCGCGGCAGCACCCGATGCCTTCCCCTTTGGGGAAGGTGGCAGCCCGAAGGGCTGACGGAAGAGGTATTTCCGCGGTGCGTTTTCACCGAAAGCCAGTAATTGTTCAAACATCTTGTCGCACCTCTCCCGCCCCCTTCGGGGGCACCCTCCCCAAAGGGGAGGGCATTAGGGTGCTTAGATAAACTACAATCTACCGCTCCATCAGATACCGGTTCAAGGCCCCGCCGTAAAACACGATGGCCATGCAGCAGTACAGCCACAGCATACTCAGGGCCACGGCGTACACGGACCCATAGACATTGCTCAGGTGGGCGAAATGCTCCACATAGATGGAATACAGGTCCGAAAACACCAGCCATCCGGAAGAGGCCAGCAGTGCCCCGGGCAGGCTGTCCCAGAACCGATTCTTTTGATTGGGCAAAGCCATGAACATGGCGGTAAAGATCCCCGTCTGCAGAAACAGCAGCAGGAAGAAACGAAAATCAATAATATCCGCAAGAAACCGGAAAAAGGGACGGGACGCACTGCGCAGCAAACCAAACAGCCGGGTTCCGAATACATGCAGCGCCAGCGTCAGCAGCAGCACAACGAGAAAGGCAAAGGTATATGCCACGCTGACGAGCCGGGTATAAAAGTATCCCCGGTCCTCCGCCACCCCATACACCCCGTTCAGGCCGATGAGCAGTCCGTAGATCCCCCGGCTGGCGGACCACAATGTGGTCACCGCAGAAAGTCCCAGGGCCGCCCCGGAGGTATTGTCATAGGTCAGCAGGATCAGCTCTTCCGCGCTTTCCAACAGGGCTTCCGGAAGGACACCGGAGAGCATCTCTCCCAGCCGTTCGACCTCCAGCGGGGTATACCGCAGCAATCCCAGCAGCAACAACAAGGCGGGAAACACCGCCAGCACAATGAAGAAGCTGGCATTGGCCGCATACAGCGGAATCCGCAGCGCTGCCACAGCCCGACCAAAGTGGACCGCTTTCCCGATGAGCCCACCCCGTGGAAATTCCCGCATCGCCATCCCTCCTTATCGGGATAGCTTATGCCGGGAGGTTAGGTTCCATACACCGATAAATTATCGTTTATCACACCATCGAAACGTGGATGTCATTGCGAGCCAGTGCGCACACTGGCGTGGCAATCCCCTCCAAATATCCGCGCAGAAGCATAAAATGCTAGCAACCGCAAACTTGCAGGGAGATTGCCACGTCGGCCTTTGGCCTCCTCGCAATGACATGCGTTTTTCGTTTCTGCACAGCTAAACTACAATTTATCTTCTCATTCCCAAAGCAAACAGCCCGCCGCCCTGGTTGGGCAACGGGCGTACGTTTTTGCTTTATTCTGCGGAGATCAGATAGTAGTAAACAGGCTGGCCGCCGTTCAGGAGGTTCACGTCTGCATTGGGGCAGATGTCAGCAAACAGGTCAGCAGCCTTCTGAGCGTGCTTTTCCTTCACATCCGCGCCGTAGTAGATGGTGATATACTCCTTGCCATCGTCCCGGACCTTCTCGGCCAGGGATTTCAGCAACACCTTGATATCCTGGCTGGTGCCGAAGAGCTGATTGCCGTACAGGGCCAGGTAGTCGCCCTCGTGGATATCGTAGCCGTCGAAATCGGAATTCCGGGCGGCATAGGTGATCTGCATGGTGTCCACGGTGGACAGGGCCTCGGTCAGCGCCTCGGTGTTCTCCTCAATGGAGCCCTCGGGGTTGAAGCCCAGCATAGCGGTCACGCCCTGGGGTACGGTCTTGGAGGGGATGACCACCACGTTCTTGGGGGTCAGGCCGGCCACCTGCTCGGCAGCCATGATGATGTTCTTGTTGTTGGGCAGAACGAAGACCGTCTCAGCGGGGACCTTGTTGACAGCCTCCAGGATATCCTGGGTGCTGGGGTTCATGGTCTGACCGCCGGAGATGATCTGGTCAACGCCCAGATTCAGGAACACGTCTGCCAGGCCGTCGCCTGCACAGACGGAGACAACGCCCAGAGCCTTCTCAGGTTCGGCAATCTTGGGAGCCTTCTCGGCCTCGGTCATGACCTTCTCGGTGTGCTGCAGGCGCATGTTCTCGATCTTCACGGTGACGAAAGAGCCGTAGTCGATGGCCTCATGCAGAGCCTTTCCGGGGTCATTGGTATGGACGTGGACCTTGATGATCTCGTCGTCGTCCACCAGGACCAGGCTGTCGCCCAGGCTGGACAGGAAGTCTCTCAGCTTTTCGGGATCGTTGTCGTTCTCCCGCTGGATGATGAACTCGGTGCAGTAGGTGAAGGTGATGTCGTCGGTGTCGAAATCGTCAAAGTTGGCGGATTCCTTCACGTCGGCAGCAGCCACACCCTCGGGAACGATGACATCGTTGCCCTGGAGGGAAGCCATCATGGCCTCCAGAGCCACCAGCCAGCCCTTGCCGCCTGCGTCCACAACGCCGGCCTTCTTCAGCACGGGGTTCTGGTTGACGGTGTTGGCCAGCGCGATCTTGGCCTCTTCAATGGCAGCGGCATGGACGAACTCGATGTGGTTGTTCTCCTTGGCAGCCTCGGTAGCCTTGGCAGCAGCCAGGCGGGAGACGGTCAGGATGGTGCCCTCGGCGGGCTTCATGACAGCCTTGTAGGCGGCATCCACGCCCTCCTGCAGAGCCTCAGCCCACAGAACGCCGTCTGCATGGTCCGCGCCCTTCAGCCGCTTGGAGATACCCCGGAACAGCAGGCTGAGGATAACGCCGGAGTTGCCTCTTGCGCCCCGCAGCATGGCGGAGGCAGCCACCTTTGCAGCCTGACCCAGAGCGGGATCCTCGGTCTTGCGCAGGTCGCCGGCAGCGGCGTTGATGGTCATGGACATATTGGTGCCGGTGTCGCCGTCGGGGACGGGGAACACGTTCAGGTCGTTCAGGGCCTGCTTGTTGATCTCTATCGCAGCAGCAGCGCTGATGATCATTCTGCGAAGATCGGCGCCGTTGATAATCTGTTTCACTTAATTTATACCTCCGTATATCAGCCGATCATCATGGAATCGATATAGACGTTGACAGCCCGGACCTGGGTGCCAGTGCACTTGGTGACCTGGTGGCGGACTTCGGAAATGATGGATGCGCCCACGGCGTTCATATTCACGTTGTCCACAGCGATGTGCAGGTCGATGGAAATGGAGCCATCCTCATGGAACTGGACCTTCACGCCCTTGCCCACAGACTCCTTACGCAGCAGATGATAAACGCCATCCGTCAGGCTCCGGGCTGCCATGCCCTTCACGCCGAAGCAGTTGGCCGCGGCGGTACCCACGATGTCGGTATACACATTGGTGCTGACGTTCACGCTGCCGTTCTCATTTTCATGACGAACCATAGATCAGTACCTCCAAAATTTTATAGGATTCTGTAGGGTGGAGGCTTGCCCCCACCGGTGATCCTTACGGATCACATCGCCCAGCGGGCGATACAGGGATATATCGTTCGAATCGCGGTGGGGGCAAGCCCCCACCCTACGGTTCTTATCTTCTGGTTATACCATAGAAGCTTCCCAGCACTCGGGAGCGGTCAGACCCATCATCTTGACCACGGTGGGGGCAACGTTTGCCAGGCCGTAGGCGCCGTCCTTGATGGTCCACTCGTTATCCTTGTCGTAGATGATGAAGGGAACGGGGTTCAGGGAATGGGCGGTACGGACAGAGGTCTTGCCCTTCTTGGTCTCGGTCATCTGGTCAGCGTTGCCATGGTCGGCGGTGATCAGCACGGTGTAGCCGTACTTGTCAGCAGCCTCGATGATGGCCTTCAGACCGTTGTCAACGCACTCCATAGCGTAGACGACAGCGTCCATAACGCCGGTGTGGCCAACCATATCGCCGTTGGGGAAGTTGCAGCGCAGGAACTGGAACTTCTTGGAGGCCATGTTCTCCACCATCTTCTCGGTGATCTCCTTGGACTTCATAGCGGGAGCCTGCTCGAAGGGGATAACATCGGAGGGGATCTCCTCGTAGACTTCCAGCTCCTCGCAGACCTTGCCGGAGCGGTTGCCGTTCCAGAAGTAAGTCACGTGGCCGTACTTCTGCGTCTCAGACAGGGCATACTCGGTAACACCGGCGGCGCAGAGCACCTCAGTCAGGGTGTTGGTGATAACAGGGGGCTGAACCAGGTAGTTCTCGGGGATGTTCAGGTCGCCGTCGTACTGCAGCATACCGGCGAACTTGACACCGGTGTAATCGCCCCGGTCGAACTTGTTGAAGTTCTTCCGGTCGAAGGCCAGGGAAATTTCCTGGGCACGGTCGCCGCGGAAGTTGAACAGGATGACGCTGTCGCCGTTGTTGATCTTCGCCACAGGCTCACCGTTGCGGGCCACCACGAAAGCGGGCAGGTCCTGGTCGATGCAGCCGGTCTCAGCCCGGTAGGTCTCGATAGCCTCGTTGGCGGAAGCGAACATACGGCCCTGGCCCTGAACGTGAGTTCTCCAACCACGCTCCACCATAGCCCAGTTGGCCTCGTAGCGGTCCATGGTGACCTGCATACGGCCGCCGCCGGAAGCGATGGCGTAGTCGCAGCCTTCGGTGTTCAGCTCAGCGAGGACCTTCTCCAGCATATCCACATACTCGGGAGCAGAGGTGGCGGGAACGTCACGGCCATCCAGCAGGATGTGGCAGTAGGCCTTCTTGACGCCCTCGGCATGAGCCTGCCGCAGCAGGGCGATCAGATGATTGATATTGGAATGGACATTGCCGTCGGACAGCAGGCCGATGAAGTGCATGGCCTTACCGGCTGCGTTGGCAACCAGCTCTTTCCAGGTGTTGGAAGCGTACAGAGCGCCGTTTTCGATGGATTCGCCAACCAGCTTGGCACCCTGGGAGTAGACCTGGCCGCAGCCAAGTGCGTTGTGGCCGACTTCGGAGTTGCCCATATCGTCATCGCTGGGCAGGCCGACAGCAGTGCCGTGGGCCTTCAGATAAGTATGGGGGCAGGTAGCCAGCAGATGGTCCAGAGTGGGGGTCTTGGCAACCGCAACAGCGTCACCGCTGCCGCCGTCACCCTTGCCGACACCGTCCATGATTACAAGAACAATAGGTTTTTCCATGATCGTTAACCTCCAGAAAGCGAGTTGTTCGCATAAATTTGCATTGTATTGGTTTTACTATTTTACATCATTTTCGGGGAACTTACAACTACTTTTTTATTTTTTCCGTTCCCACCAAAAAATACGCCGGGAAACTCACAAAATGGGTGAATTTCCCGGCAGTTGTTAAAAATGTTTTAAATCCCCTGTTTTCGAAAACGTTTCCGCTGCATGCCGCGGCGCTTTTTAGCGGTACCGTCCGCCCCGCTTGCTGACGGATCGGAAGATCATGGCGCCGGAGATCAGGAACGTCAGCACACCGCCGATCATCACCAGGCCGATCCAGCTGTTGCTTTTCAGCTTCTTGGCCGGTTCCTCCGCAGCCTCCGTAGGCTCGGTGAACAGGTCCAGCTCCGTAGGCTCCGCCGTTTCTTCCACGGCAGCGGTGGTTTCCTGGGTGGTCTCGGGGACCGTTGTCTCCGCAGGTGCCTCGGTGGGGGCTTCGGTAGGTGCTTCGGTGGCTTCGGTGACAGACTCCGTCGCCACCGCTGCTACCACCACAGGCTCCGTGGCGGCTTCCGTTGCAGCCTGAGTTGCCTCGGTGGGAGCTTCGGTGACCTCCGTGGTTTCCTCTGCAGCTTCCGTTTCTTCGGTGGGCTCGTAAGCCGCCAGGTTCTCCATAACGGCGCTCTCGTCAAAGTTGCCCATCATGATGCCCAGGCGCCCGCCGAAGTTCTGGACCAGCTGGCTGGTATACTCCCAGGGCCAGGGATTGTCGGTAGGATAGAATACGGAGATGTAATTTCCGGTGGTCAGGCAGCTGTCGCTGAACCGGGGCATGGGGCCGTCGCAGTAGACGAATTTCAGGCTCTCGCAGGCCCGGAAGGACTGGGCGCCGAACTTGCGGAAGGTGTCAGGCAGATGGATGTAGTCGATGTCCTCGCAGCCGTAGAAGGCCTTGTCCCCGATCTCCACCAGGGCATCGCCAAAGTCCACGGTTTCCAGACGGTCATATTTATAGAAGGCTTCCTTGCCCACCTTGGTGATGCCGCCGGTCAGGACCACGTGCTCGATATGGTCCTTGTGGTCTGCCCAGGGGGCGCCGTCTTCCATCTCACCGCTGCCGGAAACGGTCAGGGTGTAGCCGTCCAGACTCCAGGTGATGCCCTCACCGCAGGTGCCGCTGGCAACGTTCACATTCTCCAAAGCATAAGCCACCGGGGCTAGCGCCGCCACCAGCAGGGCCGCGATCAAAAAGTTTAAAATGATTCGTTTTTTCATACTATCGATATCCTTTCCGTAGGATTTTGTCATACATTCAAGCCGTTCCCTGTAGGGCGGCTTGCCCTCAAGCCGCCGTTTTTCACCGCAGCTTATGGCGGCGGGCTGAGGGCAGCCCGCCCTACCGTACGTGGGCTGCACTGTTAGTTCATAGTTCCGTCCGCCCTTGCGAACAGTTCTCCAATTCTTTCTCTCAAGGCTTTCGCCTCCGGGGTGTCGGCGGTTCCGTGTTCCTCGATCCACTGGGCAGAGGCCGCCTGGGCTTCCTTCAGGGTCCCCAGGTCAAAGCTCAGGTCCGCCACCCGGAAGGCAGGCAGGCCCGACTGCCGGGAGCCGAAGAAGTCGCCGGGGCCACGGAGTTTTAAGTCCTCTTCCGCGATCTTAAAACCGTCGGTAGTCCTGCACAGGGCTTTGAGCCGCCCGATGGTCTCCGGGTTTCGGTTGTGCGTAGTCAGAATGCAGTAGCTTTTCGCCTTTCCCCGGCCAACCCGTCCCCGGAGCTGGTGGAGCTGAGAAAGTCCGAACCGGTCCGCATCCTCAATGACCATTAACGTAGCATTGGGCACATCCACGCCCACCTCGATAACGGTGGTAGCCACCATCACATCAGCTTCCCCTCTTGCAAAGGAGGCCATGGCCATTTCCTTTTCCACGCCCTTCATCTGGCCGTGGAGCAGAGCGATCCGCAGATCCGGGAACACCGTCTGCTGCAGGGTATCCGCCCAGACGGAAGCCGCCTTGATACCCAGCTCTTCGTTTTCCTCCACTGCGGGACAGACCACGAAGCACTGGTGGCCGCTCTCCACCTGCTTGCGGATAAAGGCATTGATCCTTGCCCGGTAGCTTTCCCCTACCAGGAAGGTATCCACATCCTCCCGCCCCGGGGGCCGCTCATCCAGGATGGACACCTCCAGGTCGCCGTACATCAGCAGCGCCAGGGTTCTCGGGATGGGGGTGGCCGACATGACCAGCAGATGGGGATCTTCTCCCTTGGCGGAAAGCTTGCTCCGCTGGGCCACACCGAAGCGGTGCTGCTCGTCGGCGATGACCAGTCCCAGACTTGCAAATTGGGTGGCATCCGTCAGCAGGGCATGGGTGCCCACGATGATCTGGACCTCCCCGGCCGCCAACTGTTCCCGGACATTTTTCTTCTGTTTCGGGGTCATAGAGCCCGTCAGCAGGCCCACCGTGATCCCAAGGGGTTCCAATAAGTTATGGAAGGAAGCGAAATGCTGCTCCGCCAGAATTTCCGTAGGCGCCATCAGAGCACTTTGCTTCCCATTCCGGGCGGCGCAGTAGGCGGCCGCCGCGGCTACCATGGTCTTGCCGCTGCCCACATCGCCCTGGACCAGACGGTTCATGGGGGCACCCTTTTGGAAATCCCTCAAAATTTCCTCCACTGAACGTTTCTGTGCCCCGGTGAGGGCAAAGGGCAGCGCAGCGTAAAAGGGAGCCATGTCGGTATTGCGGTAGGGCGCGGTCCTCTTCTCCGCCCGGGAGGCCCGCATGAGGGACAAGCCCGCGGAGAACACGAAGAACTCTTCGAAGATCATCCGCTTTTTGGCCTGCTCCGCCTGGGCCATATCCTTTGGCTCATGGATGGCAAAGTAGGCTTCTTCCGCCCCCAAAATACCGTATTTTTGCCGCACGGGCTCCGGTAAGATCTCCGGAGGCGGGTCACAGACCGCCAGCGCCTGCCGCACGGCCTTCAGCACCGCGGCATTGGTCAGTCCCGCGGTCAAGGGGTAGATCGGTAAGATCCTGCGGGTGGTAACACCGGGCGCATCGGGACTCTCAAAGACGGGATTCGTCATATTATAGCCGATAAAATCCCCGGACACCGCCCCGTAGAAGATGTACTCCCGGCCATAGATCAGGTTATCCGTCACATACCGGTTATTGAAGAAGGTCAGGTTCAGCCGCCCGGTGTGGTCTGCCACCTGTACCTTGGTCAGGTCCAGGCCTTTGCGGATGTGGGCCGTCCTGGGGGTGTTCATGACCATGGCCTTAAAGCAGGCCGGCACATCCACCTCCAGTTTTTCGATGGGAACCAGCTTCGTCCGGTCCTCATAGCCCCGGGGAAAATGGCAGATCAGGTCCCGGAGGGTGACGATATTCAGGTTGGCAAAGAGCTTGGCCTTGGCCGGGCCAACGCCCTTCAATATGGTAATCGGATCACTCAGCCGCGCCACATCTGACACCTCCCGGTAAGATTTCCCTTATTATAATCAAAATCCCACAAATACGCAACGGGATTTTTGAAAAGGAATGTCGAAGGATAAACCAAAGGGTGCATACTTCTATATTAAATTATCATTTATCGCACAGGCGCAGCAGTGCCCGATGCCTTCCCCTTTGGGGAAGGTGACAGCCCGAAGGGCTGGCGGAAGAGGTATTTCCACAGTGTGTTTTCGCCGAAAGCCGGTAATTGTTCAAACATCTTTCCGCACCTCTCCCGCCCCCTTCGGGGGCACCCTCCCCAAAGGGGAGGGCATTGGGGTGCTCAGTTAAACGACTATTTCCCTTCACGTCCCCAAAAAGGGCATGAAAAAACTCCCTCCGAAGTAACGGGAGGGAGATATTTTCAGAGAAATCAGGCCAGCTTGTTCAGCTTCAGAGTCATGGAGCTCTTCTTGCGGGCTGCGTTGTTCTTGTGCAGCAGGCCCTTGTTGACAGCCTGGTCAACAGCCTTGGTAGCGACCTTGTAAGCAGCCTCAGCGGCAGCCTTGTCACCGGAAACCAGAGCAGCGTCGAACTTCTTCAGGTTGGTCTTCAGCTCGGACTTGTTTGCCTTGTTCTTCTCATAAGCGATCTTGGAAGAAATGACATCCTTCTTAGAGGACTTAATGTTGGGCATGTAGCGCACCTCCTTCTTCAAGTTTTCCATACAGACACACATTATAGCGCTTTTGTCAAACAAAATCAACCCCTATTTTCAAAAAATTTGCTTTTCTTATCTGCTCCACGCTGAGAGATGGACATTGCCCCTCCCCCACGGAATATCTCCCCGAAATACCATAGGGCCTCCCTTGTCAAGTCCGAATTTTTGCACAAAATTTTCTTCATGGCAAAATCGCCTGACTGCGAAAAAGTGGGAAATCCGGCGAAGGCTGTCGCACCGGGTTATGTGAACCAAAAATGAATATCCACAATCCACATCCCCTGTGGAAAACTCCTGTGGAAAACTCTGTGGAGAATGTGGAAAACTCTGAGTTATCAACAGGTATTTCGCTTCTTTGGAAAAACCTCCCATCCTGTGGAAAAGTCTGTATACTCTCATGCATAATGGATGCAGCCGCCGAAAAAATAGATGTTACGTCACCGCTCCGCTCCACCCCAAACCTGCCAAAGTTGGACGAAAAAGTTTACAAATTGTAAAATTTCCGTGTCAAATTTCGTCACCACTTGAAACCTCTCTGAAATTTTTTGTGAAAAACAGCCAAAACATCTTTTCGGTATCATTTCCCAACACCGGGGAATACTGAGATAGTGTGAAGTTTGGCGTGTGGAATGTGGAGTTACCGTGTCCCTTTGGAACGATTATGAAAAATCGCCGCAGGCGATACCATAACTCCACACTCCACACACATCGCTCCACACGCTCCATCACAAATTCCACAGGAGGAACACCATGCAGGGAAAAGTAGAGATCTGCGGCGTGAACACATCCAAGCTCACCGTTCTGTCCCAGGCGGAGATGGACATGCTGCTGCGCCGGGCCAGGGAGGGCGACACGGCAGCCCGGGAAAAGCTCATTGAGGGCAACCTCCGTCTGGTATTGTCCGTGATCCAGCGCTTCGACAAGCGTGGGGAGAACCCCGATGACCTGTTTCAGGTTGGCTGCATCGGCCTGATCAAGGCCATCTCTAACTTCGACCCGGACAAACAGGTCCGCTTCTCCACCTACGGCGTGCCCATGATCGCCGGAGAAGTCCGGCGGTATCTCCGGGACAACAGCGCCATCCGTGTCTCCCGGTCCATCCGGGATGTGGCCTACCGGGTGCTGCAATGTAAGGAGGCCCAGACCGCCCGCATGGGCCGGGAGCCCACGCTGGAGGAGATCTCCAAAGAGCTGGACATCCCCCTGGAAGAAGTCTCTCAGGCCCTGGATGCGGTCTGCGCCCCGGTGAGCCTCCATGACCCGGTCTATTCCGACGGCGGCGACCCCCTGACCGTCATGGACCAGGTCCGGGACACCAAGAATACCGAAGACGGCTGGATGGAACACATCACCCTGCAGAATGCCTTCCGTTCCTTACAGCCCCGGGAAAAACAGATCCTGTCCCTGCGGTTTTACGACGGAAAGACCCAGATGGAGGTGGCCAACACATTAGGCATCTCCCAGGCCCAGGTATCCCGGCTGGAAAAAGGTGCCATCGGCGCTATGCGCAAATCGGTGAGTATTTCGTGAATCATCATTTCGGGTAATTCTATCTGTAGGGCGGAGGCCTGCCTCCGCCAGGCAGTTGCAGCCATTGTGTGGTAAAATCTGTGCAAAAGCGAATGGTTTCAGCATTGCATCAAACACTCAGTTTTCTGAATGCCCGACGGGGGCAGGCCCCCGCCCTACGGTGAATGGTATAATAAACTGCAACTTCCGTTCTATCTCCCCCCTCCGCCGCATACCCTCTCCAAAAGGGGGAATGCGCCTTGTCCATGAAATTCACTGACCTGCAATGCAAGGAGGTCATCTGTACCAGCACGGGGCAGCGGCTGGGATTCATCACCGATGTCCAGGTCGAGATCCCTGACGGCAATATCTGCGCCATCGTGGTCCCAGGCCCCTGCCGCCTGCTGGGCATTGCGGGCCGCCGGGACGACTACATCATTCCCTGGAACTGCATCAAAAAGATCGGCCCGGATATCGTTCTGGTGGACGCGAAGCCAAACGACTGCCGGGTCCCCCGGCCGAAGCCGTTTTAAATGAAAAATGGATGGTTGAAAATTGAAAATTACGGTATCGCCTCCGGCGATGATCTTATAAAGCACGAAGATACATCGCACCTGTCAATTGTAAACTGCCAACCAGTCAAATTTTCTACGTTTTTTATTGAAATTTTTTGGAAATACTACTTGCATTCTATCCATTCTTCGGATATAATGTATCGGCGTGGGTTTATGGCCCATGACATTACAAACCACACACCCGGGGATCAGCTTCCCCAGTGTCCGTAAGGACGGGTCGCTGAGATGATCGGGGTGGAGGAAAAACAAAAGGAGATTTTTAAAAATGGCTGTCGTATCTATGAAGCAACTGCTGGAAGCCGGTGTCCACTTCGGTCACCAGACCCGTCGCTGGAACCCCAAAATGGCTCCCTACATCTACACCGAGCGTAACGGTATCTACATCATCGACCTGCAGAAGACCGTTAAGAAGCTGGAAGAGGCTTACAACTTCGTCCGTGAGACCTCCGCTAAC
>JAFVPA010000057.1 GCA_017505505.1 Oscillospiraceae bacterium | reverse complement strand
TGGTTTGTTTTCCTCCTTGAATTACGTACTCAGTTTGCGTAGTGTCTGGGTACGGTCGAACTGTTTCTTGTCCGCGCCGCCGTGCGTATCACTCCGAGCCATGAAAAATGGCCGACCGAGGCCGACCCATTCTTCCAAGCCCAGCGATATACGCTAGCGCTTCAGAAGCAGTTCAGCCGCCCGATGACCGGACATACTCCGCGGAAGTTACCGCCTTTCGACGCAATCTCCCGCATCATCGCAGTGCGCGCATGGTTATTCCATTCACGCGCTTGAATAATATAACATGCATTGCACAAATTGTCAAGCATAATTTCAGAAAAAATCACAAACTTTGATGGTAAAATTCGTTAAATATGTTGAGTCGGTAAATTTGTACCGAAGGAATATTTTTTGATACAACTATTACGTTTACGCTGCATTCCCTCCCAAAAACTACGGGACAAAAGGGAGGGCCATTGGCCCTCCCCTACATTATATCTATTATTTTTTTAATTCCCAGAGGTTGATCTGGCTCGCCTTCTCATACAGCTTCAGGTAGCTGTCATACCGGGTCTTTTCGATCAGGCCAGCTTCAAATGCAGCCCGAACGGCACAGTCCGGTTCCTTGCGGTGGGAACAGTCGTCGAATCGGCAGGAGCCGATATACTTTCCAAAGTCCGGGAAAGCATACTGGAGGTTCTCCTTCAGGATCACTTCCATCTGATCCGTATCAAAGGAAGAAAATCCCGGCGTATCGGCCACGTAGGTTTCTTCTCCCAGCCGATACAGCTCCACATGACGGGTAGTGTGCCGTCCCCGGCCCAGCTTTTCAGAGACTTCACCCGTTGCCAGCTTCAGCTTCGGAGCCAAGCGGTTGAGAATGCTGCTCTTGCCCACACCGGAATTTCCGGTGAACGCTGTCAGCTTACCCCATATCGCATCCCGAAGCGCTTCCACGCCATCCCCGGTCTCAGCACTGGTACAGATCACATGAAAGCCTGCGTTCTGATAGATACGGACCAGATCCACCGCCGGATCCAGGTCGCATTTGTTCACGCACAGAATCACCGGGACCTCCTGGTCACCCGCAATGGCAGCCACCCGGTCGATGAGATAGGGTTCCGTTACCGGATTGACATTGGCAGCAAACACCACCAACGCATCAATATTGGCAACAGCGGGCCGGATGAAGCTGTTCTTCCGGGGCAGAATGGTTTCCACCATACCCTTTCCCTTTTCCACGGTGATCTCCACCATATCGCCGGTGAGGGGACTGTTTCCAACCTTGCGGAGGATTCCCCGGGCCCGGCAGGTCACCAGGCCGGAGGGGGTCTGAACATCATAAAATCCGCTGATAGACCGGAGGATCCGGCCTACGGTTCTCGTATTACTCACTGAACGTCACATCCTGGGTCCGATAATATTCACCATCAATATACAGGTCATACTGCACCAGGCCGATGCCCGACAGTTCCACATAGGCGCTGGTGGAACCGGGCGCAATCATCTTGGTCACCAGAACATCCTTGGTACCGCTGACGCAGATCTCCAGTTTAAAATCCTCGGTTTTCTCCGGCATCAGCAAAGATACCGTCATGACCCGTTCTGTGGGCTGCGGCTCTGTCTCCGGAGGCTGGGTCGCTGCAGTGGTGGGCGGTACCGTTTCCTTGGGACCTTCCGAATAGTGAATGATGATCTCAGATGCCACATCCACGTCTTTGTCCTTGGCAACAGACTGGTAAATGACCTGTCCCGCAGGCTTCATGCTCTCTACCTCTTCGTAGCGTACATTTTTAAAGCCTACCTGATCCATAATGACCTGGGCCACATCCACCTGAACGCCGATAACATGAGGCATGGTCTTTTCCACGATCTCCGGGCCGGTGCTGATGTAAACATACACAGTCTGGCCCTCTGTAAGGGGTGTGCCTGCCGCCGGGTCTGTACGGGTAACCAGCCCTGCTTCATACAGATAGCTGGGTTCTTTTTTGGTCAGCGTTTTGAATCCGTTGCTTTCCAGCAGATCACAGGCCGCTTCGGCCTCAGCGCCTACCACATTATCCACCTCGATCTTAGGCGGTTCCGGGCCCATGCTGACAGTGATCCAGATATCCGTGCCACGCTGGACCTCTTCACCACCGGCCGGTTCCTGGCTGATGATCTGATCCTTGGCATAGGTAGCGTCATATTGCTGGGGCAGCAAGCGAATGGTGAAATCCTTATAATTGGACGCGAAATTCTCGGTATAGGTCCGGCCCTGCAGATAGGGCACTTCTATCAGGTCTTTTTCCTGATTTAACAGGAAGCCGTTAAATACAGCCACCAGGAAGAAAATAATGGCAATAACGGCGACAGCACTGCAGATCACGATGGCTGTAGTAGCCACTCGGCTGCGCTCTTCCCGGCGTTTTTGGGCATCTGCCTTCCGTCGCTGCTGGGCGCGGCTGATGGTATCACTTCCCTGGCCATGCTCCAGAGAAATTGCCGTGTTGCGCCGGGGAACAGCGGTGCTGTTCTGCCGGGGGATTGCCGTACTGCTCTGCCGGGGACGGTACTCCTGCACCGGACGTGCCCCGGTCCTGGCCTGCACCTTTTTTTCCGCAGTGGTCAGTGGCAGATTGGTTACCGGGATGGCCCGGGTGGCATCGTCCAGCAGGGTGCGGTAATTGAAGGTAATGGCAGGATTTTTCCGGAACTCCTCCATGTCATGAAGCATCTCTGTTGCGGAAACGTAACGGTCCCGGATCTCCAGGGCCATTCCCTTCATAATGATCTGTTCCAGACCTGCCGGGATATTGGGATTGTAATGAGAAGGCATGGCCGCGCCGCCGTTGATGTGCTGGATGGCTACGGAAACGGCAGATTCTCCATCATAGGGAGGACGGCCAGCCATCATCTCGTACATAACTACGCTGAGGGAGTACAGGTCGGAGCGGTTGTCCGTATGGCCGCCCTTGGCCTGCTCCGGAGAGATGTAATGGACGCTGCCAAGGGCTTCCTTGGTCAGGGTGTTGCTCTTGTTCATGACCCGGGCAATGCCAAAGTCCATGACCTTCACGGAGCCGTTTTTCAGCACCATAATATTGTGGGGTTTGATGTCCCGGTGGACAATGCCCCGGCTGTGTGCGTGTTCCAAACCCTTGGCAATCTGCATGGCAAAGTGCAGGGTCTCCTTCCAGTTCAGCACACCCTTCTTCTCCATGTACTGCTTCATGGAAATGCCGTCAATCAGCTCCATAACAATGAAGTTTGCTGACTCAGAGGTGGAAACGTCATAGACCTGGACGATGTTGGGGTGGCTCAGCATGGCCACAGCCTCGCCCTCCGCATGGAAGCGGCGGCGGAACTCCTCGTCCCGGGCAAATTCGTCTTTCAGTATTTTTATCGCAACCAGCCGGTTCAGCCGATGGCAGCGAGCTTTATATACAACGGCCATGCCGCCGGTTCCGATAACCTCGAGGATCTCGTACCGGTTATCCAGCAGCCGTCCGATATATTGATCGATATTCAAGATATATGCTCCTTTCGCGCACTCGGCTTATACCTGGACCAGAACACTGGTCACATTATCCGGGGCCCCGCGGTTCTTCGCGATATTCAGCAGCCGCTTACAGCAATGCTGCTTGTTTACGCCGTGGACAACCTCGAACAGGATTTCCTGATCGTCCATCAGATTGCTCAAACCGTCAGAGCACAGCAGCAGATAGTCTCCCCTGCCCAGCTCCCGGTGGTAAATGTCACAGATGACCAGCGGCTCCGTGCCGATGGCCCGGGTAATAAAATTCTTACCCGGATAAGATTTGGCAACTTCCGCAGTCAGGTCTCCCCGGTCTACCATAAGCTGCACCAGAGAATGGTCCTTGGTGACCTGTTCGATGCCGCTGCGGTTGATTCCATAGCAGCGGCTGTCGCCTACGTTGGCAATGGTTGCCTTTTTTCCTCGGATGAAAGCGGCCACCAGAGTGGTGCCCATGCCGTCAAATTCCTCAAACTGGGCCGCCTGATCATAGACGGTAAAATTCGCCAGCTTTACGGCGCTTCGCAGCATCTGGTCCACCAGATCGGATTCCATACCGGGCTTCCAGGTCCGGCGGATCTCCTCCACGAAGACCTCCACAGCCAAAGTGCTGGCCACATTGCCGGACTTTGCCCCGCCCATACCGTCGCAGACGATACACAGCAGTGTATGCCGGTCCAGCTGTTCAATTCGGTAAGCGTCCTGGTTCTGTTTACGGACGCAGCCAGGATCGGTCAATCCCCAGCTCTGCATAGGCGCGGCTCCTCTCAGTGTTTCTCTTTTGTGTATTTCCGTCTCAGCTGTCCGCAGGACGCATCGATATCGCCGCCCAAAGTACGGCGGACGGTGGCCGTGATGCCGCCATCTTCCAGGATCTTCTGGAACTTCGCCACAGTGGCTTTGCTGCTGGGCTTCAGCGGACTTTCTTCCACATGATTCAGAGGGATCAGGTTAAAGTGGGCCGGCAGGCCCTTCATCCGCCGAAGCAGTTCCCTGGCATCCTGCTCCCTGTCATTGACACCATCGATCATGGCATATTCGAAGTGGATCCGGCGGCTGGTGGCCCCGTAGTAGCGGCGGCAGGCTTCCAGCAGTTCTTCGATCGGGTAGGCTCTGTTCACCGGCATGACCTTGCCACGGATCTCATTGTTGGGTCCGTGCAGGGAGATGGCCAGGGATATCTGTAGTTTCTTCTCAGCCAGCGCATCGATCTTCGGCACCAGGCCGCAGGTACTAAGGCTGATATGCCGCATGGAAATGTTCATGCCATCGGGGCTGTTCACCAGCTCCAGAAAGCGCATCACATTGTCGAAATTATCCAGCGGCTCTCCAATGCCCATCAGAACAATGCGGGAAATGGGCTGGCCGGAATCGATCTGAGTGAAAAGCACCTCATCCAGCATTTCGAACGGCTCCAGCCGCCGTACCAGTCCGCCGATGGTGGATGCACAGAAGGCACAGCCCATAGCGCAGCCCACTTCTGTTGATATGCAGACGGTATTGCCGTAGTTATAGCGCATAAGCACCGTTTCCACGCAGTTACCGTCAGACAGCTCCCACAGGTATTTGATGGTGCCATCCCGCTGGGATTCCTGCTTGCGCACCACTTTCGGAGCGTTAATGGGATACTTCTCAGCCAGAACATCCCGCAGACCCTTGGGCAGATTGGTCATCTCATCGTAGGACCGGGCACCCTTATGGAGCCAGGTAAATACCTGCTTCGCTCGGAAGGCAGGCTGGCCAAGCTCTTTGATTATGGCAGCCAATTCCGGCTGAGTCAGGTTTTTCAGATTCATGCTTTCCTCCGAAGACGGCAGATAAAGAAGCCGTCGGTGTCGTATTCACCGGGGATCAGCGTCAGCATCCCGGTTGTATTCCTGGGGAATACCTCCGGAAGTTCCAGAGGTTCTGTATAAAAATCAAGATGCTTTTCCAAAAAAGCATTGACGATATTCTCATTTTCTGCCTTCAACACCGTGCAGGTGGAGTACAGCAGTACACCGCCTTTTTTCACATAAGACGCCTGATTTTCCAGAATACGCAGCTGTAAGGCAGGCAGTTCCTTCATCTCCGCCAGATTTTTATAGCGGATATCCGGTTTTTTCCGGATAATTCCAAGACCGGAACAGGGCACGTCAGCAATTACCACGTCCATGGCATCCACCCACTCCGGAACCTGTTTCGTCGCATCCTGCTGTCTCACGGTGATATTGGTCAACCCCAGCCGGGCCGCGCCGTTTTCGATCAGTCCGGTCTTGTGGGCGTGAACATCACAGGAGGTGATCTGTCCGTTTCCTTCCATAGCAATGGCCGCCGCGAAGCTCTTTCCTCCAGGGGCAGAGCAGCAATCCAGCACCCGGATCTCTTCCTTCGGAAGTCTGGCGCACAGGACACTTAGCTTCGCCGCCGGGTCCTGGACGTAGAACAAGCCTTCCTTGAAAGATGGAAGATTCTCAATGCTGCCGGTGCCGGACAGCACCAGACAGTCGGGCATCCAGCCGTGAGGCTCTGCCGCCACACGCTCCTGTTTTAACCGTTCGACCAATTTCGCGGTGGTGATTCGCAGGGTGTTTACCTGCACCACGGTTTGAGGAGCTGCATTGTCGGCGATCAGCATAGGCTCCAGCTTTCCCTTTGGCAGGTTGGCTTTCAGCAGAGAGATCAGGTCATCGGGATGGCTATAGCGGTCAGCATAGGAGGATGGCTCCTTCAGCTGGCCCTGGGTGCGGACAGCGTTGCGCAGCACACCGTTGACCAAGCCGCCGGCCTTTGGATTTTTGCAATATTTCTTGGCCAATGTTACGGATTCATTCACCGCAGCACTGTCCGGGATCTTGTCCAGTTCGTAAATCTGATACAGGCCCAAATGGAGGATATCCCGCACCACCGGGTGCAGGTCCTTCAGCCTGCCTGTCAGCAGCTGTTTTAAATAAAAGTCCAGTTTCTGGCGGTTCTGCAGGACACCATAGCACAGCCGGGTGGCCAGTGCCGCATCCCGGCTGTCCAGCTTATCCCGGTGGATGTATTCCTTCAGCACACCATTGGACCAGGCTCCCTCCTTGCGGCAGGCCATCAGCGCATTCAGCGCGGTTTCTCTGGCACCCATTACAGTTCCAGAGGATGGCCCCGGAAGTAATCAGGAGCCGCCATGCGCTTACCGCCCTCGGCCTGGAGCTGGATAACTTCCACAGCGCCCTCGCCACAGGCGATCCGCAGTCCGGTCTTGGTCAGGCCCAGGATCTCGCCGGGCTTACCGCTGCCCTCCACCACCCGGGTGGCGTGGACCTTAAACTTCTTGCCCTGCAGCTCCATAGTTGCCACAGGCCAGGGATGCAGTCCGCGGACATGATTATGGACCTGACAGGCAGTCTTGGTCCAGTCAATAGGACACATGGTCTTGTCCAGCATGGGAGCGAACGTAACAGCCTCCTTGCACTGGGGCTGGCCACAGCACTTATCGCCGCACTTGGCCCGGTTCAATGTCCTGCTCAGCAGGTCCGCGCCCAGCACCGCCAAACGGTCCAGCAGTTCACCGGCTGTCTCATTTTCCCCGATTTCTGTCTTTGCCACATCGATCACATCACCGGCATCCATTTCCCAGACCATATGCTGGGCCGTGACACCAGTCTCCTTCAGACCATCCAGCACCGCCCACTGGTAGGGAGCGCTGCCCCGGTACTGGGGCAGGAGGCTGGCATGGATATTGATGCAGCCGCAGGTGGGGATATCCAATACCCGCTGGGGCAGGATACGGCCATAGGCCACCACGGCACATACATCGGGCTGCAATGCCCGCAGCTGCTCCACGGTCTCGTCCTCCCGGAAGTTTTCCGGCTGGAAGACGGGAATGTTGTTGGCAATGGCCACCTCCTTTACAGGAGAGTAAACCATCTTCATGCCCCGGCCCTTGGGGCGGTCAGGCTGGGTATAGACACCAACGACTTCAAAGCCATCGGCCAGAATCTTCTTCAAACAGGTCGCCGCGATATCCGGCGTGCCCATAAATACAACGCGCAAAGGAATTCCTCCAAAATACCGTGTCATTGCGAGGAGCGCAGCGACGTGGCAATCCCCATCATTCCAGAGGATCGCCACACCAGTGTGCGCACTGGTTCGCGATGACAGAATCTTTATTCGTCATCCGCCATCAGTTCATCCTCAGTCAGGAACCGCTCCATGACCTCGGTATAAACGATGCCGTCCAGATGGTCCAGCTCATGGCAGAAGCAGCGGCCGATCAGCTCTTCGCCTTCGGCCTCGAACCACTCGCCGTGACGGTCCTGGGCCCGGACCTTGGCATAATAGGGGCGCTTCACCAAACCGTACTTGCCGGGAACACTGAGACAGCCCTCGGCACCGATCTGCTCGCCGTCAGTCTCCACCAGTGTGGGGTTTACCAGCTCCAGAATGCCTTCACCGGTATCCACGACCACAACACGACGCAGAATGCCCACCTGGGGCGCTGCCAGGCCTACGCCGTTGGCATCGAGCATGGTTTCCACCATATCATCCAGCAGCTTGTGCAGCCGCCAGTCGAACTTCTCCACCGGGCGGCATACCTTGTGGAGGCTGGGTTCCTTATCCGTCAAAATTTTACGCAGTCCCATAGGGGTACCCTCTTTCTTTATTCCGATCCGTTCACGTCAATGAAAGCATTGACACCACGGTTTTGTTTGTCCTTGCTGCTCTCCCGCAACAGATGGGCCAGCAGCAGCCGTAGCTTCTTGGTCATACGGCACCGCAACGTCAACTGGTAGCGGAAGTGATAATTTATCTTCGGCACAACACAGGGGGCTGGCCCCAGCACCGTGCAATGTTCTTCGTTGTAGGGTGCCTGCCGCAGGCAGGCTTTCAAGCTGTCCCGGAATTTCGCCGCGCCCCGCAGGACCGCAGTCTCCTCCTGGCCGGTAAAGGTCACGCAGGCCAGATCTCCAAAGGGCGGTGCATCCTGGACCCGGCGAAGCTGGATCTCCAGATCGTAAAATCCATCATAATCCTGCATAGCCGCCAGCTTGATGACCTGATGCTCCGGTACCAGCGTCTGGACCACGGCCTGTCCGGGAGTCTCGCCCCGTCCGGCCCGGCCAACCACCTGGGTCAGCATATTAAAGGTGGTCTCCCCTGCCCGGTAACCTCCGGTGTACAGGCTCAGGTCTGCATCCAGCACACCTACCAATGTCACATCCGGCAGATTCAGGCCCTTGGCCACCATCTGGGTGCCGATCAGCACCGGGATCTTATCTGTCTGAAACCGTTCCAGTATTTTTTCGTGGGTATTCACGGCGCTGACAGTGTCCGCATCCATGCGGATAGTCTCCATCTCCGGAAAGAGAACCCTTAATTCTTCCTGCACTTTCTGCGTCCCGGTACCGATGGTCTTCAAGGGTCCGCCGCAACTGGGGCACCGCTCCGGGTTTGGCTGGGAATAGCCGCAGTAGTGGCACATGAGCCGGTTATTGGCGCTGTGATAAGTCAGACGCACGCTGCACCGGGGACATTCGGGCGTTTCCCGGCAGTCGATACACACCAGCGCCCGGCTGTTGCCCCGGCGGTTCAACAGAAGGATGGTCTGCTTGCCGTTCTCCCGGGTCTCCACCATGGACTGGCGCAGAGGAACACTGAGAGACAGGTCGTTGCCCATCTTCATCTCGTAGCGCATATCCACGATCTCCACAGGTGGCAACGGCTTTCTGTTATAACGTTCTTTCAGGGTATACAGGCGGTACGCACCGTTTTTCGCCCGGTACATGCTTTCGATAGATGGGGTTGCAGATCCAAGCAGCACCAGGGCCCTTTCCTTTACGCCCCGCCAGATGGCCACTTCCTTGGCATCATACCGGGGTGTATTCTCCGATCTATAGGAGTGCTCCTGTTCCTCGTCCAGAATGATCAGTCCCGGCGTGCAGGGGGCGAATACGGCACTGCGGGTGCCAACCACTACCTTGGCCGCCCCATCCCGGACCCGTTTCCACTGGTCGTAGCGCTCTCCCGCGGAAAGACTGCTGTGGAGCACAGCCACCTGGTCACCGAAATAGGCCGCCATCAGTCCCAAAAGCTGGGGCGTCAGGGCGATCTCCGGCACCAGAAGCATGGCACTTCTGCCCGTTTCCAGACAGGTTTGAATCAGTTTGATATAAACGGAGGTCTTTCCGGATCCGGTGACGCCATGCAGCAGGGCGATTCCGGGATCCTCTTCCTCCATCTGCTGCGAGAGTCCCTCGAAGCAGGCTTGCTGGTCATTGTTTAATTCCAGCGGGCCGTCCAGTTTGGCCGAGCGGATCTCCCGGCAACGCAGCACAGGCCGCTCTGACAGCGTCAGATAACCCAGCTTCTCCAGTCGGTTCACCGTTGCCATGGAAGCCCCGGTGAAATAACACAGCTCCTTCACCGCAACGCTGCCCACACTGCACAATAGTTCCAGCACCTGCTTCTGCATGGCAGCGGACTTGGGACGGTGGGAGGCAAACTCCAGGGCTTCTTCCGGAGAAGCTGCCAAGGTGGCAATTTTCTCCGTCTTGTCGTGGGTACGGCGCAGGAAATCCGTCTGGGCAGAGATCCATTTCTTCTTTGCCAGATAAGAAACCACATCGTGGAGCTTCTCTTCCTCCGGGATCAGATTCCGCAATGCGGTTTCTTCCGCAGTGCCGCCCAGGTTTTCCAGCAGCTGCAAAACCTCCAGCGCCTGCTCCTTGCGGATGGTCTTCTCCTTCCAGCTCACATCCTCCGTTAACGAGAAGGTCTGCTTCGACTGGAACCACAGTCCTGCCGGAAGCATGGCCCGGATGGCATCGTAAAAGGTGCAGAAATACCGTTCCCGCAGAAAGGCCGCCAGCCGGAGCTGCCGCTCCGTCAGGATCGGCGCTTCATCCAGGCAGCGCTCGATGGGCTTCAGTTTCCCTTCCTCTCCATTCTCCAGGGTGAGGACCACGCCCTCCGTGCGCTTATTGGCCCGGCCGAAGGGCAGCATCACCCGCTGACCGGGATACACCGCCATTCCTTCCGGAATGCGGTAAGAATAGGGCTTATCGATGGCGAAATTCGCCGCAGATACAGCAATTTTCGCAATCATAGAAGCCCCTCCTTGCGTAAAATCAGTTCTTATACTCGTCCTTCACAGAGCCGGACAGCAGGCCGTCGGCCACTTCCTGGATAGCCAGGGTAACGGGCTTTTCGGGCAGCTCTTCCTGGAAAGCCTCAGCCTCGGCAGCGATCTGGCGGGCCCGGTGGGCCACCACGTTCACCAGCAGGTAACGGCTATCCACATTCTTCAGCAAATCAGCAACAGGGGGGTACAGCATACTCAAATTCCTCCAAATATAAGTTCTGCCTTATTCGGCAATGAGTTTCAAAATTTCATCGGCACAGCGCTCCGCATCGTCATTGACCACCACATGGTCATACCAATGCCGCTGTTCCATTTCCCAAAGAGCCCGTTCCAGACGCATGGCGATCTGATCCTCCGGGGTATCACCCCGGCCCCGGAGCCGCCGCTCCAGCTCCTCCATAGAGGGAGGCATGATAAACACCAGGACGGCTTCCGGCGCGGCATCCTTTACCTGCCGGGCACCGTTGGGTTCGATGTCCAGCAGGACGCTGCCGGACTTCATTTTCTCTTCCGCCTGAGCCCGGGGGGTTCCGTAGTAGTTTGCGTTATGGGCGCTGTATTCCAGCATGTCACCGGCGGCGATCATCTCCTCGAAGCGCTCCTTTGTGACAAAGTAATAATGGGTCCCATCCACCTCATTGGGTCTGGGGGGGCGGGTTGTTGCGGAAACAGAAAAACGCAGGTCTTCCCGCTTTCCCATCATGATACCCAAAACGGTACCCTTTCCAACACCGGACGCACCGGAAATCACAACAAGCTTGCCTTTGCTCATTCGGCTTCCTCCTCACTTATCTCCTGCCTGTCCAGCCACCGGGCGGAAATGGTCTCGGTGGGGATGGCGGACAGGATCACATGGTCCGTATCCATCAGAATAACGGCCTTGGTCTTTCGTCCGTAGGAGGCATCGATCAGCATACCCCGGTCACGGGCCTCCTGGATCACACGCTTGATGGGCGCGGAATCCGGGGCCACGATGGCCAGCAGCCGGTTCGCCGCCACCATACTGCCAAAGCCTATATTGATCAGCTTCATATATTACCTCAAAAGCCGCTTACTCGATATTCTGAGTCTGTTCCCGGATCTTTTCCAGTTCGGCCTTGATGTCCACCACGATCCGGGCCAGCCGCACATCGGTACACTTGGAGCCGATGGTATTGGATTCCCGGTTCATTTCCTGCAGCAGGAAATCCAGCTTCCGGCCGATCGCTCCGCCATTGGTCAGCATGGTATCCATCTGATCCAGATGACTGCGCAGGCGGACGGTCTCTTCATCCACGGCAACCTTATCCGCAAAGATGGCGGCCTCCGTCAGGATGCGGCTTTCATCGATGGTGGTGTTTGCCAGCACTTCTTTCAGCTTGTTGTACAGGCGGGTACGGTAGTCGATAACAGTCTGGCCATTGCCGGCTTCCACCTGGGATACCAGTTCCCGGATGGTATTTCCCCGGCTGCGCAGGTCATTTTCCAGGGCCTTGCCTTCCGTAGCGCGCATGGCATCGTAAGCCGCCAGCGCCTTGGAAACCACACTCATCAGGTCCGCCATAAGCTGTTCCTCGTCAACCTCAGGCTTTTCCACGGTAAATACCTCATTCATCCGGGACAGCAGGGATACGCTGATATCGTCCTGCACACCATAGTCCGTGACCATCTGCTTCATGGCAGCGAGATACCCTTCCACCATGGCGGCGTTCAGGGTGACCTTCACATCGGCCGCGCCCTCGGAATGAACGGAGATAAACACATCCACCTTACCACGGGAAATGGTAGCCTTTACCGCCTGCTTAACCGCTTCCTCCGCAAAGGACAGGCTGCGAGGCAGCTTGACGGAGCAGTCCAGATAGCGGTTATTGACGGAGCGCAGCTCCACAGTGAACTCTCTTCCGTTCACCGTCTCCACGGCCCGGCCGTAGCCGGTCATGCTTTTAACCATGGTTATGACCCTCTTTTCTCATATTTTGAATAATCGCGTCACCGGCAAAAGCGGTGATGGTATAACCCAAGTTGGATTTTTTGACCACGGTGCGGTCATAGACCACCACGATCACAACACCCAGAACGAAGCCCAGGCAGCCGCCCAGGGCACCGAAGTTTCCGGGCAGCGTGCCCAGATAATACCCCAGGAAGAACAGCACCAGAGGAATCACATACAGTACCACAGCAGCCTTCATCAGAGGACCTGTAGCAGACTCCACCTTTACCAGATCCCCTCTCCGGGCACCGATGGGGTTGGCCGCGTCAAAGACCATGGTCTCCTTGGCCGCGCCGCAGCCGGAGCACTTATGGCAGTCGCCGGAGCAGGCACTTTCCCGGACCAGCAGTACCGTAGCTGTTCCGTTGGGATGGGATTCTTTTACTCTAACCAGCTGCTCCATGTCATTCCTCCGATGCCTGCACCGTTGCCGATACAGAGTTTGTCTTCAATGCACCCACATTGGGGTATTTGTCGCTGATGACAATATTGGCCTTATAGGTCGCGGTGCCTACCTCCGCATTGGAGAAATCCACCACTGCGGTAATGTCCCGATCATCCAGCTTTGAGATCTCCTCCTCAGGTCCGCGGACCTTGATGGTCAGATTGGCATTGATGATCTCCGCAGTCATACCCTCAGGTACATTGGTAATCTCAAAATTCTCGATCACAAATTCCTTAGTTTTCAGTCCCGTAAACCGAACGGAGACCAACACCTCAGACACGCCTGTCTGGTTGGTCACACCTTCAGGCAGGGTAATGGTGTATTTCAGTCCGTCGTTGGTGGAACGCTCGATCTCGGCCAGATGGATGGTACACACCGTGTAGGTGTCACCCAGCTCAGCCAGCACGGCTTCACCGCCAGATACACGGATGGTGTTCGGCTTGATCTCCACCTTGGTATTCTGCCTGGTGGCACCGCCGCCGTATACCACATCGGCCACAAGCTTCACGTCCTTGATCCGCTGGATCTGGGCACTCAGCCGGACCTCTTCCACGCTGGTGGTGATCTGGGCCGCATCCACAGCATTATTGTCTACATCGCACAGGGTATAGCGGAAGCTCTCGCTGAAGGATTCCACCCGGTCAGTCAGATCCACTTCCACTTCCGCATGGTTGATCTGATCCGCCACAGCCGCCGGTCCGGTAATAGTAATGGCAGGATAATCCAGCACGACATTTTCGGTATCATAAATATAGTCTTCCGAACGGGTGCCTGTCCACTTGACCCGGACAGGGATCTCAAAAGACCGACGGTAATCCACACTGACGTAGATCTCAGCCGGGTTCTTGTCCTTGATCTCAAAGGCATTGGCCCCCACATCCCCGGGATAGGAGGGGGTATAAGGCAGGGCGATCTTACCGGGCTCATTAATAGCACCCAGATTGATTTTCACGCTGGTATTGCTGTTGTCCACATCATTCAGATCATCCCGGGCACCAAACAGGGTCAGGGATACCGTATTGGTGGAAATGTCCGTGACCATCAGGTTCCGTTCGTTCAGAACGTTTTCTCCTTCCCGGACAACGGGAATATTGTAGAAGGTCCAGTCCGTCTGCTCACTGACGTTGTTAACCACATACCACCACAGGCCAAAGGCGACTACAACGGAGAGGATGATGGAATAGAGCTTGTTATTTCTCATAGCCGTTGTCTCCCTTCTTCTTGGTGATCTTCTTCAGAACCTGGACCGCAGGATTCAGGTCCTGATCCACATCCGCATCCGGGCAAAGCTCGTTACGCAGCAGCTTTTCCAGGGTCTGGGGCGCCAGATGACGCTTGAGCATGCCGCCGGAGGCCACAGAAATGGCACCATTCTCTTCGGAAACAATGACTACCACCGCATCGCTGGCTTCGCTCATACCCACACCGGCCCGATGCCGGGTACCCAGGTCCGCACTGAGACGGTGGCTGTCAGACAGAGGCAGCACGCAGGCAGCAGCAGCCACACGACCGTCCCGGATGATCATAGCGCCGTCATGAAGGGGAGAGTTCTTGAAGAAAATATTCCGCAGCAGCTGCTCGGAAACCTGGGCATCGATCTGGGTGCCAGTCTTGAAATACTCATCCAGCCGCTGGTCCCGGGCAAAGACGATCAGGGCACCGATCTTTTCCCGGCTCATGACCTCGCAGGCCATGACAGTCTGGCTGATGACATGCTCCATTTCCTGAACAGGTCTGGTGCTGCCGAACAGGCGGCTCAGCTCCATGTTGCTGATATGGTCCAGCATCCGGCGCAGCTCCGGCTGGAACAGCACCACGAAGGCCAGAAGACCGATGGCCAGCACCTGGTTCAGGATCCAGTTGATGGTATGCAGGCGCATGATGTCTGTTACCCATGTCACCAGGATCAGGGCGATCACCGTTCTGGCGATACGCATGATGTAAGGGGTGCGGAACAGGGGCAGCATCCTGTAAACCAGGAAAGCTACCACAAGGATATCCAGATAGTCGCTCCATTGCATTTTCTGCACAGTAGATAAGAATTCCTGAATGTATGCCATCGTCGCTCAATCCCCTTTTATGTCAACTCTGCGGCAGCGCATAGTACGCTATCGTATACTTACCTATTATCCAATCTATTATAGCGGATTGAACGAACAATGGCAATAGACATTTCGTAAAAATTTTAGGATGAAAACCGTGGCAATTTGGATGCGGCCCGGAGAAAGGCATCCGTTTGCCCATCAAATGCGTCATATCCGAAGCTGACCCGGATGGTCCCGGTTTCCAGTGTTCCCGCACTTTCATGGGCATAAGGTGCGCAGTGTAGTCCGGCCCGGACCGCGATCCCCTGCCGGGCCAAAAACCTGGCTGCCTCCTCACAGTCCATCCCGCAAAGGAACGACACGGTGCCCCCCTGATGCTCTCCCGTGAACACCCGCATTCCCAGCCTTTTCAGTCCGGCCACGCAGCGTTTCAGCTGGGTATGCTCTGCCCGGAAAACGGTGTATACCCCCCGGCGGTTCAGATACCGCAGTCCTTCCGTCAGCCCTGCATAGCCCGGCACATTCAAGGTCCCGGCTTCCAGCCGCTCCGGCAGTTCCTGCGGCATTTCCTGCTGAATGGAGGCACTTCCGGTTCCGCCATAGAGCAACGGCTCCGCTCCATCGGCGCACAGCAGCAGCCCGGTCCCCTGTGGGCCAAGCAAGCCCTTATGCCCCGGCATGGCAATGAAAGCCGCCCCCAGCTTCTCCATATTGATATCCAGCACCCCCGCGGACTGAGCACCATCCAGAATGAACGGGACACCCCGTCTTCGGCACAGGGCCGCCATCTCTTCCACCGGCAAAATATACCCAAACACATTGGACACATGGGTAAAGACTGCCACATCCGCCCCTTTCAGGTTCCGGTCAAACTGTTCCAGGGTATCTTCCCAGTCAAAAAGCCTTCTTCCCGCTATCCTGATCTCCGCTCCCAGTGCATGAAGGGGACGTGTCACGGCATTGTGTTCAAAACCGGATACCACTACCCTTCCTCCCGGCTTTACCAGCGAACGGATGGCTATATTCAGACCGTGGGTGCAGTTCATTGTCAGCGCTACCTGTTCCGGTTTGCAGGAAAACAACTTTGCCGCCTCATCCCGACAGGCATACACGGTGCGGGAGGCCGCCATGGCGGCCCCATACCCACCCCGCCCCGGATTGGCGCAGGTCCGCATTGCGTTTTCCACCGCCCGGTATACGGTCCCGGGCTTGCGGAAGGATGTGGCGCCATTGTCCAGATAGATCATAGTGTGATCTCCTCCAGAAGGCCGCCTTCCCGCTGCACATACAGACGGCGCAGCTGCACCCGGTTCTCTTTCAGCAGGGCCACGACCGGGTCGATATCCTTTGTCCAAACTTTCAGGGCATAGCCGCAGCCCTGTTCCTCCATCCACCGGGGTGTCCGCAGCAGTGCACACCGGATACGGTTCTCTTCCAGAACCCGTTCTCCCCGCTGGGCAAAGGTCACAGACCGAAAGGTGATATAATAAGATCTCATACGCAAAACCTCCCGGCACAATCTATGCCCGGGAAGTCGAAAAAGTGACTTTTTCACCGCACACCCTTTCAAAGAGGAACGATTATGCCGCATAGGTCAATGTTTGCGTGACGATGTGCACAAAAATAAATTCTTTTTTCTCTCTTTTCCCTATTGAATTGCACAACCCCATCACTTATAATACATATAATAGAAAAATTAAGGAGGCACACCATGGAACACCACAACCCTTTGATGACCCATCCCAAGAGCAATCATAAGTTCATCACCATCGGCGAGATCATGCTCCGCCTGACCCCTCCCAACTACCAGAAGATCCGTATGGCCAATGAATTCGAGGCCACCTATGGCGGCTCCGAAGCCAATATCGCCCTGGCTCTGGCCAACCTGGGCATCGATTCCACCTTCTTCACCGTGGTACCCAACAACTCCATCGGCAAGAGTGCCGTCCGTATGCTCCGCTCCAACGATGTCCACTGTACGCCCGTCATTCTTTCCACTCCCGAGGAAACTCCTACCCACCGTTTGGGTACCTACTATCTGGAAACCGGCTACGGTATTCGTGCATCCAAGGTCACCTATGACCGCAAGCACTCCGCCATCACCGAATATGACCTGAGCAAGGTAGATATCCACGCGCTGCTGGAGGGCTACACCTGGCTGCATGTGTCCGGCATCACCCCCGCTCTGAACCAGACCTGCGCCGATTTCATCCTGAACTGCCTGAAGGTAGCCAAGGAAATGGGCATCACCACCAGCTACGATGGCAACTTCCGCTCCAAGCTGTGGACCTGGGAGCAGGCCCGGGATTACTGCACCATGTGCCTGCCCTATGTGGACGTACTGCTGGGCATTGAACCCTACCACCTGTGGAAGGACGAGAACGACCATAGCAAGGGTGACTGGAAGGACGGCATCCCCCTGCAGCCCAGCTATGAGCAGCAGGACGAGGTGTTCCAGCACTTCATCGAGCGCTATCCCAACATCCAGTGTATCGCCCGCCATGTGCGCTATGCCCACTCCGGCTCTCAGAACAGTCTGAAGGCCTTTATGTGGTACCAGGGACATACCTTCGAAAGTAAGCTCTTCACCTTCAACATTCTGGACCGCGTCGGCGGCGGTGATGCCTTCGCTTCCGGTCTGATCTACGCCATGATGCGCAATTATAAGCCCATGGACATCGTGAACTTCGCCGTGGCCAGCTCCGTCATCAAGCACACCATCCATGGTGACGCCAACATCACCGACGATGCCCGCACTATCCGGGAGATCATGAACCAGAATTTCGACATTAAGAGATAAGCAGCATACAAAACACGGGAGAGGTCATAATGGCCTCTCCCGTATGTCATCCCGAGCGAAGTGAAACGAAGTCGAGGGATCTACGCACTTACGGTACTGCATTGCAGATATTCCGTGCGTAGATCCCTCGACTCACGATGTTCGCTCGGGATGACAGGATCTCACTATCAACTGCTGTTATTCCTCCAGCAGGCACACCGCATGGCAGGACATACCTTCCCCGGTTCCGGTGAAGCCCAGCTTTTCCTCCGTAGTCGCCTTCACATTCACCCGGCCGGGCTCGATTCCGACCGCCCCGGCAATGTTCAAAACCATTTGCGGGATATGATCCTTCAGTTTCGGTTTCTGGGCGATCATGGTCACATCGATGTTGCTGACCCGGTAGCCTGCCTCCCGGACCCGCTCTGCTACAACTTTCAGCAGCAGAAGAGAATCCGCCCCCTTGTATTTGGGGTCTGTATCCGGGAAATGCTTGCCAATGTCTCCCAATCCTGCCGCGCCCAGCAGGGCATCGGAAACCGCATGGAGCAGCACATCCGCATCACTGTGGCCCAGCAGACCCTTTTCATACTCGATCTTCACGCCGCCCAGGATCAGGTCCCGGTCTTCCACCAGGCGGTGCACATCATATCCGTGTCCTATCCTCATTGCATTTCCTCCAGCAGCATTTCCGCAATCTTCAGATCCATGGGGGTGGTGACCTTGATATTCCGCTCATCGCCCTCCACGATCTTCACCGTCATTCCCATCAGTTCTACGGCGGAACAGTCATCGGTGACCTGTGCCCCGTCCAGCTCTGCCTTTTTCAGGGCACCCCGGAGCAGGTCAAAATCAAAGACCTGAGGTGTCTGAACGGCAAACAGGGTGGAACGGTCAGGCGTATACTTCACCACACGGCCCTCCACCGCCTTGATGGTATCCTTCACAGGAATGGCCGGGACTGCGGCAGAATGGGTGTTGGCCGCCCGGACCACCCGGTCAATGACCTGCCAGGTGATGAGAGGCCGGGCACCATCGTGGATGGCCGCCAATTTGACCTTATCAGACAGGGCATTCAGTCCCAGATGAACAGACTCCTGGCGGCTCTTTCCGCCTGCCACCACAGCTTTTACCTTGGGCATATCCCTGCACAGGCCGGAGATTGGGACGATCAGATCCTCCCGGGTGACAATGACGATCTCCGAAATGGCATCGCAGTCCTGGAAGGTTCGGACGGTACGTACGATCATGGGTTCCCCTTTCAGTTCCGCCATGACCTTGTCAATGCCACCCATCCGGGAGGCAGTGCCGGCCGCCACGATGACCGCACCACAGGTCTTCAGCGGCAGCAGCTTCCGGGCCGGGCGGGTCAGTTTGGTGATATCCATAGCTTACAGCTCCTTCACGAGTTTTTTGTAGAATTCGCCCCGGACCATAAAGTTTTTGAACTGATCAAAAGCAGCGCTGGCAGGGCTCATGAGAACGATATCCCCGTCTTTGGCAGCTGCGGCCGCAGCCCGGACAGCAGGCTCAAAAGCTTCACAGTCCACAATTTCCAGTACAGCGGGGTCATATTCCGGGCACTTCTCCACAGCTTCCCGGATCAACTTTCCAGTCGCGCCGCCCAGGAACAGCTTTTTCACATGAGCGCAGATTTCCGGACCCAGCACATCATAAGGGATGTGCTTGTCGTAGCCGCCTGCAATCAGAATGACCTTTTCCGGGAAGCTGCGCAGACCGGCAATGGTACGGCTGGGGCTGGAGGCAATAGAATCGTTATAGAACCGAACTCCATCCTTGATCCGTACCAGCTCGATGCGGTGCTCCACGCCGCCAAAATTCTTTGCCACATGGCGGATGGTTTCATCCTCCACCAGGCCCTCTACCATGGCGATTGCAGCCATATAGTTTTCAATATTATGGACACCGGGGATCAGGATATCCGCAGTCTTCAGCACAGGCTCGCCGCCCCGGCAGATGGTATCCCCTTCCATGCAAACATAGGCCGTTCCCTTACGGGAGAAGAAACGGGTCTCACCGTTACCTTTAAAGGCTGTGGTAATGGCGTTATCGGCATTCAGGATCAGCAGGCCCTTTTCATCCTGATAGCGGAAGATGTTTTTCTTGGACTCCACGTATTCTTCCATATCCTTGTGGACATCCAAATGGTTGGGGGCCAGGTTGGTGACGATGGCCCGCTCCGGGCTGCGCTTCATGTCCATCAGCTGGAAAGAGCTGAGCTCCACCACCGCAAAATCGTCGGGTTTCATTTCCCGGACCAGGGGCAGCAGGGGCGTACCAATGTTGCCGCCCAGCCATACAGTCTTCCCGGCGGCCTTCAGCATTTCGGATACCAGTGTGGTAGTGGTGGTTTTGCCATCAGAACCGGTTACCGCCAGCAGGTGGCAGGGGCAGACCTCGAAAAACACTTCCATTTCGGAGGTCACTTCCGCACCCCGGCTCCGCAGGGCTTCAATGGCCGGATTCCCCGGGTGCATGCCGGGGGTTCGGAACAGAATATCCGCCTCCACACCTTCCAGATAATCGTCACCCACATGGAGCTTGCAGCCTAAACTTTCCAGCTCCAGCACTTCCGCATCCAGCTTCTCCCGGGGAGTCCGGTCGCAGCCCACCACATCGCAGCCGAATTCCAGCAGCATCCGCACCAGAGGACGGTTACTGACACCCAAACCCAGAACGGCAATTTTCTTATTTTTCAGAGATGTAAAATATTGTTCAAATGCAGAAATCATAGTATGTTCCTCATTTCCTGGCAAATCATATTCTGTCTGTAGGGCGGCTTGCCCTCAAGCCGCCGTATCCTGCAACTTCAGCATTGCACACCAGCGGCGGGCTGAAGGCAGCCCGCCCTACAGAATCATTTTTATAGGATATAGTATATCCTCTCCCAAAAGATTTTGCAAGACATTTGACTTTTTCCCCTGTTTGCAGTACAATATTTCCGCAACCAGGCCGGACAGCCGCGGACGCAGGCCGAAAGGCCGCGGATGAGGAAAGTCCGGGCTCCACAGGGCAAGGATAACGGGTAACGCCCGCCGGGGGTAACCCCAGGACAAGTGCAACAGAGAGATACCGCCGCAAGGTAAGGGTGAAAAGGTGGGGTAAGAGCCCACCCGGCCCATGGTAACATGGGTTCTACGCTGTAAACTCTATCCCGGAGCAACGCCGTGGAGGGACACAAGGCCGGCCCGGCCGTCCCGAGGAGGCGGCTTGATCCCGCGGGCAACCGCGGGGCTAGATAGATGGCTGTCAAGACAGAACCCGGCTTACAGGCCTGTGTTGCATAAAAGCACCACTCGAAAGAGTGGTGCTTTCCTTTTTGGATTGTCTCTTACAATTCACCGCAGAAGAGAGTATATTGTTGTCATCGAAACAGTTCAATCATCCAGTTTACTCTGTCCCAGAGTCTCTGATAATATGTTAATGGGCATATCATTAGAATCATCAGCATCAAACAGACCCATGGAAACCGCTCTGCATACACAGACAAAAATTCATCCACCCATTCCACAATTCTCGGAATTGGGCAGGCCATAAACGCCAGCCACGCCAATGCCACACAGATCCGTGATGGAAAGCATCCTATACATAACAGCGCAAATAGGATAAAGCAAACCATTCGCATCTTATATCTCATAGATTTTCCTCCCCGGAGCAATTACATGTCTACCTTTAATTTATACGGCATTTTGCGGTACATGTCAATACAACAAAACGCGGTGTGGTATCCTATCCGCGAGGTGATGGAATGTATCAGCGAATCCGAGATCTGCGAGAAGATAATGATTTAAAGCAGAGACAACTTGCAGAGTATTTGAATTGTTCTCAACAGGTCTACAGCAACTATGAACTGGGCCAACGGGATATCCCCACCGATGTTCTCATCAAGCTGGCGAATTTCTATAATGTATCCATCGATTACCTCCTTGGCCAAACAAAAAATCCCCGTAGGAACAAGTAAAGCACCACTCCGGTCGAGTGGTGCTTTTTCTTTGCTTATTCCTCTGTTGCCTGAGGCTGGGCCGGGGCCAGACCTGCCACATCGGAGACAGGCAGGGAGAAGGCAATTCCCTTTGCCTTTTTGGCCATGCCCATCTGCTTATAGATGGCATTGAGTACATTGTCCCGGATGGACTTCTCCACCACCATCATCAGGATCTCTTTATCCGCATGGAGGGTGATACCAAAGAAGGCCGCGGCTTCTTCCTTAACCACGCCTCTTGCATTGAGAATCGTGCCGCCCCGGACACCCAGTTCCCGGGCGATGTCCATTACGTCCTCAGCATAGCCGGAATTGACGATGGCGAAAATTACCTCATGGTCATTGGTCTTCATTTCACAGTTCCCTCCCCATACGGTTGTCGCTTAAGAATTGATACAGATTCACGCCGATGACACTGCTCAGCGGTACAGCAAAGGCCACGCCCTTGCCATTGCGGATGGTGGCAAATTTATCCTCCAGCGTATTCATGATGGCATCCACCATGTCCTCCCGGACAACGCTGAGGATGACTGCCTTGTGGGGCTCCAGACCCAGCAGTTCCACCAGCTCGGAAGTGGCTGTGCCCAGGCCGGCCAGACCCATCTGACAATTCACATTGAACTGGCTGATCACATCCACATAAAATTCACCCTTAGGCCGGTCTACGATGGTAAACAGGAGTTTCAGCTTTTTGATGGCAGTTTCGTTGACTGTATTGCTCATAATATCCTCCTGTTACATAAAATTGATGATCTGCTGATCGTCCGCATCCAGGATCCGCTTCATAGCACGCTTCTCCGCACGCTTTTCCGCAATGATGCCACGGAAGCCCAGAAGCTGAATGGTAATCAGCGGTGCCATGGCAACCAAAGCCACCACACCAAAGGCATCCCGCAGCACGGCCTCGCTTCCCTGAAGGCTGACGCAGGCCCCCACCGCGAAGGGCAGGATAAAGCCGGAGGTCATAGGACCGCTGGCCACACCGCCGGAGTCGAAAGCAATGGCAGAGTACACAGGCGGTACAAACAGGCTCAAGCCCAGAGAAATGAAATAACCGGGAATAACATAATAGATCAAAGAGAAGTCAAAAAGAATGCGGATCATGGACAGGCCAATGGCAGCGCCAACGCCGATGCACAGGCCGACCATCATAGAGCTCTTCCGCACCAAACCGCCGGTAACATCCTCGACCTGGCAATTCAATACATGGATAGCAGGTTCTGCCAGGACGCACAAAACGCCCATCAGAACGCCAAAGACTACCAAAAATGCCTCATTCATTCCGGAAAGCTGATATCCCAGCTTGTAGCCGATGGGCATAAATCCGACATTGACGCCAGTCAGGAAAATCACCAGACCGATATAAGTAAAGATAACACCAACTGCGATACGATGGAGCAGACGCCTGTTCAGCTTCAAAAACGCCACCTGACAAATCAGGAAGAACACACAGATCAGGCCCAAAGCAAGCGCAACTTCCTTGCAGGTGTGACCAAAGGCATGGGCAAATGCGCCCAGCACATCCTCACTGACAGCATAGTCGGGAACAGCATAAGTCAAATCATTCCGGGAGAAAATACCGAGGACCAGAACGGCCAGAATGGGACCCACAGAACACAGGGATACCAGACCAAAAGAGTTTTCCTTGCTTCGCCGGTCGCCCAGAACATTGGAAATACCAACACCCAGGGCCATAATAAAGGGCACTGTGATGGGTCCGGTCGTAACGCCGCCGGAATCAAAAGCCATAGGCAGCAGCGCCTCATTCCCATTCACCACCAGCAGAAGTGCCAGGGCAAACAGAAGCATATAGAACAGCATCAGGATCTGAGACAGGGATCTCTGAAAGACGATCTTCAGGATCGCTACTACCAGAAACGCGCCTACGCCAATGCCAACCGCATAAATCAGCACCGTGCCGTTCATGACGGCACTGACCTGATTGGCCAGCACCTGCAGGTCCGGTTCCGCAATGGTGATCAGCATACCCAGTACAAAGCAGACTCCAAGCAGCAGTCCCAGCTTCTTTTGCCGGGAAAGGCCGGAGCCAACATGGGTACCCATAGGGGTCATAGCCAGATCCGCACCCAGGCTGAACAGGCCGATACCCAGAATCAGCATCACCGCGCCAATGGTAAA
This sequence comes from Oscillospiraceae bacterium, assembly GCA_017505505.1. The sequence goes on along the minus strand of JAFVPA010000057.1, from coordinate 856 downwards.
GGTCGCCAGTTCTGCCTTCGATAAGTCAAACCAAGGTGTCAATGCCAGCGCATAAACGATGGCTGTCACCGGAAGAGCAGAATACAACGCTTCCAGTATTTTTGCTTTCAATTCCCTCAACACATCACCCTATTTCCTGTAAAATATCATAATATTGTAATTATAACACAGCATTTCCCCTCGGGCAACCTTACACAGCCAATAATTATTTATTTACCATTTCTTAGCCGCAGAGCACAAAAAATCCCCCAGTCTTACGACTGGGGGATTTCATTCACTTAGAAAGCTAAGAGATTACTCGTAGATCTCGGTGACAACACCGGAACCGACGGTACGGCCGCCTTCACGGATAGCGAAACGCAGGCCCTTCTCGATAGCAATGGGGGTGATCAGCTCAACGTTCATAACAACGTTGTCGCCGGGCATGCACATGTCGGTGCCTTCGGGCAGGGAGATGATGCCGGTAACGTCGGTGGTACGGAAGTAGAACTGAGGACGATAGTTGTTGAAGAAGGGAGTATGACGGCCGCCTTCTTCCTTGGACAGGACGTAAACCTGGCCAGAGAACTTGGTCAGAGGATGGATGGAGTTGGGCTTGCACAGAACCTGACCACGCTCGATGTTCTTCTTGTCGATACCACGCAGCAGAGCGCCGATGTTATCGCCTGCTTCTGCGTAGTCCAGCAGCTTGTGGAACATCTCGATGTCGGTAACGACGGTGGACTGCTTGTCCTCGCGCAGGCCGACGATTTCGACGGGCTCATTCTTCTTGATCTGGCCACGCTCAACACGACCGGTAGCAACGGTACCACGGCCGGAGATGGTGAAGACGTCCTCAACGGGCATCAGGAAGGGC
>JAFVPA010000056.1 GCA_017505505.1 Oscillospiraceae bacterium | reverse complement strand
GGATTTGGTACACTGTGGTTAGTCAATAAGCTTAACGACGATCCACGGCTGTACTGAGGCCAGGTGCAGCTGAATTTCTAAGTATAGGAGTGTTTTTATTTATGCTGAACCTTCGTGATTTGAGAATTGATCCCGCCTGTTTGGGAGAGAAGATGCTGCTGGTGGAAGTAGTGCCTGCGTACGAGTATAAGGACAACAAGCGTACAGATAAGATCACCGGATACCGGTATGTGGTATGCCTGGTGGAACATCGTCTGGAAAAACTGAGTGTGCGGATCGACGGCCCTCAGCTGATGGAAAGCCCTAACAGCTTTGTGGAAGTGCTGTTTTCTGACTTGGAAGTCAGTGGTTATGAAGCCCAGGGCAAGGTGCAGTTCACCGCCAAGGCTTCCGGTATTATCCCCGTAAAGTAAGATAACCGATTCCTGCCGGGTCAGGAGCGCGGGAGGGATGGGGGAAATATTTTTCCCAAAAGAAAAATATCCCCCATTCATTCCGCGGTACTGGCCATGCTCGCATAGGCTAGTATTACCTATGCGAGCGAAGTAGCAGTAGCAAGAAAAGGGAGAACAAATACAATGGCAGAAGGAAAAATTCAATCCCGCAAATACCAGCTCACAATCAACAATCCCCAGGACTGTGGGATGACCCATGATGAGATCCTCGATAGAGCATCTCTCTTTCATCCAAACTATTTCTGCATGGCAGATGAGATTGGGGAAAAGGGTACGTATCATACCCATTTTATTCATGTTTTCGCATTCACCCATGCGCTTTAGTACCGTCAAAAACAGATTTCCTACCGCCCATATAGAACCAGTTCGGGGTACCTGTCATGAAAACCGCGACTATATCCGCAAAGAAGGAAAATGGGCCGAAACGACAAAGGCAGAGACCCGTGTGGAAGGTACCTTCGTGGAGTTCGGAGAGCTGCCAACGGAAGCACAGGAGAAAGCCCCTAAGATGGCACAGGTCCTGCAGGATGTAGAGGACGGAAAGTCCACAAAAGAAATCATCAAGGACAATCCCAATTTTGCATTCAAGGGCCGGGATATTGATTCTCTTCGTGAGACTCTGGTAAGCGACCAGTTCCGGTATGAGAACCGGGAAGTGAAAGTACATTATCTCTATGGTGACAGCGGTACCGGCAAGACCAGAAGTATCTACGAAGCCCATCCCGCCGCTGATATCTGCAGAATTACGGATTACGGAACCAAAGGAAATATTCGCTTCGATGCCTATCATGGTCAGCCGGTTCTGGTATTTGAGGAGTTCCATTCTCAGGTTCCCATTGCCGCTATGCTGAACTATCTGGATATCTATCCTCTGATGCTTCCTGCTCGTTACAATGACCGTGTAGCCTGCTATACCACCGTATACATCACTTCCAATGTTCCTCTGGATCAGCAGTATCCAGAGATTCAGAAGTGTAAGATGGAAACCTGGCGAGCTTTTCTCCGCCGGATCGATACGGTTTTGGAGTTCCGGAGAGGTGGAATGATTCAGGAGGTTATCCATGAGAAAAATTGAAAAACGGAAACTAACGCAAAGAACTAGTGTACGGGAGCATCTTCTCAGACTGAATTTCACCTCCGACGCGCCTGTCAAACTCATTCTGATTCTGTTCTACCTGCTGGGTGGTATCCTGGTATGGCAGAATCAGCAGAGCATTGCAGCATCTGCCGGAAATATCAACTACATTTCACCTGTCGCGGTTTATGCCATGGAGCATATTTTCGGGACTTATATATCCGTCGGTGGAATCATCCTCACCATACTGATTTTCGTTCCTCTGGATAAGAAAAATATTCAGGATCAGTTGCGAACCATCGGCTTTGTGAACCACGCGGACATGGTTCCGGAACTGAAACGCAAGTACAAGGACAAGCAAAACCCCAGGATATCCATTTGGGAGTTCACTTCCCGGGGTATCCCGCTGAAGGAGTGGAAAGACAAGCAGGCAGCCATAGAAACCGTTCTGGATATCATCATCGTCAAAATGAAAAATGGGTCTGGGAAAAGCCGGGTGCTGTTGTACACGGTACCCGCCAGAACCGATCTGCCGGAAGTGATAAACTGGAATCCAAAGTTCCTTTCCAGAGAATCCTTCATACTGGTTTTGGGCGAAAGCTTCATTGGCCCGGTGACTGTGGATCTGGTAAAGATCCCGCATATCCTACTGGGTGGTTCTACCGGCAGCGGCAAGAGCGTGTTGCTGAAGCTGTTGCTCATGCAGGCAATTCAGAAGGGCGCACTGGTTTGTATTTCCGACTTTAAGGGCGGCGTTGACTTTCCACCCATCTGGCACAAGAAATGCCAGATGTGCGTAGATGAAGAATCCACACTGGAATTGCTCACTGAACTGACGGATGAGCTGAAGCGCAGAAAGAAGCTCCTTGCTGCCGCAGGGCAGTCAAATATTGACAGGTACAATGCAGCAACAGGAGAGAATCTTCAGCGATACATCTTTGCTTGTGACGAGATCGCGGAAGTCCTGGATAAAACCGGTCTGACAAAGGAACAGAAAGAAGTCGTCAGCAAGATTGAAAGTAAGCTTTCCATGATTGCCAGACAGGGACGAGCCTTTGGTATTCACCTGATCCTGGCTACCCAAAGACCGGATGCCAACATTCTGTCCGGTCAGATCAAGAACAACGTTAACTGCCGGATCTGTGGACGAGCAGACACGGTACTGTCCCAGATTATCCTGGATAACACTTCCGCAGCAGAACAGATTCCCAAGGATGCCAGAGGCCGCTTTCTGCTCCACGATGGAACGGTATTTCAGGCCTGCTGGTTTGATGATGAAGGAGGTTGGTAAGTATGGCAACTGCAGTCACAGTCCCACCTTGGGAACGCTATACGCTTTCTGTTGAAGAAGCTGCTGCCTATTTTCGTATTGGAGAGAATAAGCTTCGCAGAATTATCAGTGAAAACGAGAATGCGGATTATATTCTCTGGAATGGAAATCGGCCTCAGATCAAGAGGAAGAAGTTCGAACACTACATTGACAATCTCACGGCAATTTAACCGATATCTTATTGTAAAGAGAACCCACTTATGGTATGATTGTCATGTCATATAGTGGGTTCTTTGTTATAGAAAGGAGCCGCTATGTCAGAAAAGAAACGTGACAAAAAGGGACGTATTCTCCGCCAAGGAGAACGTCAGCGAGAGGACGGTAGATACGAATATCGTTATAAGGATGTGCACGGTATCACTCGCAGCATATATAGTTGGAAGCTTGTAGAAACGGATAAAGCTCCTTCCGGGAAGAAATGTGAAGGCGCTTTGCGAGAAATGGAGAAACAAGTTCTTCGTGATCTGGAAGAAGGTATAAGCACCTATACCGGTGCCAGAACAACACTGAACAGTTTCTTTGATGCTTACATGGAAACCAAATACGAGCTGAAGCAGTCTACCAGAACCAACTACAAGTATATGTACAAGAAATACGTATCCGAGGATATCGGTCTGCGCAACATTTCCTCCATCCGGTATAGCGATATCAAAAGGTTTTACATTCACCTGATTCGAGACGTTGGGTTTAAGCCTTGCAGCATGGAAATCATCCATACCATTCTGCATCCTGTTTTCAATGTTGCCGTTCGGGATGGGTTGATTCGTTCCAATCCCACGGAAGGTGTGATGGCTGAAATCAAGAAGAGCCATGACTGGGAGAAAGGCAAGCGTCATGCACTGACCATCCCGCAGCAGTCAGCTTTCATTAATTTCATTTCCAATAGCAAGCAATATCAGCATTGGCTTCCTATTTTCACCCTGTTGCTGGGCACCGGCTGCCGTGTGGGAGAGGCTGTTGGACTCCGCTGGGAAGATTGTGATTTCAATGAAAATGTCATTTCCATTAATCACAATTTGATCTACCGGATGCAGGACAGCGGAAAATGTGAGTATCACATTACTACTCCAAAATCCAAATCCGGCATCAGAATTGTCCCCCTGCTGTCTGAGGTAAAGAAAGCATTGATGGCAGAGAAGAAGCGTCAAATGCAGGAAGGCTTCAATCAGATGGAGATCGATGGTTACAGTGGTTTTATCTTTCAGAATCGGTATGGAGAATGTCTGAATCCTCATGCAATCAACCGGGCAATTGAACGGATCAGCCGGGAATATAACAAGGTTGAAACTGCGCTGGCAAAGGAAGAGAACCGGCAAGCGGAGCTGCTGCCTCATTTCAGCGCACACAATCTTCGTCATACCTTCTGTACTCGATTCTGTGAGAATGAAACTAACCTCAAGGTCATCCAGGAAATCATGGGCCATGCTGATATCGCAACAACCATGAACATTTATAACGAGGCAACCAAAGCGAAAAAGCAGGAAAGCTTCTCCAATCTGGAAGGCAAGATCAAGATTAGTTGATACCTAATTGCTATACCCATACTTTTACCCATTTCCATGGGTACGCCCTAAAGACATATAAAAATATACACGAAAAGCCGGTTATATTTGTTTAGTTATCGTGGCAATTCGGTGGGAAATAAGAACATATAGGTAATTGCCAAACACATCCCCACAATGAAACCCATGGATAACTAAAGCATTTGTCCCCGATCCTTTTGGATCGGGGACCCTTTGTTTCTTGTATTGATTTTTATTCCGTGAATGTTATAATAAAACAAATCAAATGAGAGGGGTCATAACATGGCGCGTTTATATATCATGCGTAAGCGGACTATGGCTGGCATTGCTTCCCCCATGAATTGTTATATCGACAACAAACTTGTCTGCAAGGTAAAGAACGGCGGAGAGGTAACCTACCAGGCAGAAGGGCACATTGTCATGTTCCAGTGCAACCTCCCCAATGCTACCATGTCCGACCCTGTCTATCTGGATCTGTCAGCAAAAAATCTGATCACTATTGAGATCACACCAACTGCGTATAAGCCCCAGGTAAAAGTATATGACTTGGATGCAGTCGTTTCCTCCACTGTCGGCTCTGCTCAGGCTTCCGCCAGGAAATTCTCTCCCACAAAAATCATCGGCAATTATCTTGCCGTTGATGAAAATAACCGCCAATGGGCTATCGGAAAAGGTGTCTTCTCTCCCTTTGAGAAAGCGATTCCATACAGCTATGAGGATCTTGTCGATTTTGAACTGCTGGAAGATGGAAGCAGCATTACAAAAGGCGGGTTGGGCCGTGCTGTTGTCGGTGGCATGCTGTTCGGACATACAGGTGCCGTCGTTGGAAGCATTACCGGAAAAAAGAAGACAAAACAAACCTGTACAAATCTCGAAATTAAGATTACCGTCAACAACGCAGACAATCATACCCACTACATTCGCCTGATTTCTTCTTCCACGCAGCGGGAAAGTCATACTTATAAAACAGAATTTCGGACTGCGCAGGATATTCTTGCCCTCCTTCAGCTGATTTGTCATCAGCGGGACACCGGAAAGGAAAACGCACCCCAGTCCCCTCAGCAGCCTGCATCTTCCGTAGACGAACTTCGAAAATACAAACAGCTATGGGACGATGGGATCATTAGTGAAGAAGAGTTCCAGGCAAAGAAAAAACAACTATTAGGATTGTAACAAAAACATGACCATTCTGATTTTACTCACCATCCTCGCCGCCCTCATCCTCCTCATTTCCTACTTCTGCTTCCGCATGGGCTTTTATGCGCCCCGGTCTGGGGAGAAGGGCGATGCCATCGATCTGCCCGAAGGCAAGATCTACGAGGTCTTCTGGGAGGACATGACCCGCTGGACTTTGGAGGCCCGGGCCACGCCTCATGAGGATGTGTCCATCCGATCCTTTGACGGTCTGAAGCTGATCGGAAAATTCTACGAATACGCCCCCGGAGCACCTATTGAACTGATGTTCCACGGCTACCGTGGCAACGCGGAGCGGGACCTGTCCGGCGGTATGCAGCGTTGCTTCCGCCTGGGCCGCAGCGCCCTCATCGTAGACCAGCGGTGCAGCGGCGGCAGCGAGGGCAAGGTCATCACCTTCGGCATCAAGGAGCACCGGGACTGTCTGACCTGGGTGGATTTCATGCTTCAAAAATTCGGCCCGGAGGTAAAGATCATCCTCACCGGCATTTCCATGGGCGCCGCCACAGTGCTGATGGCAGGCGGCACAGACCTGCCCAAAAATGTCATCGGTATCCAGGCCGACTGCGGTTACGATTCCCCCAAGCATATCATCCAGACCGTTATCCGTGACCAGATGCATCTGCCCCCCAAACTCTGCTACCCCTTCGTGAAACTGGGGGCCCGGCTCTACGGCGGCTTCGACCTGGAAGAAACGTCCCCGGAGGAAGCGGTGAAGCGCTGCACGGTCCCCGTCCTGTTCTTCCACGGCGAAGCGGATGACTACGTTCCCTGTAACATGAGCCGCGCCAATTATGATGCCTGTGCCTCCCGGAAGCAGCTGGTGACCATCCCCGGTGCCGGTCACGGCCTGAGCTACCCCGTAGCCCCGGAAACCTATCTGAAAGCCGCCCGGGAGTTCTTTGGCCCGGAAGCATCCTCCAGGGAACCGATGCAGGTTTAAAAAACTCTTAATCTTTCAACTCTTTTCCTTTCTTTTCCCCTATGGTATACTTCTAGAAAAGGAGGGATCTCTATGAAAAAGTGCATCACGTTCTGCCTGTCTCTTATGCTGACACTTCTGCTCTTCGGATGCGCGGAAAAAGGCCCCGCCATGTACATCCAGCCGGCCCAGCTGATGAAGCAGGAACAGGACCTGGCAGACCTGGTGGGGGTCAACCTGGACGACCATATCTTCGATTTCAAGGTAGACGATACTGTCCAACGCATTTCCATCAACGCCTACGAGCTGATCGACGGAAACTGGGAGCTGTTCTACGGCGGTGGTGGCCGTCCCTTCACAGACCCAAAGGGTCGCCTGATGGTGGACTTTGAAAATCTGGAAGAAGGCCTGCGGGATTCTATCCAAAGTGAAAACCACAACGGCGCTACCGAAATCGAAACCAAAGCAGAATTCGATACCACCGGAATGCACCGGGCCACCTCCATGCTGAACCAGAAGACAGAGATCGTTTATGAGCAGGAGATCCCTCTGGCAGTGCAGATCCTTACCTCCAAAAACGAGATCCGGTCCTATGACACCACTTATTTCTTCCATCCGGAAGACTATGCAAAATACGGCCATGACCATGTGTACGCGGTGACTGTGCTGTTCAGCCGGGAACCATTGGAATAACAGGAGGAGGACCACTATGAAAAAACGCCTTTTTCTTCTGCTTCCATGCCTGCTTCTGCTGTGCGCCTGCGCAAAGGGCGGCAACGAAGAATACCTGCAAAAGGAATTGAAGGCTCCGGAATATATCCGGATCCAATCCGATACCAGCATCACCGACTACACCCCGGACACGGCGGAATACCAGAAGCTCTATACCGCCCTTCAACCCAATTGGTGGAAAACTGCAGTCAGTACCCTGGACACAGTCAAAGAGGAAGACCTTTTTATGGCGGAAGCCCCGGGCCAGTTAAAAACCATGTTGGATCGGACTTACCGGGAATCCGGCGATACCTTTGTCTGCCTCTGCTATGACAGTGCCCCCATCTCCTGGGTGGAGCCCAGAAAGACAACCAGCATTCAAATGATCGCCTTCCTTCTTCCCCCAGCCCAGGAATCCACCGAACATACAAAAGGTGCCTTCACCATCTCTCAAAACGGCACCATCGGCAGCAATGAAGGCTGGTTCACTTACTACTATCCCCCGCAGATTACCGGCAGTCTATGGGATTTTCTGGAACAGGAATAAAAAAACTGTAGGATGGAGATTTCCCTCCATCCTACAGTTTCTTTTTACACTTTAATAATTCGGCCACCCAGCCGGTCCTTGGGAGCGGGCTCCTCGTCGGGATAGCCCAGGATGCAGTTGCCCACACCACGGTAGCTTTCCGGCAGGCCCCACTTCTTCAGCAGTTCCTTGCCCTCAGGCAGGTCGAAGCACTCCCGGGCCCGGTTGATCCAGCAGCTACCCAGATCCAGCGCATGGGCGGCGTTCAGCAGATTGCCCAGCACCAGGCTGCCGTCATCGATCCAGGTGGGGAAGGCAGGATCTGCCAGCACCACGATGACACAGGGGGCGCCATAGAAGGGGTCGGTGTCCACGCCCATGACCGCAGCGTTCATTCTGGACAGCAGGTCACGGGTCTCCTTGTCCCGGACGGCCACCATGACAGGCTTCTGGTTATTCTTGGCGGTGGGAGCGTACAGGCCGGCTTCCAGAACAGCGTCCAGGTGGGCATCGGTGACCTGTTCGGGCTTATACTTGCGGACAGAGCGGCGGGTGAGCAGTTTGTTATACATAGCATTTCCTCCTATTTTGTCTGCGGATAGCAGCGGTTTACGAATTCCATGGTGGTCACGATCTCAAAGTCAAAGGACTTGATATACTTCAAAAGCTCCTCGATATATTCCCAGTGGTCCAGCACCTCAAATTCATAGGAATGGCCTGCCATGACAAACAGGGAATCTTCCAGCTTATTTTCCGCAAACCGGGCGATCTTTTCCCGGATATCAGGATCGTTGTACAGACCGTGGATAGGGATATGGTAAGGATCCTCCGGCAGGGCGAAGCTGTCAGAAAAAGCAGAAAGACGGATATACCGGACGAATTTGCGGATAATTTTGATTTCCCGTTCCCCACAGGCTGTGAAGGGAACGCCGAAGCCGATTTCTTCCAATCCAAAAATTTCTTTCAGTGTCTTGCAGTCCTCCCCTATTTCCCGGGAAAGCTGGGGTGGTGTCAAAGTATTCAGCCAGTGATGGTGCAGGGAGTGGCTGGCCACCTCGTGACCCCGGTACTGTGCCACCGTTTCCGCCAGGCACTGGCGGCGGATGGGAAATCTGTCTTCATACTGCCAGACAAAGTCCTCCAAGCCGGAGTTCAAGTTAAACGTACACTTCACACCATATCGGTTCAGCAGTTCCACAAAGCGGCGGTCCCAGATGGTGCCATCGTCAAAGCTGAGAAGGAAATAGTTTGCCATGGTGTCACCTCTTGTCGAAGATGGATTCAATGGTGCTGTCGAAATACTGTTCCACAAAGTGAATTGCTTCTTCGATCTCCCTTGCCGTGAAGGGCATTCCTTCCGGGGCGGCTACGAATTTATCCTCGTTGTCGTCAGCACGGCGGACTACGGCGATGATGGGGCCCGTAAAAACTTCCAGAGGTTTATCCACGCCCAAAACGTAAACGTCCTGCTCTTCCCCATCGCCGCCTGTCACACCGGGGAGAAAGCCGTAATTTACGGTGTAATCCAAATGGATGCCCTTGGTCACATGATGGAAGCCGATGGGCCGGTCGATTTGAACGGTGACAGTCCGTCCAAGATAGTTCTGGATCAGCGCTTCCCGCTCCTGCGGGGTCAGGAATACCTCCGTATTGCCGTAGCCCATAGTGTGACCTCCTTCTTTTTTACCATCATAACATATTATAATCGATATTACAAAGGGAAATTATAGTTTATTGCTCCATCCCATGTAGGGCGGAGCGAAAGCCTCCGCCGGGCAGTTGCGATCATTGCGTGGCAAAATCGATGTAAAATGGCGGATAATTGCCAATATAGTCACGCCCGGTATCATTGGTGCCCGGCGGGGGCAGGCCCCCGCCCTACAGATCATCTTGTGGCAAACGATAAGTTACACGCACAAAGCGGACGCTTCTGCGTCCGCTTTGTGTTATTTCATTGCATCTATCGCCGCCTGGATCTGAGGATCGTCCTTTGGTTCCAGCGTGCCGTAATAGAGCTCTGCCGCCGTTGCCTCGTCTAAAGATATCACCACATCCGGAGTCACACCGGTCTCAGCCAGGCTGACACCCTTGGGGGTAAAATATTTTCCAATGGACAGCGAGACTGCGGAACCATCCTGCAGGCGGTAGGTGGTCTGAAAATAGCCCTTGCCCACAGTCTGCTCGCCTACCACAATGGCCGCCTCATATTCCCGCAGGGCCGCCGCAAAAAACTCCGCCGCAGAATAGCTGCCGGAATTCACCAGCACCGCCATGGGCATATCCAGGAAGTCCGCATCGGACTTATCCACATTTTCCTTCCCATCATACCGCACTGTGCGGAACAGGTCTCCCTCAGGCAGCAAATAGTCCAGCAGATCCACCAGTTCATCGGCAAAGCCGCCGGGATTGTGCCGCACATCAAAGATCAGCTTTTCCGCCCCTTGCTCTCGCAAGGCCCCGATGGCAACAATGGATTCCTCAGCACAGCGGGAATCGAAGTTTTCAATGGTAATCAGGCCAACATTATCTTCCAGCATTTGGCAGTTAGCAACCGGAGTTTCCACTTTGCGGCGCTCTACGGAGAGCGTCAGTTCCTCTTCCTGTCGCAGCACCGTCAACTCCACATAGGTGCCCGTCTTACCCTTCACCAGATCCCGGACCTGGGACACATCCATCTCCCGGATGTCCTGTCCGGCCACCTTCACCAGAAGGTCCTTGACCTGCAGCCCTGCCTCACCGGCAGGACCTCCCACAGCAACATCCACGATCCGAAAGCCCTGCTCTGCCTCAGGCTGGATTGTAATGCCAACGCCCACATAGGCATTGTCCATCCGCTCCCGATAGGCCTCATACTCTGTGGCAGGGATATAATAGCTCCAACGGTCGCCCGTAGCCTTTACCATGGCTTCTGCTGCCGCATCCTCCAATGCTTCCGACTCCGCCTCCCCGATGAAGCGGTCTTCGATCAGAGTTTCCAGCTGCTCCAGCTTGGAGGGCACCAGCCCGCCGCCCTGGACATGTACCATGACCAATGTGACGATGGTCGACAAAACCGCCACCAGAAGATGGGAACCGAAGTCCAACAGCCTGTTCTTCATAAAACACCTCACGAATAGAAAAGCTTCCCACAGCCCTATTCCGGGCTGTGGGAGCAAACACATTACAGGGGAACGTAGTTACAGGGGTTCACATACACACCGTTCTTGGAGATACCGAAGTGCAGGTGGTCACCGGTGGAAACGCCGGTGCTTCCTGTATAGCCAATCAGCTGGCCGGCACTGACATTGGTGCCGTTGCCGATGGCAAAACCGCTCAGGTGCATATAGATGGACTTGAAACCGTCATGGTGGTCAATGGTCACATAGTTACCGGCGGCACTGCCGTAGGCGGTGTACGCCGTACCGGCCCGGCTGGCCACCACAGACCAGCCCGTTCCCGTGTCCAGGTCAACGCCCTGGTGGTAAGTGGAGGCACCGGTGGTGGGAGAGACCCGGTAACCGAAGGGGGAGGTGATGGAGGTATAGCTGCAAGGAACCAGCCAGCCGCCGCCACCACCGCCGGAGGGCCTGCTGTTATTGGTGGTTCCACTGCTGCCGCTGTTACCCGTGTTACCGGTACTTCCGGCTGCTACTGTCGTAGGAGGCACGGAGGTCGCCATAAAGGCTTCCCATTCCCGCTGCTTGGCCTCGTCATACTCATATTCCTTCTGGGCGATCTGCTCCAGGAAGGCCTGCTCCTGGGCTTCGAATTCTGCTTCCAATGCTTCCAGGTCATCGGCCTTGGTCAGAAGCTCCTGGATCAGGGCATCGGCTTCTTCCCGCTTGGCATCCATTTCTGCCTGGGCATTATCCAGCTCCTGTCTGGTCACTTCCATATCCGCCTTTTCGATCTCCAGCTCATCCTGGGCCAGCACCACCGCGTCAGCGGCATCCGCAAGCTCTGCCAGGCGGCGCTTGTCGGAGGAAGCGATCTCCTCCACCATATTCAGCCGGTCCAGCAGATCGGAGAAGGAATTCGCTTTAAACAGAACTTCCCAATAGGACAGCTCCCCTTCCTCCTCCATGGTGCGAATCCGGATCTTATTTTCTTCATTCAGGACATCATAGCGGTCTTCTGCCACATCCAGCTCATCCTGCTTGTCCGCGATAAGGATATTGAAGGCCTGCAGCTGGTCTGTGATATTGGCGATCTCGCTGTGCAGCAGCTGGATCTCCTGGTCAATAACATTCTTTCGGGAAATGATGTCCGCGATCTCATCTTCGTTGGCCTCATACTGTTCCTGGACCTCGGCGATCTTATCCTTGATCTCTTCCTTCTCCTTCTTCAGCTGGTTGATCTGCTTGCGGATCTCACTGGAGGAAGCGGCATGGGCCGGAACGGGAATCAGGCTCAGGATCAGGCTCAGCAGCATAACGCCCGCCATAATACCTGCCAGGATGGATACCATACGTTTGCGATTTTTCATAACGATGCTCCTTTGCTGCGGCATCCATCAGGCGATGTATGCCAGGGGATTAACGTAAGTACCGGCATAGGAAATGCCGAAATGCAGGTGGGGTCCGGTAGAAATACCGGTGGAACCCACATATCCGATGAGCTGCCCGGCAGACACGTTCTGTCCGGCAGACACCACATAATGGGTCATGTGCATATAAATAGAGGAGAAGCCGTCCAGGTGGTTGATGCTGACATAGTTGCCCGCACCGCCGGCCTGATAAGCCGTCCGGGTGACCTTACCGGCCCGGGTGGCGTAAATGGGAGTACCCTGGGCACAGGCCATGTCCACACCATTGTGCATCCGCACAACACCCAGCACGGGGTGCTTGCGCATACCAAAGGGACTGGTCAGGCGGTAACCGGAGACCGGGGTAATCCAGGTAGCGCTGGAGGGAGGATTATCCCCCTTCAGGGCCAGCTTTTTCAGATACTCGTCATGCTTGGCTTCTTCCAGCTCTGCTTCCTTCTTGGCGATCTCCTGCATCAGGTCATCCTGCAATACTTCTGATTCTGCCAGAAGGATCTCAAACTCTTCTGTTTTCTGTTCCAGATCAAAAAGCAGGGTATCGTATTCCACCCGCTTTTCTTCCAGCGCTTCTTCGTCCGCTGCCAGTTCGGTGCGGACCTGTTCCAGAGAGGTCTTCTCTGTTTCCAGATTCATCCGGGTAGCGGAGACGATATCCGCGGCAATGCGCATCTGTTCGATACGGCGGCGGTCGGCGGCGTTGATCTCCTCGATCATGTTGATCCGGTCCAGCAGATCCGTGAAGCTGTTGGCCTGGAACAAGACCTCCCAGTAGGTGACCTTGCCTTCTTCCTCCATGACCCGGACACGCTCCCGGTGGGCTTCGCTCAGGGCCCGCAGCTCTTCCTCCGCGTCATCCAGTTCCTCCTGGGTGTCGGCAATGAGCTGGCTGTAGGCCATGATCTGCTCGTTGGTGGTCTCGATCTTGCTGTTCAGGAGGGTCATCTCCTGGTCAATGGCGTTTTTCTCTGCCACCATGTCCTCCATTTCGCCATAGCTGGCGTTATATTGGCTCTGGATGGCCTTGATCTCCTTCTGGATCTCCGCGTTTTTGGCTTCCAATTCATCGATCTGTTTCTGGATCTGGGCAGAGGTCGCCGCAGACGCAGGAACCGGCAGGAGGGTGAGTGTCATAGCCGCTGCCAGAAGCAGGGCTGTGACGGCATTTGCTTTTCTGTGTCTATGCATAAAAAAGTAGGTTCCTTACGATTAAACATCCATGAACTTACGGATGGAAGTCCAGCTGCCCACGATACCGACGAACATACCGGCAGCACCGAAGACAATGGCCATGGGGATCAGCAGCTCCTGGAAAGGAACGAAGGTGAACAGCTGCAGGGAGTCCACACCGCCTACCTTCTGGGTCAGAGCATCGTAGCCCACCCATTCCAGGCCAAAGGCCAGCACAGCACCCAGCATACCCAGGGTGAAGCCCTCCACCTGGAAGGGCAGACGAATGAAGGCATTGGTAGCGCCAACCATCTTCATAATGGCGATCTCGTCCCGGCGGTCATACATGGCCAGCTTGACGGTATTGGAGATGATCAGCAGGGAGACCACCAGCAGCACGGCAATGACCGCAGCCGAAACGATGTGCAGAACGCTCTGGATGGTGGAGAAGCCCTCCGCCAGCTCATAGGCCGCATCGGTCTTGACGATGCCAGGCAGGGTCTTGACCTGCTCCTCGGTCTGCTTCATCTTCAGGTTATCTTCCAGAACGATCACATAACGGTGGCGCAGGTCGGAGGCCTGAACACCACTGAAAGCGCTGTCCCCGTCATGGTCGGCAATAAAGTCTTCCAGGGCTTCCTCTCGGGAGACAAAAGTAGACTGCAGAACATTGTCTAGCAGATTGATTTTCGTACCAATGGACCGGGCATCCGCATCGGACAGCTCACTGTCCACATAAGCCAGGATCTCACTGGTCTGGTTCAGATCTTCCACCATCACATCCAGGTTATAGGCCAGGATGGAGAAGCTGCCCACGATGACCAGGCAGGCCACAGTGACACACACAGCCGCGAAGGACATGAAGCCATGGGTGAAGATACCCTTAAAGCCTTCCTTCAGCAGGTAGCCAAGATTATTCAGCTTCATCGGTCTCTTCCTCCTCTTCCATCACAAGGTCCAGCTCGTCCTCTTCCTCACCGTCGTCCCGGACCACGAGGCCCTCGTCAATGGCGATGACACGCTTGCCAAAGAGATCCACCAGCTTCTGGTCATGGGAGACCACCAGCACGGTGGTGCCCAGGTTGTTGATCTCCTGCAGCAGTGCCATGATCTCGAAGGAACGCTCCGGGTCCAGGTTACCGGTAGGCTCGTCGGCGATGATGGTGCTGGGGTTGTTCACCAGGGCCCGGGCGATGGCCAGTCTCTGCTGCTCACCGCCGGACATCTCATTGGGATGACGGTTCATCTTGCTTTCCAGGCCAACCAGTTCCAGAACGTAAGGCACACGCTCCCGGATCTCCCGCTCCCTGGCTCCGACCACGCGCATGGCGAAGGCCACATTTTCATAGACCGTCATCTTATCGATCAGACGGAAATCCTGGAACACAACGCCGACAGTACGGCGCAGATAGGGGATCTCACGCTTGCGGATCCGCTCCAGAGAATAGCCGTTGACATGAACGGTACCGGACGTGGGCTTCAGCTCACCGGTGATCAGCTTGATGATGGTGGACTTACCGGAACCGGAAGGACCGATCAAAAAGACAAATTCGCCGTCTTCGATCTGCATGGTCACGCCGTTCAGGGCATTGTTGCCCTGTGCATACGTTTTCACGACATCAGTAAATTGGATCATATGTATAATCTCCTGTATTTCGGCAGATTGGTAGACCCAATTCTGCCCGCAGTGTAACCAAATTGTAACACATTGCAAAGGCAATGTCAATCACAGTTCGCAGAAAATTAGTAAATTCCTAAGAATTCACAAAAAATCCATATTTTTGTGAAAATAAAATTCAGTTTTCAAGGGATTGTGGTTTACAGTCCGTTATGCCTCTATATATGGTACGTTTTTGCGGCCGAAAACACTTCCCAACCCCGCAAAAACGGGGCCGCTATATGCAGCCCCGTTATCCTATTTTGATCAGCGGTTTTCCCGGGAAGCCAGATACTGGCGGACCATCAGAGCCACGCGGAACACGATGGCATGGTCAAACTCCCGCAGGTCCAGGCCGGTGAGCTTGCGGATCTTCTCCAGACGGTAGACCAGGGTGTTACGGTGAACGAACAGCTTTCGGGAAGTCTCGGAAACGTTCAGGCTGTTCTCGAAGAACTTGTTGATGGTAAACAGCGTCTCCTGATCCAGGGAATCCAGAGAATTCTTCTTGAAGACCTCCCGCAGGAAGATCTCACACAGGGTAGTGGGCAGCTGATAGATCAGGCGGCCGATACCCAGATTCTCATAGTGCATGATGCTCTTCTCAGGATCAAAGACCGTGCCCACATCAATGGCAGTCTGGGCCTCCTTATAGGAATCAGCCAGCTCCCGCAGATGCTCAGCCATGGTGCCGATACCGATGATGGTCTTGATCCGCAGCTCGTTCTTCAGAGTCTCCTCAATGCCTGCGGCGATCTTTTCCAGATCCTCTGCGGTAACATTGGCATTGATCTGCTTGATGACTGCGATATCCGTCTCATTGATGGACAGAACAAAATCCTGCTGCTTGTCAGGGAACATACCGGACAGCACATCCACGGTGGTCACATCACTGTGGCCCACCTGACGGATCAGGAAAACAGCCCGGGGGGCATCCGTAGCGAAGTGCAGCTCCTTGGCCCGGATGTAAATGTCGCCGGGCAGGATATTATCCATAATGATGTTCTTAACGAAGGTGCCCCGGTCATGCTTCTCTTCATAGAAGGTCTTGGCATCGTTCAGGGCGATGTAAGCTACCTGGCAGAAGCTCTTGGCCATTTCGTCATCACCGGTGCAGAACACGGCGTACTCGAAATAGTTGGAATTGCCCATGATGGCCTTGAAGCTCTTCTGTGCAAAGGTCACGACGCTTTCGGAAGCATTGCCCACCTTCAGGGCTGCATCCGTCCAGCGCTCACCCAGCATGGCCTGGTCGGTACAGGAAACGACACTGCCTTCGGTATCGATCACACCGAAAGTACGGTCAGAAATCTCTCTTAACTGAATAATTACGCTCTGAAAAACACTGTTGGACATCTTTCTGTCACTCCTTAGTATCTTGCACAAATGCGCATTTCACAAAATTGCATGTTTATTATACACAGCTTTTGCGCACTTTGCAAGTACCTTTTGACATTTTACTGCAAAATTACTGATGTTTTTTAGGTAATATTCCAACAAGTGCAGTTGCCGCAACCGGGCCAGTTCCCTTGGCTACCAGCAAAATGACCGTATATTATAATGTAGCGGAGGATTTTTCATTTCCCCTGCCGTCATTGTGTTTCGAGACACCGGATCTCTTCCTCCGACAGCTCCCGCACATTTCCCCTGGGCAGATCCCCCAGCGTCAGATTCCCCTCTTTTCTCCGTTCCAGATAGAGGACCGTCATATTCCGGGAGGCCATCATCCGGCGGACCTGGTGGTATTTTCCCTCGCAGACCGTCACCAGACTTTCGCCCAGCCCCAGAGGTTCCAGCCTGGCCGGAAGGCATACCGTACCGTCCCGCAGGGTCAGGCCTGCGGCAAAGGCTTCCACATCCTCCGCCGTTGCTTCCCCTTCGTGCCTGGCGTAATAAATTTTGGGCACTTCCTTTTTGGGAGAGATCAGCCGGTGGAGCAGGTCGCCGTCATTGGTAAACAGCAGCAGGCCCTCGGTGGCTTTGTCCAGACGGCCAACAGGCTTCAGGTCCAGATGCTTCATTTCCGGAGGCAGCAACTCCATGACAGTCCGCTCCACCGCATCCTCGGTGGCCGTGACGAAGCCTGCCGGTTTGTTCAGCATGACCACCACCCGGCGCTTACCGCCCAGCACTTCTCCGTCCAGGGTGATGACCTGCTTTGCCGGGTCGATCTTTCTGCCGTTGTCCTTTTCCACTTTTCCGTCCACGGTGACCCGGCCTGCCTTCAGCAGGAGCTTCACCTGGGAGCGGGTACCTGCGCCGCTGTCACATAAGAATTTATCCAGTCGTTCCATAATTCCTCCGTATATCCCGCCCCGGACGGGCATAGGCTGTAGCACCTAGTTCAACCGGGAGGGATCATCTATGATGGTAATGACCGCAAAGGTCGATTTTAAAAAAGTAATGCTGGCCCTGGCTGCTGTGGCCGCTCTGATCCTGGCCATCGTTCTGCTGGTAGGAGAAGGCAGCGATGCCACCCAAACTGCGGCCCCTGCCCTGTCCGGCAATGACGGCCGGGTCAAATTTCTGACAGACTTCGGCTGGGACGTGACCACCACACCAACAGAGTCCAGCCAGGTGAAGATCCCCGAAGAAACCAGCGAGGTCTTCGACCGCTACAACGCCCTGCAGAAAAGCCAGGGCTATGATCTGAGCAAATTCGCCGGGAAGAACGTTATGCGCTACGTCTATAAGATCAACAACTACCCCGGGGCCACGGAGCCGGTCTACGCCACGCTGCTGGTCCACAAGAATCAGGTCATCGGCGGCGATGTCACCGACACCTCCGCCAAAGGCCACATCCGCCCCTTCAAAATGCCGGAAGCCATGGCAACCGCACCAATGGAAAGCAGCGCCGCAACTCAGCCGACACAGTAAATGATCGTTTTTCTATCGAATTCCATACACCACTGTAGGGGAGGATTTCCAATCCTCCCTCAACCTTTCCATAACTGAGTGTTTCGATTTTTCCTAAACAGATGCCCATCACGTTGATTTAGATGCTCAATTATCGTTACGTTTCGGGCGGATTAAAAATCCGCCCCTACAGTGGGAATGCTCAGCTAAACTACAATTTATCTTACCACAAAACCCCATTCTTGACAAGCGCGGCCTATCGTGCTATGCTGTAAGGGAACTGAACAGTATCTTCAGGGCGGGGTGCGATTCCCCACCGGCGGTATAGTCCGCGAGCGCTCAGGCGCCGATCCGGTGTGATTCCGGGACCGACAGTAGAGTCTGGATGGGAGAAGGTACGCAAGGACTTTGCGTTTTTGTATTTCACGCCCTGAGTGTATACTCAGGGCGTATTTTTCGTTATGAGGTGAGAAACATGGATATGACTGTTGTCATGGACAATCTTGGCTTCCTGGGAGGCTGCATCGTCATTGTGGCCGCGCTGGGCTTCGGCGCTGCTTTCGTGGAGCGGTTCCTGCCGGAGCGCCGGACTGTCACCCCCGCCCGCCGGGTCAGCATCATCGGCATCTGTGCCGCCATCGCCACCGTGCTGCACATGCTGGACTTCCCTGTCCCCTTCCTGGCGCCTGGCTTCTACAAGCTGGACTTTTCTGAGGTTCCCGTGCTGCTGTGCGGCTTCTACCTAGGGCCCAGCGCCACGGTTGTTTGTGAGGGTGTCAAGATCTTGCTGAAGCTCCTGCTGAAAAGCACTTCCACCGCTTTCGTGGGGGATCTGGCCAATTTCGTGGTAGGCTGCTCCTTCGTCCTGCCCGCTACCATCTGGTATCACGCCCACAAGAGTAAACACAGTGCCATCATCGGCCTGATTCTGGGCACCCTGTCCATGGCCATCTTCGGCAGTGCCTTCAACGCCATTTATCTTCTTCCCAAATTTGCCGAGCTTTACGGTATGCCTCTGAACACCATCATTGCCATGGGTGCGGAGATTCACAGCGGCATTCGCAATGTCAGCACCTTCGTCATGCTGTGCGTGGCACCGCTGAACCTTGTGAAGGGCGCCATGGTCTCCCTTTTGACCATGCTCCTGTACAAGCGGGTAGCCCGTCCCCTCTTCGGCATCCATAAATAACGCTCAACCAGGACACCATCCGGTGTCCTGGTTTTTTATATGTGGCAAATCGTCGATTTCTCTTCCTTTCCCGGCGGGATCCCTATTGCCTTTTCCCTCGAAACTCCTTATAATATAAGTATAATACATAGAAACAGGAGGATCTCCATGAAGTACGATTTTACCACCATTCTGGACCGTCACGGCAAGGATGCCATCGCTGTGGACATGATCGGTATGCCCGGTGCTCCCTATCCCGCTCCCCGGGAGGGCTTTGATGCCATCCCCATGTGGGTGGCCGACATGAACTTCCCTGTGGTCCCCACCATCCAGGAGCACATGATCGAGCGGGCCAAGCATCCCACCTTCGGTTATTTCCTGCCCCGTGAAGAATACACCAATGCCATCATCAAGTGGCAGAAGGACCATAACGATGCTGACGTTGCGCCCGCAAACCTGGGCTATGAGAACGGTGTCCTGGGCGGCGTGGTCACGGCTCTGAACGTGTTCTGCTCCCGGGGCGACAAGGTTCTGCTCCACTCCCCCACCTATGTCGGCTTCACCGGCAGTCTGACCAACAACGGCTACGACATCGTCCACTCCCCTCTGGTGAAGGACGAGAACGGCGTCTGGCGTATGGATTTCGAGGACATGGAGAAGAAGATCGTGGAGGGCAAGATCCACGCCGCCATCTTCTGCTCCCCCCACAACCCCTGCGGCCGCGTCTGGGAAAAGTGGGAAGTAGAAAAGGCCATGGCACTGTTTAAGAAGCATGATGTGATGGTAGTCTCCGACGAGATCTGGAGCGACATCATTCTCTCCGGCCACAAGCATGTTCCCACCCAGTCCGTCTCCGAGGATGCCAAAATGCGCACCGTTGCCCTGTACGCTCCCTCCAAGACCTTCAATCTGGCAGGCCTGGTGGGCAGCTACCACATCATCTACAACAAGATGATCAAGGACCGCTGCGACAAGGAATCTTCTCTGGGTCACTACAACTCCATGAACGTTATGTCCATGCATGCTCTGATCGGCGCCTATCAGCCGGAAGGTTACGAGTGGGTGGAGGAGCTGAATGAAACCATTACCGGAAACGTAAACTTCGCTTGTGACTACATTGAAAAGCACTTCGAGGGTGTCACCGTTTCCAAGCCCCAGGGTACTTACATGCTGTTCATCGACTGTGCCGAATGGCTGGAAAAGCACGGCAAGACCATGGATGAGCTGATGAAGGCCGGCTGGGATGTGGGCGTTGTCTGGCAGGACGGCCGGGCCTTCCACGGTAAGACCCATATCCGCCTGAACCTGGCCCTGCCCCTGAGCCGGGTGAAGGAAGCCTTTGATCGGCTGGACAAGTACGTCTTCAACGCATAAGAAATCGCCTCCCAACGGAGCAGGCCAAAGGTCTGCTCCGTTTTTACATGGATTTTACAAAACTGCCCTTGTAATTTTTACGGTTTTACGCTACCATCAGAGGTGAAAAATCATCCCAGGGAGGGAATTTATGATCTATTGTGTTGAGGATGATGCCAGCATCCGGGAATTGGTGCTTTATGCCCTGCGGGCCTCCGGGTTTGAGGCGGAGGGCTTTCCCGACAGCACCGGACTCTTTGCTGCCTTGGAGCGGCAGCTGCCCCGGCTCATCCTGCTGGATATCATGCTGCCCGGTATGGATGGCATCGGGATCCTGAAGCACCTGCGCCAAAGTCCTGCCACGGCCCATATTCCGGTTATCATGGCCTCGGCCAAGGGTACGGAATACGACAAGGTCATGGGTCTGGATCTGGGCGCTGACGATTATCTGGCCAAGCCCTTCGGTATGATGGAGATGGTCTCCCGCATCCGGGCTGTGCTGCGCCGAAGCGCCGCGCCTCAGCAGGAATCCACACTGCATCTGGGCAGCCTGACCATGGATCCCATGTCCCATACCGTTCGGATCGATGGAAAGCGGTTGGAGCTGACCCTGAAGGAATTTGAGCTCCTGAAACTGTTTCTGGAGCATCCCGGCCGGGTCTTCACCCGGGACCAGCTGCTGGAGCGGGTCTGGAGTACCGATTACGTAGGTGAGACCCGGACCGTAGATGTGCATATCGGCACTCTGCGGACCAAGCTTGGCTCCTGTGGAGAATTCATCCGTACCGTCCGGGGCGTGGGCTACCGCTTGGAGGAGCGCACATGACCCGGCGGATCTTCCGGGCTATTTTCGCCGTGGCCCTGACGGTGCTGCTGGCCACCATGACCTTCATTCTGGGTGCTGTCCATTCCCATCTGACGGATGTGCAGTTTGGCCAGCTCCGGGTGGAGACAGCCCTAGCTTCCCACGCGGTGGCCAACGAGGGTGTTCGTTATTTCGATAAGCTGGATGACACCATGGACTGCCGTATCACCTGGATCGCCGGGGACGGCACCGTGCTGTATGACAACCGGAGCGATTCCGACACGATGGTGAACCATCTGCAGCGGCAGGAGGTCCGGGATGCCCTTCAAAACGGCTACGGTCAAAGCGCCCGCTATTCTGACACCCTGATGGAACGCTATATCTACTCCGCCGAACGGCTCCCCGACGGCACAGTGCTGCGCCTGTCCACCTCCCAAAGCAGCGTGCTGACCCTGACCCTGGGCATGACGGGGCACATCATCGTGATCATCGCCGTAACCATTCTGCTGTCCTTCTATCTGGCCAAACGCCTGGCTCAAAATGTGGTCCGGCCTTTGAATGAGCTGAATCTGGACACCCCGCTGAACAGCCAGGTCTATGAGGAGATCAGCCCTCTGCTGCGGCGGCTGGATTCCCAGCAGAACCAGCTCCGGGCCCAGTCGGCAGAGCTGAAGCAAAAGCAGAAGGAATTTCTCACGGTCACCCGCTCCTTAAGCGAGGGGTTGGTGCTGATGAACGCAGCAGGCACCATTTTGAGCATCAACCCGTCGGCAGCC
Organism: Oscillospiraceae bacterium; assembly: GCA_017505505.1. Next base: position 9,918 of record JAFVPA010000056.1, on the reverse strand, counting down.
AGATTGCTGGACGTGACCCCCAACTGCCTGGGTGCGGACTTTTCCGTAGCCAACCGGAACGCCGCCATCGCCGCTTTGGTGGAGCAGGCCCTCACCGGTAAAAAGGGCGAGCAGACCATATCCCTGTCTGCCGGGATGTATCTGGCGGCAGCCAGTCCCGTCCGTTCGGAAGGAAAGGTCTTCGGCGTGGTGCTGCTGCTCTTCGATGTGACGCAGAAGCACCAGGCGGAACAGCTTCGTCGGGAGTTTACCGCCAATGTTTCCCATGAACTGAAAACGCCCCTCCACGCCATTTCCGGCTATGCGGAGCTTATGAAGACCGGGCTGGTCCCCCAGCAGGACATGGCGCTCTTCTCCGGTAAGATCTACAGCCAGGCCCAGCGGCTGATCCGGCTGGTGGAGGATACCCTGCGGCTGTCCCGGCTGGATGAAGGTGCCGCAGATATGCAGTGGAGCAGTGTTGACCTGTACAGTGCTGCCCAGAGTGCCGTCCAGGAGCTGACCGCCGCAGCGGAGCTGGCCCGTGTGGATCTGGCACTGGAAGGCGAAAGCGCCGTTATCCGGTGTATTCCCCAGCTGACTTCTGCCATTCTCTTCAATCTGACAGACAACGCCATCAAATATAACCATCCCGGCGGAAAAGTCACGCTGCGGGTGGAAGACCGGGAGACCCAGGTACTGCTTACCGTTTCCGATACCGGCATCGGCATTCCGGAGGACCAGCAGGAGCGGATCTTCGAACGGTTCTACCGGGTGGATAAAAGCCACTCCGGCCAAAGGGAGGGCACCGGCCTGGGGCTCAGTATCGTCAAGCACGCGGCCCTGATCCTGGGGGCCAGGCTGGAACTGAAAAGCCAGGAAGGCAGCGGCACCACCGTAACGGTATGGTTTGCCAAATAAGACTTATCACGGGCGAAAAGGTATACCTTTCTGCAAGTAACGAAAGCGCGGTAATGTTACTTTCTTGGCCACCAAGAAAGTAACCAAAGAAGGCGGCATAGGGGAGGCGCTACGAAAAGGCGCCCTCCCCTATGTACCCCACCCGCCGCAACGCCATCCGACTTCCGAAAATGTCCCGATTTTCGAAAGTCTGCTGAGAGAAAACTTGCGGGTTTTTGAGTAGTAAGCGTTCAAAAATCGGAACATTTTTGGACGCTGGCTGGCGGGGCGGCGCAGGGGTTTCTTAAGGGGTGGTGCTCCGCGCAGCGAATCAAAACTTTCATGATTGCCAGTGGCAATCATACCATAATTTCTGCCCTTTTCGGAATGTCCCCTTAAGTCGCCTTCTTTTGGTCCTTTTCTTGGCGAAGCAAGAAAAGGACGTGACCCTACTTTCAAAAAAGTATACCTTCCTGATCACCAGCACACCCCGAAGGCATCCTCCTTCAGGGTGTTTTTTCGACTTTACATAGATTTTACATTTGTAAGATAATAGATTTGACACAGCAGTGATAGAATGAAATTATCCTATACACAGAAAGGCAGAAATCTATGGATATTTTTGATATTCTCACGATGATCGGTGGTCTGTGTCTGTTCCTGTTCGGCATGAACATCATGGGCGAATCTCTGGAACGGGCCGCAGGCAACAGTCTGCGCTCACTGCTTGGCAAGCTGACCACCAACCGGATGCTGGGCTTCCTCACCGGTATGGTCGTCACCGCTGTCATCCAGTCCTCCTCCGCCACTACCGTCATGGTGGTCGGCTTCGTTAACTCCGGCCTGCTGAGCCTGGGCCAGGCCATCAACGTCATCATGGGTGCCAACGTGGGTACCACCGTCACCTCCTGGATTCTCTCTCTGGGCGGCATCGAAAGCGGCAATTTCTTTGTTCAGATGCTCAAGCCCACCTCCTTCACCCCCATCCTGGCCCTGATCGGTATCGTCTACTACATGTTCGTCAAGGACAATTCCAAGAAGGACATCGGTATGATCCTGCTGGGCTTCGCCACATTGATGTTCGGCATGGACACCATGTCCGGCGCCGTCAAGGGTCTCAAGGACGTGCCTGAGTTCCAGCAGCTGTTCCTGCTGTTTACCAATCCCGTTCTGGGCGTTGTAGCCGGTGCCTTACTGACGGCTGTCATCCAGTCCTCCTCCGCCTCCGTAGGTATCCTGCAGGCCCTGTCCTCCACCGGTCAGGTCACCTACGCCGCCGCTGTCCCCATCATCATGGGTCAGAACATTGGTACCTGTGTCACCGCCATGCTGTCCTCCGTTGGTGCTACCAAGAACGCCAAGCGGGCTGCCTTCGTCCACCTGCTGTTCAACATCATTGGCACCATTGTCTGCCTGATCCTGTTCATGCTGGGCAGTGCCCTGTTCAGCCCCGCTATTCTGGGTGAAGGTGCTACCCATTTCGGCATTGCCATCTGCCATACCATCTTCAACATCGCCTGTACCGCCCTCCTGCTGCCCTCCGGCAATCTGCTGGAAAAGCTGGTGTGCAAGCTGGTGCCCGATGCCAAGGAGGCCGAAACTGTCTCCGAGCTGGACGAGCGTCTCTTCGCCACTCCCTCCATCGCCCTGGACCGCAGCCGTGTCCTCACCGGTGAGATGGCCGAGGCCGCTGCCCTGACCCTCAAGGGGGCCATGGATTCCCTGCTGGCCTACACTCCCGAGCTGGCCCAGAAGGTCCGTGACCTGGAAGAAAAGACCGACCATTACGAGGATATCCTGGGCACCTATCTGGTCAAGCTCAGCGCCCTGAAGATCAGCCCCGCTGACAGCAACGAAGCTGCCATGCTGCTGAAGGCCCTGAACGACTTCGAGCGTATCGGCGACCATGCCCTGAACCTGGTGGAGTCCGCAGAAGAGCTGAACCAGAAGGAGCTGAAGCTGTCCGATGCCGCCAAGCATGAGCTGTCTGTGCTGACCAGCGCCGTCAGTGAGATTGTGGAGCTGTCCTTCAGCGCCTTCTACCACAACGACCTGCAGAAGGCCTACATGGTAGAGCCTCTGGAACAGGTCATCGACGATCTGAAGGAAAAGATGCGCGTACATCACATCCTGCGTCTGCAGCAGGGTGCCTGCTCTATCGAGACCGGCTTTGTCTGGTCTGACCTGCTGACTGCTCTGGAGCGCGTGGGTGACCACTGCTCCAACATCGCCGGCTGCATCGTGGACATGGCCCACCACGACATGAACACCCACGAAGCCCTCCGCTCCGCCCGGGTGGAGAACGAAAGCTTCGGCGAGCAGTACAGAGCCTATGCAAAGAAATACAGCCTGAAATAAGGCAACGATCAGCAAACAGGCACAGCAGTTTTTCTGCTGTGCCTGTTCTTGTATCCTTTGGTTTTCTGTGATAGGATATCCGCAGAGTACCCCACCCCCATTTACAGAGGTAAGGTTATGTTTTTTGATACCACATTCTTAAAAAATGACGAGATCCATTTGGTCTTGGAAAAAACTGTGGATGGCAACGAAGAAAAAGGCTGGGTTCCGGCCTACCATTTTATGATCTGTGATCCTCACGGTGTCAAACTGGGCACCTGTGACCTGCGCATCGGTCATACTGCAAACTTGTATTACGGTGGGAATATTGGATATCATATCGCAGAACCCTATCGGGGACATCATTATGCCGGGAAAGCGTGCCTGCTGCTATTTGAGCTGGCAAAAAAGCATAACATGGAATACGTCATCATTACGTGCAATCCTGAAAACCACGCCTCCAGAAAAACCTGTGCGTATGCCGGAGGAACCCTTCTGGAAATTGCAGAACTGCCCCAGGAGAACGATATGCGGAAGAGGAGCGAAACAAGGAAATGCATTTTTCAGTTTCTTGTATAACCAATCGAAAAAGCCAAGCTGTAAACGTGCAGCTTGGCTTTTTGCAAACTTAGCTGTCTTTCAACGACAGCAGCATGGCAACCGTCGCCACCACCAGCAGCACGGGAGCTGCGATGAGGCCCAACGTGTAGGCGCCGGTCATATCGTAGACCATGCCCCAGACCGGGTTGGCCAGAAAGGTTCCTGCATTGCCGACTGTCGCGATCAAAGCCCAGATGGCCGCGTATTCCCGGGAGCCGAAGACCCGGCGGGTCAGCTGGGGCAGCAGGGTGGTATAGATGCCCAGACCGAAGGACAGCAGGAGCAGTCCCGGCCAGGCCAGGCTCCGCCAGATCAGGGTCAGGAAGCCTGCGGCGAACACCAGCAGCATCAGCACGCCGCCCTTGCGAACACCCAGCTTGCCATAAAGCAGGCCCTGTGCCACCTTGCCGATGGCGAGAAACGCCGTCATGACGGAAATCATCAGACTCACCGCAGCCTCGTCATAGCGGTGGGTACTGAGCAGAGAGGGAAGCTGCTGCTGAACACCGCAGCAGGCGGTGATGATGACGATGAGCACCATCTGCAGATACAGCTTGGGGCTTTTCAGGGCTTCCGCCCGTGTCATACCAATGCCAACGGCACCGTTTCCCTTGCCGCCGGAAAGGCCGGACTGTTTTCCCAGCAGCAGCGCCGCCAGCCACAGCATCCCAAGCCACAAAATACCCATGACCTGCATAGCCCGCTGCCAGCCGAAATTTGCCATGCAGTTGGGGATCACAATACTGAAGATCATGCCGCCCACACCGGAACCGGCCATGACACCGCCCAGGATACCGGAGGCCTGAGGGCCGTAATAGGCCTGCTGGACGATGACATTGGCACACAGGGCCACGCAGGTAGAGGACATGGCACCCATCAAAAAGCCCGTCAGATACAGCATCCACAAGGATCCCACCATGGACAGCAGGAACATGCAGCCCCCGGTCCAAAGGCCCGTCACCAGCAGGATGCCCCGGACACCCTTTTTACCCGCCAATTGGCCCAGATACGGGTTCAGCAAGGCACCGGATACGCTCATCAGGCTGAAAATCATAGAAAAACTGCCCCGGCTGATGTTCAGGTGGGTACAGATGGGTTCCAGAAAAAAACTCAAAGTAGAGGAAGTCAGCGCCATGGCCATCATGGTCAGAAATGCCGCCGCGGCGGGACGGTATGCGCTCAGTTTCTCTTTCATATGTCTCCTTATGTTTCCCTTATTTTACTTCCATTTTTCGATCAGGCTGCGGATCTGGGCAGTGAGCTTGGCATTGTCCTTGTTGGTGCGGCCCTTGCGGGTCTTGACCAGAGCCAAAAGGTCCTCTGCTGCGGCCAGCAATTCACCGTAGACCTGCCGGGCCCGCTGGCTGCCCTTGAAGGCCGCCGCCCGGTCGATTTTGACACCCTCGGTATAGGTTGTGAGCTTTCCGGTCAGCAGGTCATATTCCGTACCGGAATATGGCGCTTCGGCGCAGTAACCCAATTCCGTCAGAGTCTTGCGGAAGGCTTCACAGCTGCTGTCGTCACCGTGGTTCACGAAGACCATTCCGGGCTTCCGGGTAAAACCACCCAGCCAGTTCAGCAGACCATCCTTATCCGCATGACCGGAGGTACCATGGAGGGTGGCGATCTCCGCATGAACGGCGATGTCTTCCCCGAAGAGCTTGACATTTTTCGCACCTTCCTGCAATTTCCGTCCCAGAGAATCTTCTGCCTGGTAGCCTACGAATAGAATAATGCTTTCCTTGCGCCACAGGTTGTGCTTCAGATGATGGCGGATACGGCCCGCTTCGCACATACCGGAGGCAGACAGGATCACCTTCGGCTGGAAGTCCGCGTTGATGAGCTTGGATTCCTCCGAAGTAACAGACAAGGTCACCCCTTCAGACCAGATGGGGTTGATGCCCTGGGCCAGCACCGCCAGGGTCTCTTCATCGAAATTGCTTTCATGGCTTTGCAGGAAGATGCCCGTGGCCTCCACTGCCAGAGGAGAGTCCACATATACCGGGAACCGGTCGTGGCCCTTCACCAGGCCCTTCTGCTTGATCTCCCGGATGGCATAGAGCATCTCCTGGGTACGGCCCACGGCGAAGGAGGGGATCACCACATTGCCGCCCCGGTCGAAGGCCCGCTGGATGCAGCCCGCCAGTTCCGCAACAACGTCACCCCGGACACTGGAATGGAGCCGGTCACCGTAGGTGGATTCAATAACCAGATAGTCCGACTCTGCCACCGGCTTGGGATCGTTCAGCAGAGGCTGGTTGGTATTGCCTACGTCGCCGCTGAAAACAATCTTTCGGCTTTCTCCATTCTCCGTCAGCCACAGTTCGATGGCGGCAGAGCCCAAAAGGTGACCGATATCCGTCATCCGCAGGTCGATGCCCTCCGCCACACGAAGCATCTCCATATAGCGGACAGGCCGCAGCAGCTTGATGGCTGCCAGGGCATCGTTCATAGTATAAGTCGGCTCCACCAGAGGTTCGCCGGCCCGCTCCGCTTTCCGGCTGCGCCACTGGGCCTCGGATTCCTGAATGTGGGCAGAATCCCGGAGCATGATGTTGCACAGGGCGCAGGTGGCTTCCGTGGCATAGATGGGGCCAGAGAAGCCGTCCTTGCAGAGCTTTGGCAGCATACCCGAGTGGTCAATGTGGGCATGGGTCAGGAAAACGGCCTCGATGGCATTGGCCGGGACAGGCAGGGGCATATTCTGGAACACATCCGTACCCTGCTCCATGCCGCAGTCCACCAGATAATACCGTGACCCCACTTCCAGCAGAGTACAGCTTCCCGTGACCTCATGGGTCGCGCCGATGAATTGGATCTTCATAAAACACACCTCCAGGATGGTTATTTCTATTTTAAGTATACCATGGTTTGAAAGCCGGGACAAGGTGACAAATAAGAATGATTGGGAAATTATCGTTTATCCTTCGAATTCCATACGCCATTGTAGGGGAGGATTTCCAATCCTCCCTCAACCTTTCCATAACTGAGTGTTTCGATTTTTCCATAACAGATCCCCATCACGTTGATTTAGGTGCTCAATTATCGTTACGTTTCGGGCGGATTAAAAATCCGCCCCTACAGAGGGAATGCTCAGATAAACTACAATTTCCCTTCCCAACTTTCCAAAAATCTCACTAGGAATTTTGAAACAAATGTGCTATGATAGAAGGTAGAGGTGAAATCCATGGAAAACGAACGTGAACGAGAGACGGTTGATGCTGCGCCTGAGGTGCAGGAGGAGGGCTATGTCCCCCGTCCTAAGTGGCAGGTCTGGGGGGCCCGGGTAGGGCTGGTGCTGTTCCTGCTTTTTGTTGCCTACCAGATCCTCAGCATCGCCGGAGGTGGGCTGTAATGCGGATCCTCGGTATCGACCCCGGATACGGCATTACGGGCTTCGGTCTGATCGAGGCCCAGCGCAGCCAGTTCCGCCTGCTGAACTGCGGTGCCATCACCACACCCCCCAACACGGAATTCGCCTGGCGGCTGGAAGTCATCTACAATGACATGACCGAGCTGCTTCGGGTGGCCCAGCCGGATGTGGTGGCCATTGAAGAGCTGTTCTTCGGCCAGAACGTCACCACAGGCATCAACGTGGCCCAGAGCCGGGGCGTGATATTGCTCGCCATCCGGCAGGCAGGCCTGCCCATTTTCGAATATAAGCCCATGCAGGTCAAGCAGGCCGTGGTTGGCTACGGCAGCGCCACAAAGCATCAGGTTCAGGACATGACCAAACGCCTGCTCCATTTGCAGGCCATGCCCAAGCCCGACGACGCAGCGGATGCCATCGCCATTGCGTTGTGCCACGCCCGGTCCGCAACATCCCTGCTGGCGCAAGTCCAGCATAAGCCCATGTAGGGCGGGGGTCATGACCCCGCCGATGCACCGATTGGACAACACTGTCAACCGGTTTGAAGATCCACCTATTACACACGAATCTGGCCAGTGCATTTTCGATACCTGGCCGGCGGGGTCATGACCCCGCCCTACATATGCCCTTACGGGAGGTTCCCCTATGTTATACTACGTTTCCGGCACCGTTGCCATTCTGGAGCCCGGGCTGGCGGTCATTGACTGCGGCGGCGTGGGCTATGGCTGCCGTATTACCGCCTATACCGCCGGGCAACTGAAGCTGAACCAGAGCGCCCGGCTTTATATCACCGAATCCATCCGGGAGGATGCATACGACCTCTACGGCTTCTCAAGCAAGGAGGAGCAGCGCTGCTATGAGCTGCTGACCTCCGTCAACGGTGTAGGTCCCAAGGCCGCCATGGCGATCCTGTCCTCCGGCGGTCCTCAGAATTTCACCCTGGCCGTCATGACCGGGGATGAAAAAATGCTCACCGCCGCCCAGGGTGTGGGCAAGAAGATCGCCCAGCGCATCATTTTGGAATTGAAGGACAAAATCGGCGGAGGCGGTATGGAGCTGGACTTCTCCACCGGACCCGCCGCAGCCGCTCCCGTGCAGAAGGGCAACAACGCAGCCCTGGCCCACGCAGCCTTGCAGGAGCTGGGCTATTCCCCCGCCGAGATCAATGCCGCCCTGAAGGGTGTAGACCCCAACGCCACTACAGAAGAAATGGTGCGCTTTGCGCTTCGTGCAATGGTCATGAAGGGCTGAGTAAATGCTAAATTATTCTGAACTTACTTCACGCTTTTAATTTAGCATTTAGCATTTTGCATTATTCTGACGTTTGTCCTCAATTTGGAGGTTTTTATATGAGTTTGGAATTTTCACAAGGATTGGATACCCCCATCATCTCCCCCACCTTCGCGCCCCAGGACGCGGGGGAGATTGGCCTGCGTCCGAAACTTTTAAACGACTATACCGGACAGGAAAAGGCCAAGGGAAATCTTGCAATTTATATTGAAGCCGCCCGCCGCAGAAATGAACCCCTGGATCACACCCTGCTCTATGGTCCTCCCGGTTTGGGTAAGACCACCCTGGCCGGCGTCATCGCCAATGAAATGGGCGTGAACATCCGGGTCACCTCCGGTCCCGCCATTGAGAAGCCCGGCGACCTGGCGGCATTGCTTACCAATCTGAATCCCGGTGACATTCTCTTCATCGACGAGATCCACCGCCTGAACCGGGTGGTCGAGGAAATTCTGTACCCCGCCATGGAGGACTTCGCCATCGATATCATTGTTGGCAAGGGCCCCAGCGCCAACTCCATCCGCCTGGACCTGCCCAAGTTCACACTGGTGGGTGCCACCACCCGGGCCGGACAGCTTTCCGCCCCTCTCCGGGACCGCTTCGGCGTCAATCTGCGTCTGGAGCTGTACACGCCGGAAGAGCTGGCAAAGATCGTCACCCGCTCCGCCACCATTCTGGGCATGCCCATCGACCCCAAAGGTGCCATGGAGATCGCGTCCCGGAGCCGGGGTACCCCCCGTATTGCCAACCGCTTCCTGCGCCGGGTCCGGGACTTTGCTGAAGTCATGGGTGACGGCACCATCACCAAAGAGGCCGCCGATCTGGCGCTGCACCGTCTGGAAGTGGACCAGCTGGGTCTGGACAACATTGACCGCCGGATGCTCACTGCCATCATCCAGAATTATGCCGGCGGCCCGGTGGGGCTGGAAACCCTGGCCGCTACCATCGGCGAAGAAGCCGTGACCCTGGAAGATGTCTATGAGCCTTACCTGATGCAGCTGGGCTTCCTGACCCGTACCCCCCGTGGCCGCTGCGTCACCGCCCTGGCATATGACCATCTGCATATCCCCTATAACGGACAGCAGCAGTTTTCTATTTGATCATTCAGCCTAACCGTCCTAATTTGAACAGAAATAATTTCACAAACCATTGACAAATTGTTCACATTTGTGTATAATCCGATTTGTGGCAGTCTTTGCCATATAGAAAATCGACCTCGCGTTATAACAGGCAACTTGGGATTTCACGGGGCAACAACAAACCAAAGAGAGGTATTTCCAATGTACGAAGATAAGACTTTAGTGTGCAAAGAGTGCGGCAACGAGTTCGTGTTCACCGCCGGTGAGCAGGAGTTCTACGCAGAGCGCGGCTTCCAGAACGAGCCCCAGCGCTGCAAGGCTTGCCGTGATGCTCGCAAGAACGCTACCCGTGGCCCCCGTGAGTTC
>JAFVPA010000006.1 GCA_017505505.1 Oscillospiraceae bacterium | reverse complement strand
GCTGTTACGCCGGTCGTGTTCTGCGCCGTCAGTGCGGTAATGGCACTCATGGCATAAACACCATTCATGGTCATTGTTTTCAGATCGGCCTGAATACCGGCGCCTCCGCTGCAATCACTGCCAGCGATGGATAATGCTGTTTTCATAATACATTCTCCTTTTGTATAGCGATACAAGGTGGTGCCCCCAATGTACCGCTGATTCGTTATTGTCATTGCGAGCCAGTCCACTTAAGTGGTGTGGCAATCTTTTATTGATATTTGGATGTTTTCTGTTCGATGGTCAGGATATCGCCATCCGGACGGTGAACTGCCTTAATGTAAGCCGACACCTTGGGTGCACCGGAACGGACAGCCACTTTCAGACACTCTTTGGCAATATCCATCAGTTCCTCGTAGCTTTCGCCCTCGATGGTGGTTTCAAAGGCTCCCACCTGATAATTAAGGCCGGTGCTCTGGATGTAGGAGATCACATCATCGACGATGCGGACAACTTCCCCGTCGGTTTCCACTTTCGGCAATACCTGAATGGCAATGCTTGCGCTCATACTGTTTCCTCCCAATCTAAGATGACTTCGTCTGCGACATGCTCGATGGTCTGCCAGTTTTTTGCGGCACTGTCGTCATACACGCCAACCACATAGTATCCCGCACTTTTAGCAGTTTGCAGGGCATACAAGGCATCTTCATATACGGCAATCTCTGCCGGGGCAGCAGTTAGCCTTTTGGCAGATTCCTGGTAAACAAGGGGGCTTCTTTTCCCGGCGCCTACCGTTTCGCAGGAAAGCAGAAATACAAAATAGTCCCGGACTCCCAGGCGCTTCAGACAGGCTTCCATGAGATGCTCTGCCGTTGCAGAGGCGACGCACATCCGAACGCCCCTGCTTCGCAGCATTTGGAGATATTCCCGCACACCGGGTTTCAGGGGAATGTCGTTTCTGTAATGTGCATCCATCACGGCATTCATCTCTGCTTCCGGGTCACCGGAGAGGCCAAATTCCTGCTGAAACAGCGCTGCGGATTCCGACATGGTCATGGGCTTGATCCGCTCCAGAATGTTCTCCGGGATCTGCTTGACTCCTTTGCTGCTTAAATATTCGGTCGCAAGGTTTTTCCAGAAGACCATGGAATCGATCAGTGTCCCATCCATATCAAAGATGGCAAACTTCTTATCCATGAGCCACCATTTCTTTGGCGAGGGTAAGAAGTTCAGCGGTCGCCTTGCCGGGATCCTCCGCAGCAAAGATGGTAGATACCACCGCAACCCCATCCACACCGCTGCCGGACAATTCCATCAGATTTTTAGCATGGATACCGCCGATGCCAACCACGGGAATGGACACGGCGTTACTGATTTCTTTCAGCTTTTCCACCGTCAGATTCCGTGCGTTCTTCTTGGTGCTGGTTCCAAACACGGCACCAACACCGATGTAGTCAGCACCGGCATTTTCTGCCGCAATGGCCTCCTCAACCGTTCCTGCGGAAATGCCCAGGATTTTGTCCGGGCCGATGATGCTGCGGATATCCCGGCCTTTGATGTCCGACTGGCCCACATGGACACCGTCAGCATCAATGGCAAGGGCAATTTCCACGCTGTCATTGACCACATAGGGAACTTTGTACCGGGCGCACAGAACCTTCAGCTTCGCCGCTTCCGTTTCAAAAGCATTTGCATCCAGATCCTTTTCCCGAATCTGCAAGAAGGTGGCTCCGTTTGCCAGCACATCCTCACAGACAGAAAGCAAGGTCTGGCCCTCTTTCAGCCAGCTTTGGTCCGTTACCGCATACAGGAGCATTCCCTGCCGGATCTCATCTTTTGTAAATTTCATAGCGTACTCCTTGTCTTAGTCCTTCTTCCGTAAGATTGAAGACCGCGTCAATCAGGTCATTCCGGAAGGTTGCATTTCCGGTACCATTGCGCAGCCGCTTTGCCTCTGCGATTTCACCGCTGATGCCCATGGCTGCCATAGCGCTGCAGGCCGCAAAGAAAGAGTCTTCACAGGCTCCGCAAAAGGCACCGATCAGCGCTGTCAGCATACAGCCGCTGCCGGTGATCCGGGCCATGGTAGCGCAGCCGTTTCGCAATACACAGCTCCGTTTCCCATCCGAAACTACATCGATTTTTCCGGAAATAGCGATCACTGTATGGAGCTTTTCTGCCAACTCCTCTGCCATGGCAACCGCTGCATCCAGTTTTTCTTCTGTGATCTCGTCCAGGTTGCTGACATCCACGCCGCTGCCGGTGCATTTGTGTCCTGCCAGGTATCGGATCTCTGAGGCATTTCCCCGAATGGCGGTAAAGCGGACTTCTTCCAGCAGCCGCTTGACGGCTTCCCGGCGAAGCTGTGTTCCTCCGGCTCCAACGGGATCGAGAACAACAGGTTTTCCCAGCCGGTTTGCCGCTTTGCCAGCAAGGATCATAGAATCGATCTTATCAATGGCTCCCATGTTGCATACCAAAGCCTGAACACCTTCAACTGCTTCCTCCACTTCCAACGGATGGCTTGCCATGGTAGGACTGCCGCCGGAAGCCAGAATGATATTGGCGCAGTCATTGACGGTGACAACATTGGTGATGCACTGAACCAGCGGTTTCTTCTCCCGAACCAGCATCATTGCCTTTTCAAATTCCATACTCACCGCTCCAACTCTGCCAGGAACCGATCCAGAACCTTAGCGCGCTTCAAGATCAGCAGCACCATTACGCCCATGATGCCGCCTACCACCGCAGACGGGGTGTAGAAAGGAATGTAATACAAAGGCGATTGCGCATCCAGTCCATAGAACCACTTCATCAGAGGATAAGATGCCAGGGCCCCGATGATTCCCGTACCGATAATTTCACCAACACAGACCAGATAGATATTCTTTGTCTTCTTCCACAGCAGGCCGCCAAGGATGGGGCCAAAGACAGCGCCTGTCACCGCCTGAATGGTTCTGCCGGACATCATCCGCATAATGCCGCACAGGAACGCACTGAGGCAGGCCCACCAGGGACCCAGAAATACTGCTGCCACCACATCCACGAAGTGCTGAAAGGGCGCCATTGCCGGGAAATACACAAAGGTGTTCAGGACAAAGGCCAGACTTGCGAAGATGGCGCACATGACCATCTTTTTGACATTTAATTTATTTTTCTTCATAATTCCTCCTTAGATCAATTACAAGGACGGAAATGGACAACAAAAAAGTGCTGCTTCTCCTGCAAGAGAAACAGCACTTACCCTACACTTTCCCACGGAAACGATAAAAAGGCCCGGTGAATATACACCGGGCCCTGATGATCGTAAAAATGTAGCTTATCGTCGCATCCCTACGTTGGCATTACCCAAATCAGGTGAGGTCGAGGGAATACACCCTCCTCTCAGATCCTTTACAGGAACTCCCTTGCAAGTTCAATTGTACAGTATAGCAGACTCCTTGTCAAACCATATTTTTAGAAAGTCAGCCAAAAGGAAAGGCACCGTTTGAGAGAACGGTGCCTTTTTGCTTAGAGAAAAAGGGAGAACCAGTCCATCTGCCTCATCGCAACAGAGGGGCTTTCAGTTGAATTGGATTACTTTTCTTCGTACAGTTCAATGATGGCGTCATCCTTGATGATGAAGGCCAGGCGGACATTATCACCCAGAGCCTCGGGTCCAAAGATAACCTGATCAGCGTCTGCCAGGTAGGGATCCGCATTATCCACCTTGTAGGCCACATGGGGCTGCTTGGACAGGATCTCCGGGAACCGGGTGCCTTCCTCGAATTTCAGATATTCGATCTTATAGTCGTAGGCATCCACACTGGGATTGACCCAGAATCTGCCCCATTCATTGTAGACCATACCGGGCTTCTTGTTCAGAACGGGAATTCCGACGTGCATATAGGTCGCTGCCATACTGTAGCTCCTTTCTTAACGGGAGGTGTCCAGGAAGAATTCGTAGGCTTCCTTATCGGTGTAGTTTTCGTGGACCACCTTGCCCACGGCCTGGCACATGGCGATGGGATCGGTGGACTGGAAGATGTTGCGGCCCATATCCACGCCTCTCGCGCCGCTCTGGATGGCCTTGTAGGCCATGGCCAAAGCATCTGCCTCAGGCAGCTTTTTGCCGCCGGCGATGACGATGGGGACAGGGCAGGCTGCCACTACCTTCTCAAAATCTTCACAGTAGTAGGTCTTGATAATGCTGGCGCCCAGTTCCGCCAGAATGCGGGTGGCCAGCAGGAAATACTTGGGGGTCCGCTCCATTTCCTTGCCCACAGCCGTGACACCCATGACCGGCACACCATAGCGGTAGCCTGTGTCCGCAGCCCGGCAGAGCATTTCCAGAGAGTCCCGTTCCCCCTTGCCGCCCACGAAGCACTGCATAGCGAGGCAGCTTGCGTTCATTCTCAAAGCATCCTCCATGTCCAGTCCCAGGCCGCTGCCGGTGGACAGGTCCTCAAACAGGACGGAGGTATCGTGGGTGGCCCGCAGGGCCACTGCCTTGTTTACAGTGGGAGGAATGCAGCTGCGGATGGCACCCCGGGTGCCCATCAGCACATCCGCATACTGGCACAGAGGGGCAATGCTTACATCCAGCCGTTCCAGACCGGCGGTACTGCCCATAATATAGCCATGGTCGAAGGCCAGCATCACGGTATTTCCGGACTTGGGAGAGAACATTCTGGAAATGCGGTTCTTAAAGCCCCAGTCGGTATTTCCCAGGCCCTTGGCGAAGAAGCCCTGATCGGCTGCGGGAATATCCAGATGGTAGTCCTTTGCTGCCTTATTGCCGATTGCGTCTGCCATAGCGATTACTCCTTGCTGTAAGCGGGAGTATGGCAGGGAGTGTTCCACAGAGCCAGAGTTTCCTCATCCCACTTGGCGATGTTCATCTGGAAGCCGGCAGCCTCCTGAACGGTGAGGATCTCACCGACCATATTGCCAACAACTTCCACGCCCTTGGCCTGCAGGAATTCCACGGTATCCTTGAACAGCACCAGCATCTCCATCATGGTGGTAGCGCCGCAGCCGTTGATCATGACGAATGCCTTATCGCCCGCAGTCAGGCCCAGCTTCCGGCACAGAGGCTCCGCCACCAGAGCCACGGTCTCCTTGGCGGACATCATGGGCATACGGATACCGCCGCCCTCACCGTGCTGGCCTGCGCCCACTTCCATCAGGTCGGTCTCACCCAGATCGCCAAAGGATGCGCCGTTCTGGGGATGGGTGGCATCGGTGGACTTGACGGTGATGGAAGCCATGTTGTCGGCATACTTCTGGGCAATGGCGGCAACCTCGTCCAGAGTCTTGCCGGCCCGGGCAGCAGCAGCGGCTACATGGTACAGGGCCACAGCACCGGCCAGACCGCGCTGATTGTCCTCACCGTTGGGATCGAACTGGATCTCTTCGCCGGTAACCACCTGACGGAAGTTCATACCTGCCTTCTTGGCCAGCTTAATCGCCTGCTTACAGGCCAGCTGATCGCCTGCATAGTTCAACGTCAGCAGCAGAACGCCATGGCCCTTGTCTGCGCGCTTCATAGCCTCGAAGACCAGCTGACCGTTGGGAGCCGCAAAGATGTCGCCAACGACCTGAATATCCAGCATGCCCTTGCCAACAAAGCCGGCCTGTGCAGGCTCATGGCCGGAACCGCCGCAGGTAACAATGGTAACGCGGTCTGCATCCTGCAGGTCCTTGCTGATGACCAGGTGCCCCTCCACATCCAGAATATCGGAATGCGCCAGACCCAGACCAACCAGCAGTTCGTCGGTAACAGTAGCGGAGTCATTGATAAATTTCTTCATTTTCATAAGAGTTCCTCCTGAATATAGTTGCTTTTTCACGATATTTTCACTTCTTTGCCAAACCGACAAAGAAGTATTTCATGGATACCGCACCGGCATCGGGGGTGCCGATGGTCTGCTGGCCATAGCTTCTGGCCCGGCCAAAACGGGAAACAAAGTTTTTGCTGTTTTCAGCACCGGCTTCCGCAGCTTTGGCGGCCGCGTCAAACAGGCCGTCCATATCCCCTTCCCAGGCCTGGATGGCTTCGGTGGCCGGGATCAGGGTATCCATCATGGTCTTGTCGCCCACCTTGGCGGTGGACATGTCATACAGCTCCTCATAAGCCCCCTGGAACATGGCCTTCACCTGCTCCATATTCATGGCATCCGCTTCCACGGAATGCTCCTGCAGGCCGTCCAGCCAGGTGTTCCACAGGGGCACCGCGCTGCCGCCGTTCAGGCCCATCACCGCACAGGCGGCGTTGTCCAGCATTTCCTGAATGGAATCCGCTCCGTCCAGGGAATCCCGGATGGTATTCGCGATCTTGGTCATGGTAAAGCCATGGTCCGCATCGCCAAAACGGGAGTCAATCTCCGTCAGCTCTGCCTCGGCGCTGATCACGGCGGCGCAGGCATTTTTGATGCGGCGGTTCAGTTCCTCTTTGGTTATCATACGCACACCTCATTTAACATTTGTTAGATTATCTTGTGGTATCTCCAAATTTATATTAACATATGTAACAATTCTATGCAATCTATTTTTCTTTCGGACACAAAAAATCGTCAAACACGCTAAATCCAAAAATGGGATTTTAGCGTGTTTGACGAGAAACCACGGAAATTATTCCGTTGTGAAAGCGTCCGCCACCTGCTTCGCCAGGGATTCGGAAAGCAGGATGGTTTTTATAACATTTGTATGAAGGGCGCCGATGACACATTCCGGCCGCAGTTGGGTGGAGCACACCGCAACCACCTGTCCGGCCCCACGCAGCTGCTGCATATCCGGCTGCATGGCCCCATTGATCCAGGGATCGATCAGGTTACCCTCCACATCATAATAGTATGCCAGAAGGCGACCCACAGCATTCTTTTTCATCAAATCATTGCCGAAGCGGTATTTAATGCCGATATCCGGATAGGAGGGATAGTTGGAGATGCTTACCAGGGCCACATCCATATCATCCCATAGCTGGTTGATAAACTGAAAGTCTTCCATTTTCTTAATATATTCCAGATCTGCAGTTTCATCGAAGAACGCTGGAAAATAAAGATAATGGACATCAAACCCGGTCTTCTCACCGATCATACGGACAATTTCATTGGTATGATATCCACGATAGGAAGTTCGGATACCGCCGACCAGAGGAAACAGATTCTTGTCAGAATGGCCCTGACCAGCCACACCATCCTCTACCACAGCGGTCATGCGACTGAGCATAGAACCCCAGCCAATGCCTATATTTTTGACATCTGTTAATTGGTTGAAGCAAAACTGAAAAGCAGTCTTCGCCAGCAGATTGTCCGTGGCGTCTTCGCTGCTTTCATCCGGAACGATCAGAAACCGAATGCCGGAAAATTTCTGCTCCAGCTGATTGATTATCAGTTGCCTGGAATTGGCCACATCATGGATTTGAAAGGTAACAATTCCACAGGCTTTGGCCTCAGTCAGCAGGATACTCACCAAGGGACGTGATATTCCAAGCGCCTTGGCAATTTCATTCTGGGTCATATCCTGCTCGTAATACATACGCGCAACCATAACCATTCGTTCAATTCGTTTATCCGCAGAGGCCATGTAAAACATTCCTTTTGTTACATTTTTCATAATTATAAACCGGAACCTAACATTTGTCAATTGCAACACGTATACATGCCTTCATCATAACAGATCTGAAATTTTACCCTTATGGTTTCCCTTACAATGTATTTTGCTATTCTTTCGGATCAATTTCTCCAGGACAGCAGGAATTAAATGACCATATTCCGCATGATCCAAAATGAATTGTTGAATGAATAAGACTCGTGTAAAAAAGAAAGAAGCCACCTATTGGGCAGCTTCTTTCTTCATGGTGGACTTGAAGGGATTCGAACCCTCGACCTCCGCAATGCGAATGCGATGCGCTCCCAACTGCGCTACAAGCCCGTATGAATGGATTATACTCCCCGGGAAACGGGATGTCAATATTTTCTCTTTCCTTTCCCGGGAAAATGTGCTATGATAGCCGCCGAGACTTTTTTAAGGAGAGACCCAAATTGACCATTACGGAAATTCTGGCTCAGGAGCTGGGCCAAAAACTGGAATATATCGAAAACGTGGTGGCCCTTCTGGATGAGGGCAACACCATCCCCTTCATCGCCCGCTACCGCAAGGAGATGCACGGGGCCATGGATGACACCACTCTGCGCAATCTGGAAACCCGCCTGACCTATCTGCGGAATTTGCAGGAACGGCGGGAGGAAGTGAAGCGGTCCATTGAGAACCAGGGCAAGCTGACCCAGGAGCTGTCCGCCGCCATCGATGCCGCCGCCACCATGACGGAGGTGGAGGACCTGTACCGCCCCTACAAGCAGAAGCGCCGCACCCGCGGCTCCATGGCCCGGGAAAAGGGATTGGAGCCCCTGGCAAAGGCCATCTTCGCCCAGGACGGCCAGGCCCCCGAGGTGCTGGCAGAGGGCTTCCTCGACCCGGAAAAGGGTGTCAATTCCATTGAGGAAGCATTACAGGGTGCCAGCGATATCATTGCCGAGGACCTGTCCGATGACGCGGACATCCGCAAGAGCCTCCGGGAGCTGGTGATGAAAAAGGGCGTGTTCACCTGCAAGGCAGACGATGACGCGGAAGCCGACGGCGTATACAAGCTGTACTATGATTTCAGCCAGCCCATCTCCCGCCTTTTGGATCATCAGATCCTGGCCATGAACCGGGGTGAAAAAGAAGGCATTCTGAAGCCCAATGTGGCCATGGTGGGAAATGAAGGCTGCGCCCTGGTGTGCCGGGCGGCGCTGAAGCCGGTGATGAACGTTTCCGCCTTCGTCCGCTCCGCCGCCGAGGATGCCTACGAGCGGCTCATCTTCCCCTCCATCCAGCGGGAGGTGCGAAACGAGCTGTCCGACCGGGCCTATGCCGGTGCCATCGCCAATTTCGCCCTGAACTTAAAGCCCCTGCTGATGCAGCCTCCTGTGAAGGGCTTCGTCACCATGGGTCTGGACCCCGGATACCGCAACGGCTGTAAGGTGGCTGTGGTGGACGCTACAGGCAAGGTGCTGGCAACGTCCGTGGTCTACCCCACCTTCTCCGAACGGAAAAAGCAGGAGGCCATCGCCGTCCTGTCCGGTCTGATGAAAAAGCACAACGTGCGGCACATCGCCATCGGCAACGGCACCGCCTCCCGGGAGACCGAGGCCATGACCGTGGAGCTGCTGCGGTCCTTCCCGGAGGCCAGCTACATGATCGTCAACGAAGCGGGTGCCTCCGTCTACTCCGCCTCTCCCCTGGCCGCCGAGGAATTCCCGGAATATGATGTGAACCTGAGAAGTGCCGTGTCCATCGCAAGACGCTTGCAGGACCCTCTGGCGGAACTGGTGAAGATCGACCCCAAGGCTATCGGCGTGGGCCAGTACCAGCACGACTGCCCCCAGAAGGAGCTGGACGCTGCCCTGGGCGGCGTGGTGGAGGACTGCGTCAACGCTGTGGGCGTGGATGCCAACACCGCCTCCCGGAGCCTGCTGCAGCAGGTGGCGGGCCTGACTGCCGCCACGGCAAAGAACATCGTGGCCTACCGGGAGGAAAACGGCCCCTTCACCTCCCGTGCCCAGCTGAAAAAGGTGCCCAAGCTGGGCCCCAAGGCCTTCCAGCAGTGCGCCGGCTTCCTGCGGATCCCGGAGAGCAAGGAGCTGCTGGACAATACCGGTGTGCACCCGGAATCCTATGCCGCCGCCAAGGCCCTGCTGACCCTGCTGGGCTGCAAGAAGGGAGAAGACCTGTCGGGCCTCACGGCGAAGCTGGAGGGCTACGGTCTGAGCAAGGCCGCAGCCGAATGCGCTGTAGGTGAGCCCACCCTGCTGGATATCGCAAAAGAGTTAAGTAAGCCCGGCCGGGACCCCCGTGACGAGCTGCCCAAGCCCATCCTGCGCAAGGACGTGCTGGAAATGAAGGACCTGGTGACGGGCATGGAGCTGACCGGAACCGTGCGCAATGTCATCGATTTCGGTGTCTTCGTGGATATCGGCGTCCATCAGGACGGCCTGGTCCACATCTCCGAGGTCTGCGACCGCCGCCTGCGCCATCCCAGCGAGGTGGTGAAGGTTGGCGATATCGTCAAGGTCATGGTCCTGGGCGTAGATGAAAAGCGCAAGCGCATCAGCCTGTCCATGAAGCAGGCCGGAAAGTAAGAATAATCACTACAGAGGGAGGCAGAAATGCCTCCCTTTTCTCATTGGGAAGGGACTCGACGCATCTACATGTAGAAACCCGCACCACCCGGCAAACCGCATCACCGGAGGATGCGGATGCCCTTGAAGCCCCGGACATACCGTCCGTTCCCGCCGGGAATGGTATTGCAGTAGGTCAGACCGTAGGCAGAAGCGTTCTGGATCAGACTGACCGAGAAGCTTTTTGGGGGCAGCGCCGTGTGCATATTGTCCTCGCACCAGTCCCGGTAGCAGCTATACAGGCTCCGGGAACTGGCCTGGGCCTGGGGGTCCATGGTGAAGTAGCCTCTGGAATTCATAAAGTCCAGAACATTGTTGCTTTCCAGAATGGCGCAGTTCATGTTATGGCGGGTCTTTTTGCTGATGGTAAACCGCATCCCGTTTGTCAGCAGCCGTTCCAGCCCCTCCATGCACCACAGAAGGATACCCCCAAGCTCGTCCTTCATCCGCTGGGCCAGATAAGGGTCATCCACCCGGTCCCGGGGCTTGTCCCTGGTGGTCAGGATCAGCTGACGGCGGAAAAAACCATAGCTGCGGTCGTGGAGGGAACGCAGGTGGCCGTTGCCGAAGCCCAGGATGCGGCAGTGCATCTCTCCCTGGTAGCTCTGGACACCTTTGCGCTCCAGGTCCATGGGCTGCTCCGCCGTGACCAGGGATTTGATGTAGTTGGTGGAGTTCAGGGCTTCCAGCCGCAGGTCATCATCCACCATCACCAGCCGGTGCTGCAGGTCCGCCCGGGCGAAGGGGCTGGTTTCCAGCTTGGCGATGGAGCCATTGCACATCCCATCTCCCAGCAGGGCATTCAGGATGATGCCGATGCGGCTCTTGCCCTCGCCGCCCTTGCCGATGATCAGCAGCATCTTCTGGGCATAGTTCACCGGCACCAGACAGTAGCCCATATATTCCTGCAGGGTCAGGATATCCTCCCCGTCCAGCAGCTCCTCCAGAAACTGCTTCCACAGCTTCGGCTCCGGGGCCTGAGGATCATAGGCCACCGGCAGGCGGTAGCGGCAGACCTCCTTCCGGGGATCCAGGGTCCCGGACAGCACGTGGAAGGTGCCGTTGCTGCAATAGATGCGGCCCTCATACAGGGGCAGGGACTCCTTCCAGCATTCCATTTTCAGCACCTCCATCAGGCCGCCTATCTTCCGGGACAGGTTTCCCGCCACGAAGCCGCTCAGATAGTTATAGACCATCTGGCGCACCTTTTCCTCCGGCAGCCGCCCGTCGGGGCCGAAAAACTGCCCGTCCACCCGGACCAGAGGATACAGCAGCAGAAATTCCCGGCAGAAGCCCATCTCATCCAGCTGCCTGCCCTGCCCCCACTGGGGTGTCTGCACCGTACATTCCAAGATCTCTTCCATAGAAAATACCTCCTTGTGATTTCTGTGGCAGGCCACGCTTCGGCTCTGCCTTCATCCTTACCTTCAAAAGAGGCAAAAGTTGCACGGATGTGTCTCACTTTTGAGAAACTTTATCCGGCAGAGTGGTTTTCTACGTGTAGATGCGTCGGGTATTCCGGTTTACATAATCGCAAGAAATGTTAGGAATTTGTAACGTTTTCCGGGATACTTGACTTTATGCGGTATATAATGTATAATTGCTGGAGATTCTCTTGAAATGGAGCATTTTTTCTATGAAGAAAACCGCAAAATTTCTGGTGCCGCTGGTGATGGGGGCCTTCATTCTGGCCAGCATCGTGTGGTACCTGTTCATTTATGACCGGGAGTTTACCCGGGATACCCTCTTAAGTCAGGCCCGGTATCAGGATCTGTACGGCAACTCCCGGCTGTCCGCCATGTTTTATAACGCCGCGTACAAATTTTCCGATAAGGACGAAAGCGTGGCCGTGGAGCTGGCCAACCAGTATAAGCACGACGGCAACTTTACCAAGGCCGAGGTGACCCTTACCGAAGCCATCAAGACAAACCCCGCCCCGGAGCTGTACACCGCCCTGAGCCGCTGCTTCGTGGAGCAGGACAAGCTGCTGGACGCGGTGCAGCTTCTGGAAAGCCTGCCCGAATCCGATGTGAAGGACCAGCTGGAGGCCATGCGGCCCGCTGCCCCCGCCGCGGACCAGGCCGAGGGCTATCACAGCCAGTATATCAGCCTCCGGCTGACCTCTCTGGACAGCAAGTATATCTTCTACACCCTGGACGGGGAATACCCCTCCACCCAGGGTCCCCTCTATACCAACCCCGTCCCCCTGCCTGCCGGCGAGACCACCGTTTACGCCATTGCCGTGGATGAAGACGGCCTGGTCAGCCCCGTCACCGTGCTGGGCTATACCATCACCGGTGTCATTGAGGAAGTGACCTTCACCGACGAGGCCATGGAGGCCGCCATCCGGGCCCAGGCCGGACTGGCCGAAGGCAGGACCGTATACACCAACGACCTGTGGGATATCACCGAGTTCACCGCCCCCGAGGGCGTGAAGACCTACGCCGATCTGAAGCTGCTGCCCAACCTGGCCAAGCTGACCATCCGGGACAAGACCATCGATACCCTGAGCCACCTGTCCTCTCTGGCCAGACTGACCCAGCTGGACCTGAGCGGCAGCGCCTTCCCGGCAGGCGACCTGGCCGTTCTGGCCTCCCTGCCCTCCCTGAGCAGCCTGGATCTGAGCAACTGCGGCCTGAGCACCATTGAGAACCTGAACGGTGCCCGGAACCTGACTTTCCTGAATCTGGCAAACAACACCCTCCGGAATCTGGATGTGCTGGCGGGAATGACCACGCTGGCCGAGCTGAATCTGGACCATAATGCCGTCACCTCCCTGGCCGCCCTGTCCCCTCTGGAAAACCTCACAAAGCTGACGGTGAACTATAATGCGATAACCAGCCTGTCCCCTCTGAGCAACTGCATCCGCCTGACCCATCTGGAAGCGGACCACAATCAGATCGCCGGCCTGAACGGCGTGGAAAGACTGGCCCTGCTGACGCACCTGTCCGTGGACTATAACCAGCTGACCAGCATCTCCCAGCTGGCAGGCCTGACGGAGCTGACCAACCTGAGCATCGCCAGCAACGCCCTGCCGGACATTACCCATCTGAAGAGCCTGACCAAGCTCCAGGTCCTGGACTTCTCCGGTAACCTGCAGGTCAGCGTTCTCCCCGCCTGGCCTGACGGCTGCGCCCTGACCACCATTGACGGCTCCTACAACTCCCTGACCAGCATCGACGGTCTGAAAAATATGCAGAATCTGACCCATGTCTACATGGATTACAACCAGCTGACCAACATCGATGCCCTGGAAAACTGCTTCTGCCTGGTGCAGGTCAACGTCTTCGGCAACGCGATCCCCGATGTGGAGGTTTTGCGTGACCACGACATCATCGTCAACTACGACCCCACCGCCGCATAACGAAACAAACGCCCGCTCCGAAATCCGGAGCGGGCCTTGTTTATATGCAGGGGCGATTCGTGAATCACCCTAAAATGACGGGTTGGTAAAAGGGCGATGTGGTTATCCCTTTTAATAAGCAAACAACGGAATCAAAATGGAAATATGCACCTACTGTAGGGCGGCTTGCCTTCAAGCCGCCGCTTTGCACGCAGATTTACTCTTTTTGCGGCGGGCTGAGGGCAGCCCGCCCTACTGTGGTATATTCAAATAGATACGGTGCTTATTTAAGGTGATAACCACAAAGGGCGATTCGTGAATCGCCCCTACAGTATATTAATTGTTCAAAATCAGCCTCAGGGCCGCTTCGATGGTCTGCATTCGGACCGCTTCCCGGTCGCCATGAAACCGGTGCTTCACAGCGAAGGCTTTCCCTTCGCTGCAGTAGCCGATGCAGACAGTGCCCACGGGATTGCCGTAGTCATCTCCCCCGGGACCGGCCAGGCCTGTAACGGAGACCGCCACATCCGCACCCAGCAGCTTCCGGGCACCGATGGCCATTTCCTCCGCCGTCTGGCAGGACACCGCCCCGTGGACTTCCAGTGTCTTTTCGGATACCCCCAGAAGTAAGTGCTTGACCTCGTTGGTATAGCTGATGATGCCGCCCTTATAGACCGCGCTGGCTCCGGAAACGGCAGTGATGGCCGCCCCGATGCCGCCGCCGGTGAGGCTCTCCGCCGTCACCAGAGTCTTGCCCTGCAGCTTCTGCAAAACCTCAGAGCACAGCCTCGTCATCATGGTAATTCACCTTGATCTTCTCAATATTCTCCAATGCCCGGGTGATGAGGGTCTCCCGGTCCAGCTTCTTCTCGGCCTCCAGCAGCTGACCGATGGTGGGCTTGGTCTTGGGATGCTTGGGAGTGAAGACGGTGCAGCAGTCCTCGTAAGGCAGGATGGAGGTCTCCAGAGTGCCGATCTTCCGGGCGATGGTGACGATCTCCTCCTTATCGAAGCCGATCAGGGGCATGAAGATGGGAATATCCACCACAGCCCCGGTGACTGCCATGGCCTCCATGGTCTGAGATGCCACCTGGCCCAGGTTCTCGCCGGTGATCAGGGCGCCGCAGCCATCGTGCTTGGCGATCCGCTGGGAGATCTCCATCATGAACCGGCGCATGATCAGGGTGAAGAATTCTTCGGGGCAGTTGTCCCGGATGGCCTCCTGGATCTCGGTGAAGGAAACAACGTTGACGGTCATCCGGCCGGAATACTTGGTCACCAGCCGGGCCAGCTCCACCACCTTATCCTTGGCCAGCTGGGAGGTGTAGGGATAGGAGAAGAAGTGGACCGCTTCAATTTCCACACCACGCTTGGCGATCATATAGGCCGCCACAGGAGAATCGATGCCGCCGGACAGCAGCACCATGGCCCGTCCGCCCACACCGGTGGGCAGGCCGCCGGCACCGGGCTCCGCGGGACCGTGGACATAGGCCGCCAGGTCACGAACTTCTACAAAAACCGTGTACTCGGGATGGTGCACATCCACCGCCACACCGGGATGGGCCTCCGCCAGACGGCCGCCGATGGCCTGGGACAGCTGGATGGAGGTCAGAGGGAACCGCTTGTCAGAGCGCTTGGACTCCACCTTGAAGGACCGTGCGCAGTCCAGGTCGTCCCCCAGATAGTTCTCGATGGCCTCGAAAATGGCATCCAGATTCTTCTCACAGGGACGGCAGCGGCACAGGCTCACCACGCCGAAAATGGACCGGCAGGCCTCCCATGCCCCGTCCACGTCACATTCTTCATCCATAGGCTCCACATACACGGTGGACTGCATGATATACACATCGAAATTGCCGTACTTCTTCATACGGCGGCGGACATTCTGGCGCAGGCGGGATTCGAACTGGCGCTTGTTGGCACCCTTCAAAACGATCTCGCCCAGCTTCAGCAGGAAGATTTCTTTCATATTCAATACCTCATTGGCTGTAATTTATCGTTAACTGAACTATTATAGCGCAATTCCTGCAGATTATCAAGTAGCAAAAAGCCTGTCATTCCGCGTGCCCCCGAACACAATGTCATTGCGAACCAGTCCGCAGACTGGTGTGGTGACCGAAGGGAATGCCTGTGGTGCAATCCCCACCGGCATTCCGGAATTTACAGGAGATTGCCACGCCAGTGTTCGCACTGGCTCGCAATGACATCTCTCTTTGCACACATAGCAAATGGATCACCGGTTCCCCAGATTCACCGCCCGGTACTGGATGGCCTCCGCAATGTGGGAAGGCAAAATTTCTTCGCTTCCGTCCAGATCAGCTACGGTCCTGGCTACCTTTAAGATCCGGTCATAGCTCCGGGCCGTCAGGCCCATGGCCTCGAAGGCGTTCTTCATCAGCGCCGCGCACTCTTCACTGAGTGTGCAGAACCGCCGCATCTCCTCCGGGCCCATCCGGGCGTTGCACATACCGCCGCTGCCAAACCGGCGGTTCTGGAGCTTCCTGGCCTCGTTGACCCGCTTCTGGACCTGGGCTGATGGCTCCGCTTCCGCCCGGCTCCGCAGGTCTTCAAAATGCACCGAGGGAACCTCTACCACGATATCGATCCGGTCCAGCATGGGGCCGGAGATCCGGCTGCGGTATTTCTCCACCGCCAGATCACTGCACCGGCACCGGCCCGAGGGATCCCCGTACCAGCCGCATTTGCAGGGATTCATGGCGCACACCAGCATAAATTCGGCAGGATACGTCACCGCCCCCGAAACCCGGGAGATGGTCACCTTCCCGTCCTCCAGCGGCTGGCGCATCATATCCAGGGTGTCCTTGCGGAATTCCGGCATCTCATCCAGAAACAGTACCCCCTTATGGGCCATGGAGATTTCTCCCGGCCGGGGATTGCTGCCGCCTCCGGCCAGTCCCGCGTTGGATACCGTGTGATGGGGCGACCGGAAGGGCCGCTGGGTCACCAGCGGATGCTTTGCCGTCAGCTGGCCCATAACAGAGTAGATCTTGCTGACCTCCAGACTCTCCTCCCAGGTCATGTCCGGCAATATGGAGGGCAAGCGTTTGCTGAGCATGCTCTTACCGGAACCGGGCGGGCCCATGAGCAGTACATTGTGGCTCCCAGCTGCCGCTACCTCCAGTGCCCGCTTCACGTTCTCCTGGCCCAGCACATCCTTGAAGTCCAGAATGGCCTCCGTTTCCTTTCCCGGCT
This sequence comes from Oscillospiraceae bacterium, assembly GCA_017505505.1. The sequence continues at coordinate 1,612 of JAFVPA010000006.1, read as the reverse complement.
CCCACAGAGGTTCCTCCTTTAAAACAAGCTCCCCATTCAGTCCTCCCGCCAGTTCCGCCACACTGCGCACCGGGATCACCACAGGCCCCCGGGCCAGAGTCGCCTCCGCCGCATTCTCAGCGGGAACGAACAGGGTCCTCACCCCCGCCTCCTTGGCCGCCAGGGCCATGGGCAGCACACCGGATACCGGCCGCAGCTGCCCGTCCAGGCTCACTTCTCCCAGAAAAGCGCTGTCCGACCGGGGATGGCGGACACTTCCCGCCGCCGACAGGATGCTCAATAAAATAGGGAGGTCATAGTGGGTGCCCGTCTTCTTCTGGCTGGCGGGGGCCAGGTTCACGGTGATTCGGCTGACAGGAAAGGTCAGTCCGCTGGACTTGGCCGCCGCCCGGACCCGGTCCCGGGCCTCCTTCACCGCCGCGTCCGGCAGCCCCACAATATCAAATCCCGGCAGGCCGCTGGAAATAAAACATTCCGCCGTTACCAGACTTCCCTGGATGCCGGACAGGCCTAAGCTCTTTACACTGCAGATCATAGTTTCTTCTCCTTATGTTTCTTCCAATCTATCCTATTGCACCGCCGCAAAAATGCTTACCCCTTTTGAGTTAAAGAAAAATTAACCAGCTATAGCGCAAGCTGTACAGATTTCCAGCAGCATTCTTGTTCAAAAGCATGAATTTTCAGGAGGGGGGTCGATTGGTGGCTTTACAAACCAGAGAGAAAGTGGTATGATACATAGGACAAAAATTGAATACTTTAGGAGGTATTTCGTTTTGGCAAGAAAATTTAAAACTATGGACGGCAACACCGCTGCCGCCCACGTCAGCTACGCTTTTACTGAAGTTGCTGGCATCTACCCCATCACCCCCTCTAGCCCCATGGCTGACAACGTGGACCAGTGGTCCGCTGCCGGCCGTAAGAACATCTTTGGCGACACCGTCAAGGTCGTTGAGATGCAGTCTGAGGCTGGTGCTGCCGGTACCGTCCACGGCTCTCTGGCCGCCGGTGCTCTGACCACCACCTACACCGCATCCCAGGGTCTGCTGCTGATGATCCCCAACATGTACAAGATCGCCGGCGAGCTGCTGCCCTCTGTCTTCCACGTCTCCGCACGTACCGTCGCTACCCAGTCTCTGAACATCTTCGGTGACCATTCCGACGTCTACGCCTGCCGTCAGACCGGTTTCGCTATGCTGGCTGAGACCAACGTTCAGGAAGTTATGGACCTGGGCGCTGTTGCTCACCTGGCTGCTCTGGAAGGCCGCGTTCCCTTCCTGAACTTCTTCGACGGTTTCCGTACCTCCCACGAGATCCAGAAGATCGCTATCTGGGACTACGAGGACCTGAAGGAAATGACCAACATGGAGGCTGTCGCTGAGTTCCGTAAGCACTCCCTGAACCCCGAGCGTCCCGCTATGCGTGGTTCCCACGAGAACGACGACATCTTCTTCCAGCACCGTGAGGCCTGCAACAAGTACTACGATGAGCTGCCCGCAGTTGTCGAGAAGTACATGGGCAAGGTCAACGAGAAGCTGGGCACCAACTACCAGCTGTTCAACTACTACGGCGCTCCCGATGCTGACCGCGTGATCATCGCTATGGGTTCCATCTG
>JAFVPA010000055.1 GCA_017505505.1 Oscillospiraceae bacterium | reverse complement strand
GGTGGTCCACATATCCAGGAAGCAGATGGGATCGTTGTAGTCAGCCAGCCAGCCGTTACGGGCGATGGAGTAATCGCCGTTCTTACGGGTGTTCAGGAAGGTGTTCCACTCCTGGTTCTCCAGGTTCATGGTGATACCCACAGCGGCCAGAGCGGACTGCAGGTACTCGCCGATGGCCTTGTGGCCCTCAGAGGTGTTGTACAGGTAGGTCAGGGTGGGGAAGTTGGTGATCATGCCGTTTTCATCAACCTCGTAGTACTTGGTCAGGATCTCGTAAGCCTTAGCGTAGTTGTCCTCGAAAGCTTCCTTGGAGACGTTGTAGTAGCCGTCGAAGTCAGCATTGTCACCGGCGTTCTTGTAGAACTCGGAGCCGTCGGCATCGGTCATACCCATGGCGACGAAGGAGGAAGCGGGAACCTGGCCAGCCTGGCCGATTTCCTCAACGATGTAGTTACGGTCCAGCAGCAGGCCCAGAGCGTAACGGATTTCAGCCTCAGCTGCGGCCTTCTCGGCTTCGGTCATAGCGACGGGAGCAGCTTCGGTTGCGGGGGCTTCAGTAGCAGCAGGAGCTTCGGTCTTGCCGCCGCAGGCAGCCAGAGACAGAACCATAGCCAGTGCCAGAAGCATAGCAATCAGTTTCTTCATACTTTTTCATTTCCTTTCGAAAATAGTTTATATTCATAATCCAATCCCGAACGGCAATCAGGGGGTGGATGATGAAACGAATGATGAAGGCAACAGAATATGCATTGTAGGGCGTGGGCATGCCCACGCCGACGCATTTTCGAAAAGAAGAAACGTTGAGAGATGCGAAAATGCACCGTATTTGAAATACAGACAATGCAGAAATTGTTACCCGGTCGGCGGGGTCATGACCCCGCCCTACATTTGGTTTCCCGAATTAGCCGAACTTCTCCAGGTTGTGGCAGGCCACGAAGTGACCGGAGGAGACCTCCTTGAATTCGGGCATGCTCTCGGCGCAGGCATCGGTTGCGTAGGGGCAACGGGTGCGGAAGGGGCAGCCGGAGGGTGCGTTCAGAGGAGAGGGGATATCACCGGAGAGCACGATGCGCTTGTTCTGCCGGGCCTTGATGGGGTCGGGCAGGGGAACAGCGGACATCAGGCACTTGGTGTAAGGATGCAGGGGATGGTTATAAATCTCGTCAGCATCGGCCATTTCCACCATCTTGCCCAGATACATAACGGCAATACGGTCGGAAATATGGCGGACAACCAGCAGGTCGTGGGCGATGAACAGGTAAGTCAGACCCATTTCCTCCTGGAGCTCGTCGAACATGTTGATGACCTGAGCCTGGATGGAAACGTCCAGTGCGGAAACAGGCTCGTCACAGACCACGAACTCAGGGCCCATAGCCAGGGAGCGGGCGATGCCGATACGCTGGCGCTGGCCGCCGGAGAACTCGTGGGCGTAGCGGTTGGCGTGCTCGGAGTTCAGACCCACACGGGCCATCAGTTCCAGAACCTTCTCCTGACGTTCCTTCTGGCTGGTATACAGCTTGTGAACATCCAGAGGCTCGGCGATGATGTCGGAAACGGTCATACGGGGATTCAGGGAAGAATAGGGATCCTGGAAGACCATGGCAGACTTCTTCCGGTACTCCAGAATGTCAGCCTTGGAAACGATCTGCTTGCCGTCAAACCAGATCTCGCCGGCAGTGGGCTTGTACAGGTGCAGCAGGGTACGGCCGACAGTGGTCTTACCGCAGCCGGATTCACCGACCAGACCCAGGGTCTCACCCTTGCGGATGGCGAAGGATACGTCGTCAACTGCCTTCAGAGGCTTGGTCTTGAACAGGCCGGTGTTAATGGGGAAATATTCCTTGAGGTGCTTGACCTCAACCAGATTCTTGATCTCACTCATGGTTAAGCCTCCTCCAGTTCGCCCTTTTCAAAGGCTTCTTTCACGTTCATCCAGCAGGCGGCCTGATGCATATCGTTGATCTGCATCCGCTCACAGCGCTCACGCATACAGATCTTCATAGCAGCATCGCAGCGGGGGGCGAAGGGGCAGCCCTTGGGCATATTCAGCAGGTCGATGGGGGTGCCGGAAATGGGCTGCAGGCGGCTGCCATCGCTGTCCACAGTGGGGATGGAACGCATCAGGCCCTTGGTGTACTCATGCTTGGGGTTGTAGAAGATCTCATCGGCACTGCCCTGCTCACAGATGGAGCCGGCATACATGACAATGACTTCGTCACACATCTGGGCAACAACGCCCAGGTCGTGGGTGATCATGATGATGGCCATGCCCAGTTCCTTCTGCAGAGACTGCATCAGCTCCAGGATCTGTGCCTGAATGGTCACGTCCAGTGCGGTGGTGGGCTCGTCGGCGATCAGGATATCAGGTTCGCAGGCCAGAGCCATAGCGATCATAACTCTCTGGCGCATACCGCCGGAGAACTCGAAAGGATACTGGTTCATACGCTTCTCGGGTTCGTTCACGTTGACCAGGCGCAGCATTTCAACGGCACGCTCATGGGCCTGCTGCTTATTGCGGGGGGTGTGGAGCATGATAGCCTCCATCAGCTGGTGGCCGATGGTGTAGGTGGGGTTCAGGGAGGTCATGGGGTCCTGGAAGATAATGGAGATCTTGTTGCCGCGGATATTCTTCATACCCTTTTCACCAATGCCAACAAGCTCCTGGCCATCGAACTTGATGGAACCGCCGACGATCTTGCCGGTCTTTTCCAGGATCTGCATGATGGAATAGACGGTGACGGACTTACCGGAACCGGACTCGCCCACGATGCCCAGGACCTTACCGTGGTCCAGGTTGAAGGACACGCCGTTGACGGCCTTCACTTCGCCTGCGGGGGTAAAGAAGGAAGTGCGCAGGTCTTTGACTTCTAACATTGCCATATGAACTTCCTCCTTATTTCTTCAGCTTGGGGTCAAATGCATCCCGCAGGCCGTCACCGAACAGGTTCAGGGACAGCACGATCAGAGAAATGACGATGGCGGGGATGATCAGACGGTAGGGATAGGTGGCATAGCCGTTCAGCGCATCGGAGGCCAGGGAACCCAGTGAGGGCATGGGGGCATTGACGCCCAGGCCCAGGAAGGACAGATAGCTCTCGGTGAAGATGGCGCTGGGGATCTGCAGACAGGTGGAGATAATGATGACACTGATGCAGTTGGGCAGAAGGTGCTTACGGATGATCCAGCCGGACTTTGCGCCGGTAGCCTGGGCAGCCAGGACATATTCCTGCTCACGCAGGGAAAGGATCTGACCACGGACCAGACGGGCCATGGAGCACCAGTACAGCAGTGCGAAGATCACAAACAGGGAGACCATGTTGGTACCCAGTTTTTCCAGAATGGTGCCCTCAAGAACGGGGCCCAGGGCTTCCTTCATGACGGAGCCCAGCAGAATGACCATCAGGGTATCGGGCAGGGAGTAGATGATATCGACGATGCGCATGATGAAGATATCCACCTTGCCGCCGATGTAACCGGCAATGGAGCCAATGGTCAGACCAATAATCAGAACGATGATGGATGCGAAGAAGCCGACAGCCAGGGAGATGCGGGTGCCGTAAACGATACGGATGAAGTAGTCACGGCCCTGGGCATCGGTGCCGAAGATATGGGGGAACACCTTCTCGCCGGCGGCGATGCGTTCCTGCTCGGTCTCACCGTACTCGAAGGGAGCCAGGTTGTTGAAGGAGGGATCCATGGGACGGCCGGGGGTATTGCCCAGCATCTTGTCATAGCGGTAGGGCCAGAAGAAGGGAATGATGATGGAACCCAGGGCGATGATGATAATGAGGAACATGGAGATCGCAGCGATCTTGTTCTTCATCAGGCGCTTCATACCATCCTTGAAGAAGGTGGAAGAGGGGCGCATCCGTACCATATATGCCTTTTCCTCATCGGTAGCCGGGAGGAAATCAGACACATCCACATGCATGGAGAATTTTTTCTTTTCCATTGTGTATCTCCTTACTCGAGGGTGATTCTGGGGTCAACGACCTTGTAGAGGATGTCACTGACCAGATTCATGATGACGATCAGGCAGGCCAGCACGATGGTGGTGCCCATGATCAGGGGATAGTCACGGTTGGTAATGGAGCTGACGAAAGCACGGCCAATGCCGGGCACTGCGAAGATCTGCTCGACCACCAGAGAGCCGGTGACGATGTAGGCCAGCATGGGGCCAAAGTATGTGATGACGGGGATCAGGGAGTTTTTCAGTGCGTGGCCGAAGACCACCTTCATGGGAGCGACACCCTTGGCTCTTGCGGTGCGGATGTAATCCTGACCCAGAACGTCCAGCATGGAGGAGCGGGTCAGACGGGTGATGTAAGCCATGGGGTACAGGGACAGGGTGATGATGGGCAGGACCAGACCTTCAGCAGTGGAGCCGTTGGCCGGGAAGATGGGGAAAATCACCGCAAAGCATAGCAGCAGCAGAGTACCCATAATAAAGGAAGGCATGGAAACGAACGCGGTAACGATGACCATGATGACCTTATCCAGGATGGAGTTGCGGCGAAGAGCGGCGACGGAGCCAAGGACGATGCCTACGCCCAGGGCCAGGAAGGCGGCGACCACACCCAGCTTGACGGAGGTCTTCATGCCATCTGCGATGACGTCAATAACCATGCGGCCTCTCAGCTTCAGAGAGGGACCGAAGTCCAGCTTGGTGACGATGTCCTTCAGATAAGTGAAGTACTGCTCCATAACGGGCTTGTCCAGTCCGTATTTGGCTTCCAGAGCAGCCTGGGCTGCTTCGGAGACAGCCTTCTCACCCATGAAGGGGCCGCCGGGAACGGCACGGGTGACGAAGAAGGTGACCGTGATGACCACCCAAACCGTCAGCACCGCCAGCGCAATGCGCTTGAGGATGTACATTAAGGTTTTGGAATTCATAGGATCTTTCCTTTCTGTGTTGCGCCGAAAGAAGCAGAAGCGTATTTCGTACGAAATAACGAAAAAGTGGTAGATACCACTTTTTACTTCATTTTGTTTCCATTTTTCGGCAATATCCCGTCACATACGAATATAGTTTAAATTATATTATAGATAAGGTCAATTTTCAACGACGCATTTTGCTCAAAATTCAAAGGTTATTCACAATTATTTTGTGGCTTTTGTACACGGACACATGTGTGCCCGGAAAAAATAGTGAAATATGACCAAATTTTAGCCAAAAATGAAAGAACCCCGGCATGGTTGACCAGACCAAACCGGGATTCTTTCAGAGAAAAAGAGAGGTAAGAAAATGAAAAAGAATGAGAAGATTTATTTATTTATATTATACCCGGGGGGTGTTAAAAAATAAGGGTGAAAATATTAAGAAAGTTTTAAGCGAATAGAAAATGGAAGTTGGGTTTTGTGTAGATTGACAAGGCGTGAACCGATTGTAAACATTCTGTTGCAAAGGGAATGGGCCTCTTGACTTTTCTGCAAAATAGGGTATAGTGAAATCAAACAGATTTAGCACTCAAGAGAAGAGAGTGCTAAAATACGAAAGGAAGGATAGCTGTATGAATTTGAACAACTATACCCAGAAATCTCTGGAAGCTGTCCAGAGCGCGAGAGATCTGGCTGTGGCAAGCAGCCACCAGCAATTGGAGCAGATCCATCTGCTGTTAGCCCTGCTGCGGCAGGAAGGAGGACTGATACCCCAGCTCCTGCGAAAGATGGACATTACCGTGGAGAGTCTGGAGGCTGCTGCGGCTTCCGAGCTGCGTAAGCTTCCTGCTGTCCGGGGCAGCCGGGAGGCGGACCGGTTCTACATTTCCGCTGACATGGATGCGGCATTTACCTCTGCCGAAGAGCAGGCCCGGATCATGAAGGACGAGTTCGTTTCCGTGGAGCATCTTCTGCTGGGTCTGCTGGACACAGCCCGGGGCGGAGTCAAGGAACTGTTTGACACCTACCGCATCACCAAGGAAAATGCCCTGAAGGCCCTGCAAAGTGTCCGGGGAAACCAGCGGGTCACCTCTGATTCCCCTGAGGGCACTTACGAAGCACTGGAAAAATACGGCACAGACCTGGTGAAGCGGGCCCGGGAACAGAAGATGGACCCGGTCATCGGCAGGGATGAGGAGATCCGCAATGTGATCCGGATCCTGTCCCGAAAGACGAAGAACAATCCCGTCCTCATCGGTGAGCCCGGCGTGGGCAAGACCGCCATTGCCGAGGGCCTGGCTCAACGGATCGTAAAGAAGGATGTTCCGAAAGCTTTGCAGGACAAGACCATCTTCTCTTTGGATATGGGTGATCTGATCGCCGGTGCCAAATACCGGGGCGAATTTGAGGAACGTCTGAAGGCAGTGCTGAACGAAGTCAGAGAATCCGAGGGGCGCATTATTCTGTTCATCGATGAATTGCATACCATCGTTGGGGCCGGTAAAACCGAGGGCAGCATGGATGCGGGTAATCTGCTGAAACCCATGCTGGCCCGGGGCGAGCTGCACTGCATCGGTGCTACTACCCTGGACGAGTACCGCCAGTATATCGAGAAGGACGCGGCTCTGGAGCGGCGGTTCCAGAGCGTGTTGGTGGATGAGCCGACTGTGGAGGATACCATCGCTATCCTCCGGGGCCTGAAGGAACGGTACGAGGTGTTCCACGGCGTGAACATTGCGGACAACGCCATCATTGCCGCGGCAACCCTGTCTCACCGGTATATCACTGACCGGTTCC
>JAFVPA010000054.1 GCA_017505505.1 Oscillospiraceae bacterium | reverse complement strand
GTAGTACTCGGTGGGGATAGCGTAACGGTAAGCCTTGGCGGGCATGGTCATATGGAAAGCGGTATCGAAGACGGCGACCTGGGGAGTGGTGGGCATAAGCTTCTGGCAGGCGGTGATGCCCAGCAGGTTAGCGGGGTTATGCAGGGGGCCCAGGGGGATGCACTCTTCGATGCCCTTGATGACATCTTCGTTGATCAGGCAGGAGTCAGCGAACTTGTTGCCGCCGTGGACAACGCGGTGACCGACAGCGTCGATCTCAGCAACGGACTTGATAACACCAACCTCAGCATCAACCAGAGCGTCCATAACGGAAGCGATGGCTTCGCCGTGGGTGGGCATAGCGATTTCCTTAACGGTCTTGACACCGTTTGCATTGTGGGTCAGACGACCGTCGATGCCGATACGCTCGCACAGGCCCTTGGCGGAAACGTCACCGGTCTCGGGGTTCATGAGCTGATACTTCAGGGAAGAAGAGCCGGCGTTGATAACAAGAATGTTCATTGGAATCTGCCTCCTAAAAATATTGTTTTGTGATTTGGGGACTTTATGATATGATAACCATAATCATACTTGTAGATATTATAGTTCATATTTCCCGATTTCTCAACCCCCCTTTGGAAATTTTTTATAAAAAGGAGGCTTAATTTTTATGACCGTTGGTATCATTTGCGAATACAATCCCCTCCACCTGGGCCACAAAAAACAAATTGACCGGATAAAGGCCGAATTTGGCGAGGAAACGTCCATCGTCTGTGCCATGAGCGGCAATTTTGTCCAGCGTGGCGCCCCGGCCATCATTGATAAAACCCACCGGGCCAAGGCCGCCATCCTCAGCGGTGCCGACCTGGTTTTGGAACTTCCCGTCACCACTGCCCTGTCCTCTGCCGAGGGTTTCGCCGCCGGGGGTGTAAGGATTCTTTCTTCCCTGTGTGACTGCCTCTGCTTCGGTGCGGAAACCGCAGACCGGGAAGCCCTGACGGAAGCGGCGCAGGCTCTGCTCAGCGAGACTTTTCCTCCCCTGCTCCGTGTGGAACTGGATACCGGAAAGTCCTTTCCTGCCGCCCGGCAGGCCGCCCTGCAGCGAATGGGACTGACCGGTGATGTTCTGAGCCAGCCCAACGACATTCTGGCCGTGGAATACTGTAAGGCCATCCTGGCCCAGAAGGCTTCCATGATCCCCTTCCCCATCCACCGGGCTGGCAGCTATCACGCGGAGGCGGCGGACGTTGAAAACCCTTCCGCCACTGCGGTCCGGAACCTCATGCTCATCGCTCACAACTGGAAAAGCTGTGTCCCCAAAACAGTGCGCCCCATCTTTGAAAACGCTCCCCTCCATTCCATAGCCGCCGGCGAACGGGCAGTTCTGATGAAGCTTCGCACCATGACGGATGCGGAATTTGAAGCCCTCCCCTACGGCAGCGAGGGCCTGTGGCGCAAGCTGATGCATGCCAGCCGCCGGGAAACCATTTTGGAGGATATCATCGCCGCCACTAAATCCAAGCGCTACACCCGCAGCCGCATTGACCGGATGGTGATGTGTGCTTTCCTTGGCATCACCAAAGAGATGCTGGAAGCGGACGTCCCCTACACCCGGGTGCTGGCCTTCAGCGAGAAAGGCCGGGATCTGTTAAGAACCGCAAAAAAGAAGACCTCCCTGCTGAATGCAGGCGAGGCCTTTGAGCATCCCTATTGGGAACTGGAAAAACGCTGCGGGGACCTGTACGGCCTATTCTGTACCGACAGCATTGAGCCGCCGGGTGTGGAAGAAGTCCGAAGGATCTACTATCACAAACATTAGGGGAGGCGCAAATGCCTCCCCTTTAATGCTATTATTCCTCACCGTCCCAGTTCATTTTTGGCTTTTGACGGCGTTTATTCTTTCCCGGACGTTTCGGCGTCAGAATATACACGGCAGCCAGTGCCGCGCCTCCCAGCAGAATGGGAAATACAGGCCGCTTCTCTTCCTCCGGCTCACCCGCCTGCGCAGGTTCACTGCCCGATTCTTCTCTGGGCTGCCAGAAAATATGGGGTTCCCCCTGGGTTTCCTCTGCCATAGCTTCCGTGGGTACCGTTTCCGGCTCTGTGGGCCGTTCCACATAATAAAGTTCCGGGGCTTTGGTGTTTTCCTCAAATTCCAGACCCGCGATAATACTGACGCCCCAGGCCTGCTGTGCCATACTGTTATAGGTGCTGCCCGTATCGCAGGCCGCGGCCGCCACCACATCGATGGGATTGCCCGCATCGTAGCCGAATTTATAGTTGGATACCGCCGTAAACATGGCACTGCCCCAGGCAATATGGTAATCACTGGTGACAATCGCCACACTGCGCACCTGGGGATAGGACTTGTTCAGCATCTTATAAACATTCACCGCATTGGCCGTAGTACTCAAAGACTGGTTCTCCACGATGATACGCTTTTCCTCGATGCCCTTCTTTTTCAGCCAGGCCGCCATTCGTCCTGCTTCTGTCACACCCTCCATCTCGGAGGTCTGTCCGCCGCTGACCGCAATAGAAGCCCTTGGATACTTCAGCGCCGAGGCCAGCGCCACTACCAGCCGGTCCACCAGCTCCGGTTTCATGGAACCGTCCTCCGCCAGGCCATAGCCCAGCACTACGATGCACAGGGATTCATCCTCCGGCAATCCATCCGGCAGCACGCCCTCGCCCACGGGCATTCCGTTATTGACCCAGGCCCAGTCCGCCATGATATTGCGCCAGACCGCCGCCTGATGCCGGTCCACTTCTTCCATCTGCCGCAGGATGTCCCAGATCACATCCTCCGCAGCATCCTGATGATGGTAATAATATTGGATCAGTTGTTTTGCATAGGCTTCCACCTTCGTGTCTCCCGCTGCCCAGGCTGTCATTGGCATAGCAGCCACTAGGCACAGCGCCAAACACAAGCAAATCATTCTTCGAATCAAAGATCACACCTCCAAAGCAACAAAGAAAGCGGCCATAAACGGCCGCTTAGGTTATGTCAACTTTTCATTTCCATATAGGAAGCCTTCTGTGCTTCCAAACGCCAAAAACAGCATTGCCAAGCTTGCACTTTGCTTCCCTCCTTTGGTTTTTGGATGGATTATAACACATTTTACGGGAAATGTACAGTCCCAACAAAACAGAAAAGACGCATCCCAGTCAGGATGCGTCTTTTTGTAACCTTACAGGTGCAGTACCCGGTCCTTGATCTCCTGGGTCCGGCCCTGGTTCCAGAACTGGGTGCCGATGTAGCCGCAGGTACGGCGGGCCACATTCATCTTGTTCTGGTCGGTGTTGCCGCACTGGGGGCAAACCCAAACCAGCTTGCCGTCCGCGTCTTCCTTCACTTCGATCTCACCGTCGAAGCCGCATTCCTGGCAGTAGTCGGACTTGGTATTCAGCTCGGCATACATGATGTTGTCGTAAATGAATTGCATGACTTCCAGCACAGCATCAATGTTCTGCTGCATATTGGGCACCTCCACATAGGAGATGGCGCCGCCGGGAGACAGCTGCTGGAATTCGGATTCAAACTGCAGCTTGGTGAAGGCATCGATGGGCTCGGACACATGGACATGGTAGGAGTTGGTGATATAGCTCTTGTCCGTGATACCGGGGATCATACCGAAGCGGTTCTGCAGGCACTTGGCAAACTTATAGGTGGTGGATTCCAGCGGAGTGCCGTACAGGGAGAAGTCGATGTTGTGCATGGCCTTCCAGGTCTTGCATGCATCATTCATATGCTGCATGACCTTCAGAGCAAAGGGCTTGGCCTCTTCATCAGTATGGGACTTTCCGGTCATGTACTTGACACATTCATACAGGCCTGCATAGCCCAGGGAGATGGTGGAGTAGCCGCCGAAGAGCAGCTTATCGATGGGCTCACCCTTGGGGAGTCTTGCCAGCGCGCCATACTGCCACAGGATAGGCGCCGCATCGGACAGGGTGCCCTTCAGCCGCTCGTGGCGGCACAGCAGACCCTGATGGCACAGCTCCAGACGCTCGTCGAAGATCTTCCAGAACTTTTCATAGTCCCGGCCGGAGGACAGGGCCACATCCACCAGATTGATGGTGATAACACCCTGGTTGAACCGGCCATAGTACTTGGGCTGGTTGGTTTCGGGGTCCACATAAGGCGTCAGGAAGGAGCGGCAGCCCATGCAGGTATAGCAGTGGCCTTCGCCGTTCTTGTCCACCTTCAGCTCCAGCATCTTCTTTTCAGAGATGTAGTCAGGGACCATCCGCTTGGCTGTGCACTGGGCCGCCAGGCGGGTCAGGTACCAGTAAGGGGTACCCTCCCGGACGTTGTCCTCTTCCAGAACGTAGATCAGTTTTGGGAAAGCAGGGGTGATCCATACGCCCTTCTCATTCTTGACACCCTCATAACGCTGACGCAGGGTCTCCTCGATGATCATGGCCAGATCCTTCTTCTCCTGCTCGCTGCGGGCCTCGTTCAGATACATAAATACCGTGATGAAGGGAGCCTGTCCGTTGGTGGTCATCAGGGTCACCACCTGGTACTGGATGGTCTGAACACCGCGGCGGACCTCCTCCCGCAGGCGGTCTTCCACCACCTGAGAGATGGCTTCTTCCGTAGCCTGGACGCCGAAGATCTTCATCTCATTTTCCACAGCCTTGCGGATCTTCTCCCGGCTGACCTGGACAAAGGGGGCCAGGTGAGTAAGGCTGATGGACTGGCCACCATACTGGTTGGAGGCCACCTGGGCAATGATCTGAGTGGCAATGTTGCAGGCGGTGGAGAAGGAATGGGGCTTCTCAATGAGGGTACCGGAAATAACGGTACCGTTCTGCAGCATATCCTCCAGATTCACGAGATCACAGTTGTGCATATGCTGGGCATAGTAGTCAGAATCATGGAAATGGATGATGCCCTGCTCATGAGCATTTACAATCTCCTTGGGCAGCAGAATGCGGGCAGTGATATCCTTGGACACCTCACCTGCCATATAGTCACGCTGGACCGCGTTGATGGTAGGGTTCTTGTTGGCGTTCTCCTGCTTGACCTCTTCGTTGTTGCATTCAATAAGGCTCAGGATCCGGTCGTCGGTAGTATTGGACTGCCGGGCCAGAGAACGGATATAGCGGTATGTAATATATTCCTTGGCAACTTCAAAGGCACCATGGGCCATGATAGACTTTTCCACCAGGTCCTGGATCTCCTCTACGGAAGGGCTGCGGCCCATTTCCTCACAGGCGATCTCCACGCTCTGGGAGATTCGCTGGATCTGCAGCGGGGTCATGCGGACCTTCTCCTCCACGGCTTCGTTGGCCTTGGTAACAGCCATCATGATTTTTTCGATATCGAAAACGACTTCCGCGCCGTTTCTCTTGATGATCTTCATAGGCGTCTCCTCCTTGGACTCTATAACGTCATGATTTTCTCGTGCAGGAGCTATTATACAAGATATTGTGTTTTTGTCAAGCCCCAGCCACAAAATATTGTGTACAGTTTTCCTGGCAGAAAAGTTTTCTTTTTTCTTTTCTCTTTCTCCCCTGCCTGCTTCATCAGAAAGTTGGCTTTTCCCGGACTTTCCTATCCCAATGTTGGAAAACAGGGGCCCAATGCTTCCGAAATTTCTCTAACCCTTCTTTACATAATCCGACAGCTTTCATCCCGGAAAATCAAACCGGGAATTTTTACCGAAAAAACTTTCGGCGTTTTGCCCCAATGCAGCCACCCTATATTCTGTGTCCGAAGCCACTCCCTGCGGGCTTTTTATGCACTTCCCCGGTCCTTGCGCATAAACTGTCCTATAAGCATCACGCTTATCTTCTAATTCGGGAGGTATTTCCATGTCAGAGCAAAAAACGGACGCTTTGCGCTGCGATATCAATGACCTGAAGCAGTGCATGTCCATTCATACCCGGAAGATCACCGACTCCTGTCGGGACAAAGACTGCATCGAAGACCTGCGGGTTTACCTGACCACCGGTTCCCAGTCCACGCTGGACACCGCCGGCAGCGCCCGGGTCCGCAATGCAGAGCTCATCACTACATATATAGATGTAGAGCCCGTAGCCTTTGACCGCAACCATTACTGCATCGACCTGACCTTCTACTACCGTGTCCTGGCCGATGCCATCGTGGGCAGCACCCGCCCCACTACGCTGTACGGCTTAGCCGTATTTACCAAACGGGCCGTCCTCTGCGGCGAAGACAGCCGGGCCCACATCTACCGCAGCGATACCCGCCTGGGCACCTATGACGGTCCTTCTACCCTCTTCGCAAATCTTCCCACTGCTGTGGTGGAGGCTGTGGACACCAAATAGGTAAGCCGGATGCGTATGAATGCATCCGGCTTTTGCTATGTTATCAATGATTCTGATTATTCCCGAAATTCACTCAAATCGATAAAATCATCCAGAGACTTTGCCCATCGCTTAAGGTAGTAATGTCCGCCGTCAACTGAACAGTAACCGCAGGAGCAAGTTTCGAAATCATGTATATAAGCAGATTCAATAATGTCTCCACATTTTTTACATTGCTCCATGCAATAGCTATATCGTTCTGTATTGATTACTTCTACCTCCTGTTCCAATCCTGCATCTTCCTTATATTTCCTAATATAGCATTGGTTTTCCCTGTCTATTACCTATCAGTATATTGCCAACACTGCATTTCGGCAAACATTTATTACCATCATACTATGGAGGCCTTTAGGTAGATTCCCTTGAAATTCGCTTTTTTCCATGCTAGAATAGCGGTAACACTACTTGAAAGAAGAGATGATCCCATGGACCAGCAATCAAGCAATGCTTCTTTACAATTTCATACCTCCAGAACGATCATCACCTATGAGATCCTGCACAAGGAAACTGTCGTTGCCACTGTCTCCACGATGGGACAGGCTAAAGTATCCAATGCGCAGTTTATGCCCTACAGCCTATATTTGGAAGAGGACAATGATTTTGATGTTCTGATCAATAATCTCAATGTGTTCTATTACTGGTGTGCTTCCCGGGTTCTATCTTTGGACAGAACTTATGCCAAGGAGATCATGAACAGTCTCGGTGTTTCCCAGGCAGTTACCGACCGAGATCGTGCGCAGATTTCGCTTTCCTACCACTGTGTTTCTCTGAACGATGTGTACTGGGTCAGACAGTCCGGAGAAAATGTTACATTTGCAGAACTGAATCTTTATGAACACCCCCTCAACGATGCCATTGTCCCCCTTCCCCTGAAGGGAAAGCATCTGACTGTCACCAATAGAGAGCTGGCCCCTGACCTGTCCACTAAGGGATGCTTCCCAAAAGCCTGGATCCGAACAGAAGACGGCTTTTATCTGCTAAAGGATGGGAGCGCAGAAGTAGTTCAGAGGGAGCTGCTGGCCAGCAAAATTTGTCAGTGTTTCGATATTCCGCAGGTAACTTACGAAGCACATCAATATGATGGAGAACCTGTCAGCAAGAGCAGAATCATTACCTCCGCAAAGCAGTCTATAGTCTCCAAGATGGCCTTTGATATCTATGCCATCAACAACGATTTGGATACCATCGAAGAATGCCTCCGACTGGATCCTGTCACTTACTATGGCATGAACATTCTGGATTATCTGATTGGAAACACAGATCGCCACCCGGAGAACTGGGGATTCCTCATTGACAACGAAACAAACCAGCCTGTTTCCCTCTATCCTCTTATGGATTTCAATATGAGCTTCCAAACCTACGATACTCTTGACGGTGCCAACTGTCAGACCACATATCCCAGAAAACTGACCCAACGGGAAGCTGCCATTGAGGCTGTGAAGGCTATTGGTTTGAGAATGAAGCAGGAAATCGATCCAGATATCTTTGGTGATATGGAAGGCTGGCGTCAAATGTTCTTCCTTCGTTTGAGGGAATTGGAATCCGCCCTAGCATAGTGTTTTACAGACTCTTTTCAATTGGGAAAGAGTCTGTTTTTATGTGGATTGACTTTGCTGGAAGCAGTATTTATAATATCTGCAGCTTTCATAACCGGAGATATCAAATATGAGTCAGATTATTTTAAATATTATGGCAATTGGTGCCCTCACAGGAGGACTGGACCATCTGCTTGGAAATCGTTTTGGTTTTGGAGAGAGATTTGAGGAAGCCTTTCATCTTCTGGGATCTATCGCATTGTCTATGGCTGGGATCATCTGTCTGGCACCGGTACTGTCCCATTGGCTTGGGAAAATCATTGTTCCCCTCTTTGGACTGATGAGACTGGATCCCGGTATGTTCGGTAGCATTCTGGCTATCGATATGGGCGGCTATCAGATGGCCATGGATCTGTGCAAAGATCCTGGTATCGGACGGTATGCAGGCATTATTGTATCCGCCATCTTCGGATGTACCATTGTGTTTACCATTCCCGTGGGGTTGGGTGCCGTAGGTGCTGAAGACAGGCCTTATTTTACAAAAGGAATCCTGTTCGGTCTGATTGCCATGCCGGTTGGGCTGATAGCCGGAGGATTGCTCTGTAACCTGTCTTTAGTACCATTGCTGTGGAATCTGCTTCCCATTCTTCTGGAGTCTTTCCTTCTCATTGTCGGTCTGCTGAAACGACCGGAATCGCTGATCCTAGGCTTTCAGTATTTCGCAAAGGGTATTGAAAAACTGGCCATTTTCGGACTGATGCTCGGTGCCCTCCAGTACATGACCGGAAGAGCATGGATCCCTGGCATGGATGCACTGACAGATGCCATGGAAGTGGTCTGTTCCATTGCCATTGTCATGCTGGGCAGTATGCCTCTTGCCGAACTTCTTCAGAGGTTGCTGAAAAAGCCTTTTGCCTGGATCGGCAAGCATACCGGCCTGAACAGCGTCAGCACCACAGGGCTTCTCATCGGTATGGTCAGTGTTGTCCCTGCCCTGGCCATGATTCCCAGGATGGATAAACGCGGCAAAGTAGTCTGCGGAGCCTTTGTAGTCAGCAGTGCTTCCCTGTTTGCAGCCCATCTGGGGTTCACCATCAGCACAGAGCCGGAACTGGTGACAGCTATGATCACAGCAAAGCTGCTAGGAGGAATTACAGGAGTCATTCTAGCTCTGATACTAACAAGAAACGAGAAACCGCAGCCATGATTTGGCTGCGGTTTCTTTTGAGTTCTTGTGTACATTAACTGCCAATTATTCTCTCAACCGGCGCAAAACCCTGATTATTCTGAAAATACATCACATGTTTGAATTATTCTATTGTTTCCGAAAGATCCATATAACCAAACCGAATATTTGATAGCATTGGTCGCTCAAATCAATAGAATTATCTCGCAGTTCCGCATATCATGGTGCCAAACCAAAAACAATTCGTACCACTTCCTTTATCGAATTAATTTTTCAGGCGAAGGGAGATTCTTCCCCAAATTCTACCGCAGCCCCCTGAATATAAAACCATGAAAAATCATTAGCCCATTCCCACATGAATTTGTGGTGCAGCTAATACACTATCTTGAGAAGGAGGTATGCACCATGAAGAAATCACCATCCTTAACTTATACCTTTATAAACCCCAACTCTCCTGCTGCCTTCGAGTCAGCACTGAAGAAAATCCTGCTCGATAAGCTTCTGGCAGAGTTTGCTTATCCGGAGCATTTACCCGCTGCAGGTTAATCATCCATACCAAGGAGGCGGGAGTATAATCTCCTGCCTCTTTTTTCATATATTCGAACGAAAGGAGACAAAAAGAATGAAGGTTGCTGCCTACTGCCGGGTCAGTACGGACAAAGACGAACAGCTAAGTAGCCTGGCTCATCAGAAAGAGTTTTTTATCGAGTATGCCAAACGCAACGGACATGAGTTATTCCGGCTATATGCAGATGAAGGCATCACCGGAACTTCCCTGAAACGGCGGGATGCGTTCAACCGGCTTATGCGGGATGCCCGTTGTGGTTTTTTTCAGACTGTTGTGGTTAAGGACATCAGCAGACTTGCAAGAAATACTGTAGATTTTTTGGTCAGTATCCGTGAACTGAAGGCCATTGGGATCAATGTGATTTTCCTCAATGCCAATATGGATTCCATGGGGGATTCTGAGTTCATCCTCACCCTTTTCTCCGCCATGGCCCAAGAGGAATCAGCCAATTTGAGTAAGCGTACAAAATTTGGGAAGCGATTGAACGCAGAGAAAGGGCGGGTACCCCAAAAGCTTTTTGGCTATGACCGAATCGACAACTTCACGCTTGCCATCAACCCAGAGGAGAGCAGAATTGTCCGTAAAATCTTTGCTCTATACAACGAACAAGGCTTGGGCTGCCGTACCATCAGCCTCACACTGAACCGCGATGGGGACAAGACCAAGTATGGCAATGACTGGAACGCCCGGGGAGTACGCAGAATTCTTGTGAATCCCATTTACAGGGGTACACTTATCAATCACAAATACGAGATTGAGGATTTCCTTACAGGTAAACAGGTCAACGTTCCTGTAGAAGAGCAGTTTCAACATGACCGCCCGGAATGGGCCATTGTTTCTCCGGAAGTCTTTGAAAAGGCACAGAAAATTATGGCTTCCCGCAGGATCAAATATGACTCCGGTGAGCCTTTCCGGGAAGCCCGCTACAGTAGTAAGCACGTATTTTCTACGCTCATAAAATGTGAGCATTGTGGTCGCTCCTTCACCAGAAAGACCTATACCTATGTAAACACCAGGGTTTACTGGCGTTGCGTTACCAATGATCAGTATACTGCCATGCGCTGCGACAACAACGTTGTCCTCAACGAGCCGGATCTGATCCGGGAGCTGAAGCAATACTTCACTTCTCTGATTGCTGACAAAGAAGCCTTCATTGACAGCGTCCTGGCCAGTCTGGAGCAGAAGATCCCCAAAACGGATACTCCCGCCCAAACCAAACGGGATATTGAGCAGAAAAGAAAAAAGCTCCTTTCCAAAAAGGACCGCTACCAGGAAATGTATGCCAATAATTTGATCACCCTGCCAGAACTAAAAAACAAGCTTCCTGCCATCCTGGAAGAGCTGAAAGCTGTGGATATGGATCTGGAGCAGATCGAGCAGTCTGCCAGAATCCTCAATAATGCTGAGCAGGTAATTCGCCGCTATACCGAGGAAATCCTCAGATTGCTGGAACTGGATACCGTCACCAATACCGATATGCACCGTGTGATAGATCACATTTCCGTGAATCGGGATGGTAATGTTCGGATTGTACTGAAGAAGTTTGAGGATCTGGAGCACACATAATTTTTACCTGCTTTCTTTTCTTTAGGGAGCAGAATCCCCCGCTTTCTCCTGAAAGTGGAGGATTCATTTGTGTCAGATTATCCTTCCAGAAACTTTCTTGCCCGCTATTCTTCAGTCATCACCTTTTTCGCAGTGCCAAAGAAATCATCATACACACAGGGCAGTCCACACGAATGGTCACTATATTTCACCTATACCAACAAAACACGGCAGGATCCCATTGTTGAGATCCTGCCGTTCTTCATTCTGTTTCGGATATGTTCCTGTTATTCCTGTGCCAGGAAATGGCGCTGGAAGGCAACATACTCAGTAAGGGTGTCAAATTCTTCCTGGGTTGTAGCAATGGGCATACCGATGTACATCAGTTCTGTGCCGCTGAACACAGCGCCGGTTTCCACACAGCGATACATGGTGTTGGGCTCCAGTCCTTTGAGTTTACCGTAGATGGCCAAAGGATTACCATGGGTATTGGTGGTGACCAGATTCAGCAGAGCCTGCTTCTTATCGGTGGAAACCATATTCCATGCTACATACTCCCGGTTCTCTCCGCCGGGAGTAACGCGGTAGTAATCACCGTTATGAATGATATCCCAGTCTGCTTTGAAGCGGACGATCTGCTCCTTGATCTTATCCTTGTCTTCCTGGCTGAGCTTTGTCAGATCCAGCTCATAACCAAAGTTGCCGGACATGGCAACCACGCCGCGGGTATCAATATCGGTGATCCGATGATTCTGATGGTTAGGCACTGCGGAAACATGGGAACCAACAACGGAAACAGGATAGCCGTAGGAAGCGCTGCACTGGATATTCAGACGCTCGATGGCATCAGAGTTGTCGCTGGTCCAGATTTGAGGCGTATAGTACATCATACCGGCATCATAACGGGCGCCACCGCTGCTGCAGCCCTCGATGAGCATATCGGGATACCGCTCCATCAGCATATCCAGGAACTTATAGACGCCCAGGACATACTTATAAGTGATCTCACCGAAGTTCTGATGACCGGCTGCTGCAGAATAGGCCTCGCAGATGCTGCGGTTCATGTCCATCTTGATGTACTCAATATTCGCAGTATCCACCACTGCAGTTATCTGATCAAAGATATTCTGCACCACTTCATCCCGGGTAAAGTCCAGCACCAGCTGGGAGCGGCCCAGAACAGGGGGCTTACCGGGGATCTTCAGTGCCCAGTCGGGATGAGTTCTGTAGAGATTACTGTCCTCATTAACCATTTCCGGCTCGATCCACAGACCAAATTTCAGGCCCTTTGCATTGACCTTGTCAACAATGTTCTTGATGGGGCCGCCCATCTTTTCTTCGTTAACAACCCAGTCACCCAGACCTCTGTCATCGCCGAAGCTTGCCTCACCGGGCTGCAGACAGCCGCGGTTACCAAACCAGCCGTCGTCCAGAACAAACATTTCGATACCCAGCTTCGCTGCCTCGTCACAGATTTCCAGCAGCTTATCGCCGGTAAAGCTGAAATAGGTAGCTTCCCAGTTATTGACCAGGATGGGACGGCGCTGGAGCTTATACTTACCCCGGCAGACATTATGGCGGATGAAACGGTGGTAGTTCCGGGAAAGCTTGCCCAAGCCCTCGGAAGAATAGGTCATGATGACTTCAGGAGCATAGAACTTCTCACCGGACAGGAGCCGGTAATCCAGCATCTCGTCGGAGATACCAGCCTGGAACCGGGTCTGGCTGTACTGGTCCTGTTCTGCCTGGATTACATAGTTGCCGCTGAACATCAGGCTCATGCCATAGCAGGAACCATGCTCCTCACCGGCATCCCGGTCACACAGAATGGCAAAGGGATTATGCTGATGGCCGGAAACACCACGGCGGCTGCCGATAGAGATTGCCTCATGGCCCACAAAGGTGCGCTCGAAATTCATTTCATTGAAATGACGGCCATAGAAGTGGATCAGGTCATACTGGCCGGTAACAAAGTCGAAGGAAGCACTCATAACCTTATTCAGGTACAAAGCATCGCTGCCGTTGTTCCGAACTTCCACACTTCTGGTGATGATATTCTCTTCATAGAAGATACCATACTTCAGAACCACTTCCAAAGCCAGACGGGGATCTTCCAGAACCACCTCGCAGGTCTTGGCATCGCCATAGGATGCAGGCAGACCGGGGATAGTATACTTGCCATCGGTAATGCTGTGAGACTTGTAACGCAGATCAGCACCGGCTGTGCCGTCTGCACTGCGAACACGGAAAGCATGGTTTCTGTAGTCACCGGAACCATAGCAGGAATATTCCTGGGGTGCAAAGTCACAGGAGAACAGACGGTCGGTGCCCCGGTCATAGGGGTTGCCATGGCCGCAGCGGAAGAAATAGGTCAGCAGATTGCTCATATCGCCTTCCGTCCGGGGACCATAATACAGGTGCAGCAGGAAGCCATTCTCGTTAACACCCATCTGGTAGGTGGTATTTTTTGTATGCAGGGTAATCAGGTCCATAAAAGCACTCCTTTTCTTATTTGACGGCGCTGTCAATCATGCCCTGGACAAAGTACTTCTGCAGGAACAGGAAGACGATAACCACAGGCAGAACTGCCAGCAGAGCAGAGGCGGATGCGGCATAGAGGTTGCTGTAGGTCTGAGAGAAGAAGGAGGAAATGGACAGTGTCACGGTATTCATATCGGTAGACTGCAGGATGTAGCGGGAGAACTGATAGTCATTCCAGCAGTTCATGCAGGCCAGAATAATGACAGAAGCGGTAACGGGTTTCAGCTGAGGCATAATAATATGGAAGAATGTCCGCATGGGGCCACAGCCATCGATGGTGGCTGCTTCGTCCAGTGCCACAGGAATGGCATTGATAAAGTTGATGTACAGGAACATAGCCTGGGGAAGCTGATAGGTAGTCATAACCAGGATGATAGCCCAGTACTGATTGACACCGCCCATACTGACAATGATGGAGTACAGGGGCACCAGAATACTCAGAGGAGGAACCATCATAACACCCAGGACAAAAGCCTGGATTCCCTTGTTGACCTTTGTCTGGCGTCTTGCCAGAGGATAGGCACCCAACGCACTGGTAATAACGCAGATCACCAGCACGAAGAAGGTGATAATGGCAGTTCGGCCCAGAGATTCCACGATACCCGCATTCTGGATAGCCGTTGCGAAGTTTTCCCAGGTAGGATTGGCGGGGAATTTCCAATAAGAACTCTGGTCAGTAGGATTCTTGAAGGCAATGGCGGTAGTAATGTAGAAAGGAGACAGATAAACCGCCATAATGGCCAGCAGCAGCGGGGATAGCAAAAGAGTATTGCGTAAAGTCTTGTTTTTCACATCTCCACCTGCTTTCTCTGCAATGCATTGACAACAAAGTTACTAACAATCATAATGAACACGAAGAATACCAGGCCCACTGCGGAAGCGTAGCCTGCACGCTCACTGCCGAAGTACAGACGGTGGATCAGAGTAGACATGGAGTTAGTATCATAGCCGGGACCGCCGCCGGTCAGCGCAGAAATCACGTCAAACAGCTTCAGACCACCGATCAGGTTGATGGTCACGGAAGAGGTAACGGAAGGCATCAGCAGAGGCACAGTAACATACAGGAACTTCTGAACAGCATTGACACCATCAATGGCAGCTGCATCATAGTACATGGAAGAGATATTCTGCAGACCTGCAAGGTACAGAACCATGGAAATGCCCACAAACTGCAGGGAGTTTACGATTGTTAAAATCACCACAGCCCGTTTACCGTCAGCCAGCCAGTCAACAGGAGCCTTGCCGAACAGCGCAAGAATGTCGTTGATGGCACCATTATTGAAGGTGAAGAAGAAGTACATGATGTAGCCCATGATCAAGGGAGCAATCATAACAGGCAGGTACACCACGGTACGCAGTACGGAACGGCCGTAGAACTTGGAGTTCAGCAGCAGTGCCAGGAACAGGCCCAAAACGTTCTGGATCAGAGTAGATCCCGCGCCATAAATCAAAGTATTGACAATGGCGGTGCGGACATTGGGATCGGACAGCATCCGGATATAGTTGTCGATACCCACCATTTTATAGGACTTGGAATAACCGTTCCAATTTGTGAAAGACAGGAAAATACCCTTGGTGAAGGGATACACCACGAAAATCACAAACAGGATCAGTGCCGGGACATAGAAAAGATTGATGCTTCTATTCCGTTTGTGCATTGTTACACCTCCGATCGGTACAGCCATGCTGTGCCGACTCTTTCATAATAAGCAAAACAGGACAGGGACGCTTTATTGTCCCTGTCCATGTCTTATTGGATCTTGCTATTGGAACCGGGCTGTTTTGAGAACAGAGTCGTATCAGCCACCGAACTTCTCGTCGAAGGTTGTCTTGACCTGTGCAGCAGCATTTTCAATTGCACCGGGTTTCTGAGCCAGGACTTCCTGACCGGTAGCACACAGCACATCCCACAGACCGCTGGGCAGATAGTCACGGTCGAAGTAGGGGAAGGTCTTAACGTTGGCATGCTTGTCCAGATAGGTCTGGATTGCGCCCAGATCCAGTTCCACATCGGTCAGAGCAGACTTGTTGCCGGTAGCAGCAGCGATGGTCTTGGCGACCTCGGGCTGAGCCAGGTACTCCAGCAGCTGGATGGCCTCAGCCTTATAGCTGGACTCATTCCAAACACCCAGAGCCACGTTTTCACCAGCAATCAGGGATGTCTCATCGGAAGCGGTCTTTGCGGGCAGGGGCATCATGCCCAGGTTTGCTTCGGGGTTAATGCCAAGGCCCAGGGTAACGGCGATGTTGCCGTAGAACAGGAATGCAGCCTCGTTGGTAGCAAGGGCTGCCACGTCAGCGGTATATTCACCGGAGACACAGTCAGCATTCAGGTAACCCTTGGTAACCCAAGAATCCAGCATGGTGGAGATTTCCACCCACAGGGACTCGTCGAACTTACCGCTGCGCAGGTTCTCGATCTGGTTGTTGTTGGGATCGGTCAGGTAGTAGGAAGGAGCAACACGGTCATAGAACCAGCCAACGGTAAAGTTGTTGGCGCCGCCCATATGGACAGGAATCTTGCCGATGGCCTTAACCTTCTCACAGGCTGCTTCAAAGTCAGCCCAAGTCTTGATCTCGTCAACATTGACACCTGCTTCCTCACAGACATCCACATTGTAGACCATGCCGGTGATATCCACATCGAAGGGCAGAACATACATATTGCCGTCAGCAGCAGTGATAACGGAAGTGATCTGGGGATCCAGACGGGAAGCGAAGGACATCTCGTTGGTGGGCATCAGATAGTCAGCGTAACGGGTAGCGGACCAGCCATGAGTGTCGAAGACATCGGGCATATCATTTGCAGCCATCTTGGTCTTCATCAGTTCCTCATAGGATTCGCCGGGGGCGGAGAACTCGACGGTATAGCCGGTTTCTGCTTCGAAAGCCTTCACGGCAGCCTGCATGGCCTCAACCTGAGCGCCGGCGCCGCTGACCCAAACAGACAGAGTTACATCTTCGGGAGCATGGGTTTCCAGGACTTCTTTCTTAGAAGCGCCGGAGTTGCCGCAGGCAGCCAGGGCAAAAACCATAGCCATGGCCAGCAGCAGTGCTACTAACTTTTTCATTATATTTCCTCCTAATTTTTTTGTAAATCCATAAAAATATCGTACGATTTACCTATTAAATATAACACGTTTTTGGCGTTTTTGTCAATTAAAGGTTTAATTAATGCTGAAAATCGGACAAATCTCCAAAATACATATACCATAATTGGCGATTGTGCCATGGGGAAGCGATTGACAATTGATATGCCATCCAATACAATAACTAGGAGGTGAAAAATATGATTAAACTGAACTGTACGTTTTTCTCGGAATGTCTGGGCCGGGACGCGCAGGTTACGGTTTTGCTGCCCTCCGGCGCTGCGAAGGGAAACCTTCAGCGGTATCCCGTGGTATATCTGCTCCATGGTTTAACAGACAGCGCCGACAGCTGGCTGTTAAGAACATCCCTGGAACGCTATGCCGATGCCCAGCAACTAGCTATTGTTCTGCCTAACGCAGCCCGGAGCTTTTACTGCGATATGGCTTACGGTGATGCCTACTATACCCATGTCAGTCAGGAGATTCCTGCATTTTGCGAAGCTGTATTCCCCATCACCCAGGATGCCAAATTCCGCTATATTGCCGGTAATTCCATGGGTGCCTATGGTGCCTGCAAGATTGCACTGAAAGAACCGGGGCGTTTCAGCAAGGTAGGCCTTCTTTCCGGCGTGTTGGACATCCAGCAGATGGTCAGCAATGCCCCCATGTTCCACCGGGACTGGCTTTTGTGCTTCGGCGGTACCCAGGTGCCCGAAGAAGAAAACCTACTGTCACTGTTATCCGATGCCATGGAGTTACCGGAAATATACCACTACTGCGGTACTGAAGATTTCCTGGCAGAGGGAAATAAAACCTTCTGTTCACTCTGTGATTCACGGAATATTCCCATAACCTCTAACTGGGAAGAAGGTGCGATCCACGAATGGAATTATTGGGATGCCCAACTCCCGAAGCTGCTTTCCTGGCTGGAATCAGGCAGCAGCGAAAACACCGCAAAAAAAGAAACGCTGCTGGAAGACCGACTCTGGAGTTCGGAATATTCTGATTGATCTTGACAATCGGGGAAAGTCTCCAACTTTTCTACCTGCCTATTTGGTGTCCATAGTGGAGGTCCTGGATCCCATGGTGTTGGCTTCCAAAATTAAGGAGCCGGATAACTGCGGCTGTGACAATATCAGCATTCAGGTGCCGGAGGCCATCCGGCAGATGTTTGATGAACCGCTGGTGATCTCCGGTGGGCAGCGGCAGCTGTTTGTGACGTTAGGACAGTTCTCCATCGTTCGTCTGGAACGGGATGCACAGCTGGTAGTGCCAGTGCTGGACTATGCCATTCCCTGCAAGGAATGCTGCGAGACTCCCGGCGGCGGCGAGGACCCCTGCGAGATGTTCAGCCGCATCCCCTTCCCCGCCCAGGAGTTTTCTCCCAGAAATTGTGACAGCCAGAACGACTGCGATCCCCCCTATCAGACCTGCTGACCCAGCCGCCGGGAATTCCCGGCGGTTTTCTTTTGGAACCTTTATAAAAACTTAAAAAACAAAGACTTTCTTCTATAATTTTATGAACAGACCGAACCTTAATCACCCCCGGAAAACAGAGAATCCATGTAGAGCAGGGATCTATCCCCGCCCTACATTCTTTTATATAAAGAGCACCTTCATCCGAGTCCATTTTCAGAATATCCCATAAATTTTCCACACCTGTTTTGTTCTATCCTCCAATTGACATTTCGATATCATTTTGATATCATTTAGATAGAAGAAAATAGTACCAAAGGAGGGTATTTCTATGACAGAAAACGTTCTCAACAAAAACCGTAACGGTATGGCCATGCTGCTGATCCTTCTGGGTGGTATCCTTGGCGGACTCATTGGTGCCGGGCTTTGTATCAGCGCCAGCCCGGACAATGGTTTCCTGGGTTTTGCTGCCGTTGTGCTGTTTCTCATCGCCGCAGTCTGCCTGTTCCTGCTCAGCGGTCTGAAGATCCTGAAGCCTCAGGAAGCCCTGGTCCTGACCCTCTTCGGCAAGTACATCCACCCTGAAGGGCGAAGGCTTCTACTGGGTCAATCCCTTCTGCTCCGCCGTGAACCCCGCCGCCGGAACCATGCTGAACCAGAGCGGCGACGTAAAGGCTGCCCGGCCTGAGCTGGAGGGAAAGAAAATGTCCCTGAAGATCATGACCTTAAGTAACAACAAACAGAAGATCAACGACTGCCTGGGCAATCCCGTGGAGATCGGCATCGCCGTCATGTGGCGGGTGGTGGATACCGCCAAGGCCGCCTTCAATGTGGACAACTACAAGGCCTTCCTGTCGCTACAGTGCGACAGCGCCCTGCGCAACATCGTCCAGATCTACCCCTACGATGCCGCGCCCAATGTGGACACCACCGGTGACGGCAAGGCCGATGACGGCAGCCTCCGGGGCTCCACGGAAGTGGTGGTGGCCCGGATCAAGGATGAGATCCAGTCCCGGGTGGAAGACGCCGGTCTGGAGATCGTGGATGCCCGGATCACCTATCTGGCCTACGCCCCCGAAATCGCCGCCGTAATGCTCCAGCGCCAGCAGGCCAGCGCCATTGTGGACGCCCGGAAGCTGATCGTGGACGGTGCCGTTGGCATGGTGGAAATGGCCCTGGACCGTCTGAACGAAAATCATATCGTTGACCTGGATGAGGAGCGGAAGGCCGCCATGGTCTCCAATCTGCTGGTGGTCCTCTGCGGAAATAAGGATGCCCAGCCCATCGTCAACTCCGGCTCCCTGTACTAAGTATGGCAGCTGCACAGAAAAAGGAAGGGCCCCTGCGCTTGGCTCCCGACAATCAGAAAAAGCAGGTGCCTCTGCGGCTTTCCGCCAAACTCTACAACGCCATTGCAGAGTGGGCCGAAGACGATTTCCGCAGCGTCAACGGCCAGATCGAATACCTGCTGACAGAATGTGTCAAACAGCGCAGGAAAAACGGCGGTTATGTTTCCAATGAACTGGATAAGCCCTTCGAACTGGACTTTTTGAAGGATGATTGATCGGTAGGGTGGGGGCTTGCCCCACCGCGACCATGACCTGCCTGCAAACGGTGGGGGGCAAGCCCCCACCCTACAAGGCATATTCAAACCAATATGGAACAGGAGGTCATTTTTATGAAGACCATTACCCTTTTCCTCTTTGTGCTTGCCGGAGGGCTTCTGATCTTCTGGCTGCGCATCTTCCCCTTCCGGGAAAAGAAAACGACAGAACCGGAACGCACCGCAAAAGCCCAAGTCACCGCACGTCAAGTGACAACCGGCGCAGACCGCACCGGACGTTCCTCAGGGCTTGGATACAACTACGTGGTAGCCTTCCGGCTGGAAGATGGCCGGGAACTGGAACTGTATGCCCATGATGTGGAATACGGTGCCCTCCGGGAGGGTATGACCGGGGCCCTTACCTGGAAAGGTCGCTACTTTGTCAGCTTTGAAACGGAGGATCAGCCATGAATATTGAGAAATTAGAGCTTCTGATCATGCTTGGCATCCCCTTTGCTGCCTTTGTATTCATGGTCCTGCGCACAACCGGCGGCAAAGTGCTGACCGGCCCCGCCATGGTAGTCTCCCGGCGGGCGGACCCCGCC
Organism: Oscillospiraceae bacterium; assembly: GCA_017505505.1. The sequence continues at coordinate 17,276 of JAFVPA010000054.1, read as the reverse complement.
AAATATCCCGGCCGGATGCAGTTGGGCGTGTCCGTCTCCACATGGAACTATCTGGTGACCTTCCGGCTGACAGACGGCGAAGAAATTGAGCTTTACGTTTTTGAAGAACAATTCAAAGAATTGAAAGAGGGCCTCACTGGGCAGCTGACCTGGTGCAAGGATACCCTCTGTGAATTCATTCCCGATTTGGAGGTAACTGTATGAGTGGAATTTGTCCCTGTACCTTAGGCAACAGCGTTGCCGGTGCCTTGTTTAACATGAGGAATGCAAAAAAGCTGAACCAGGAAGGCCCGGAGCAGACCGCTTCCGCCACCGTGCTTTCCCGGCGGGTGGATACCTGCTACAGCCTGACCAAGTCCGACTCCAGCTGGGCGTTTCTTGTAAAATTCAAGTTGGAAAGCGGCGAAGAGCTGGAGCTGAAAGCAACCGAAGAAGATTACGGAAAATTAAAAGAGGATACCGCCCTCACCATCACCTGGCAGGGAGAGTCCCTGGTATCCTTCATCATCGAATTGGGGTGAAGTCCATGTACATTCCCAAGCTGCCTTTAAAATTCATCCTGCTGTGGATCATCAATCTGGCTGTACTTCTGACCATCACTCTGGTCACGGGTGCCGACCAGTGGCTGCTTCGCACGCTGCGCATACGGGATACCGTCACCTTCTATCTTATCGCCGGTGCAGTTCTGGCGTTTTTGGAACAGGCTCTGATCGACAAACTCCGGGGCGAGTAAAACGGAAAGGAGCACACTATGGACGAGCATTGGGGCGCAGGCCTTTTCACCCGGGTCTGGCCTGTGATGATCCTTCTTTTCATTTTCAATCTGGGCATCTTTTCCACTGTTTTAAGCTTGCCGGAGTATCCCTGCTCCACGCTGGAAGAGGCCTTCTCTGACTATGCCGGAGAAACGCTGCTGGACGAAGCCAGCCAGTCCGGACTTTACTCCCGATTGGTTCAAAAGGATGAAAAAACCGTCCGCCTTATCACCGCCCGGAAGCATTTTCTCTTTGACCGCTACCGCTTTCTGGAAATGACCGGAGTCAACGGAAATTATATCCAGCACAATGAAGAAGACTACAGCCTGTTTGTAAACTTCCACTCCACGACCCGGATCAACCAGTACCAGGCAAGTTCCCCCCTTCCCCATGATCCCGGACTTTTCTATCCTTTGGAGCAGTATCCTGCTGGCCTTTGAGCTTATCTTATGGTTTGTGATCAGGAAGATACGAAGCTAGAAGACATCCCCACCGGAATTTTCCGGTGGGGATGCTGTTTACAGAGGCAGGAAAAGGTCTTTCAGAGAGATGCCAAACTTTCCCTCCAGACGTACAAGTGTCTCAACAGTCAGTCCGTCAGGCAGTTCACCGTTTTCGATGCAGGAAAACAGCTCCCGGGAGAGCCCCAGTTCTGCGGCCATTTCCTCCGTCGACAGTCCTTTCCGTTCCTGAAGGGTCCGGATGTTTTGGCATAAATTCTGAATATATTGTTGGTTACGCATAGTACCACCTCCAAAGATATGATAACACTTTGTTTGTATAAATCTTAACCCTTTTGCGTTATACTGATAACACATTATTTGCGAGGTGTTATCATGGCGACAAATAAGATCCAAACCGGTATCCGCTTTGAACCCGAATTGCTTTACAAAATCACACAAATTGCCAAACGGAACAAACGCTCCCTGAATGCCCAATTGGAATTTCTGGCTCAGGAATGTGTCCGGGAATATGAGGAAGCCAACGGAGAGATTTCTCTGAACGAAGAACTGCTTTACATAAAATAATGACCGTGATCTTATCCGGATCACGGTCATTTTCTTCGTATCAGCCGCGCATGGCACGCTTTCTGGCAATGTTGATGGGACCTTCCTGCATATTGTTGATCCAGGCCAGGCTCTTGCCTGCGCCGTAAGCGGTGCAGGAGTCGGGATCGTCGGCCAGAACACAGGCAATGCCGGTGCGTTCCATCAGCAGCATGTCCATACCCCAGATCTGGCTGCAGCCGCCGGTAAGGGTGATGCCATTTTCGGAGATGTCGGAAACCAGCTCCGGGCTGGTCTCTTCCAGAACGGACAGAACTTCATCTGCGATCTGTCGTGCGGGGCGGCGGAGAATCTCATAGACCTCGGTAGAAGTCAGGGTGACCATCTTGGGCATACCGGTCTTGAAGTCACGGCCCTTGACGTTCATGCTGCGCTCCTCGTCCCGGGGATAGACCTGGCCGATCTGGATCTTGATCTGTTCCGCAGTGACCTGGCCGATGACCACACCGTGCTGGCGGCGGACATACCGGGCGATCATTTCGTCAAAGTAGTTACCGGCGATCTTCAAAGAAGAGGACACGGCAACACCGTTCATGCTGAGGACCGCGATATCCGTGGTACCGCCGCCGATATCCACCACCAGGTGACCGTTGGCACCCCGGATATCCAGGCCCGCGCCCAGGCCGGCGGCCAGAGGCTCTTCGATCAGGAATACTCTTCGGGCACCGGCTTCGATGGCCGCATTGATGACAGAACGTTCCTCAACCTCGGAAACACCGGAGGGAACGGAGATGACCACGCGGGGCTTGGGGGTGAACAAACCGGCCTTGGTGGCAGTTTTGAACATCTCCTGCAGCATACGGACGGTCATTTCATGGTCGGAGACGATGCCGTCCTTCAGAGGATGCATGGCCACCACATTACCGGGGGTACGGCCCAGCATGTTCCGGGCTGCGGCACCAACCTGCAAAATTTTACCGGTGTTCCTGTCCACCGCCACAACGGAAGGCTCCCGGACCACCAGGCCCTTGCCGTCGGCGTAGATCAGAACATTACAGGTACCCAGGTCCACGCCCAGGTCATTACTAAACATAGAAAACAGAGACATATTACACCTTTACTTTCGTGCCGCCGCCACAGCGGCGCAATGTACTTCCTTCGCCCCGGCAGTCAGCAGGACCCGGGCCGCTTCTCCCGCGGTGGCTCCCGTTGTCAGGATGTCATCCAGCAGAAGGACCCGCTTCCCCGCAATTGCCTCCCGGTCAATTTCCCGGTAAGCGCCCAGCACATTGGCCCGGCGTTTCTCTGCGCCGTGGATGCCGGACTGGGGGCGGTTATGACGAACTTTTTGTAATGCAGGCACCGGGTCCATGCCCAGTTCCCGGCCTACAGCCTTTGCGATCAGCTCCACCTGGTCATAGCCACGGCGGAATTTCCGCAGGCGGCTGATCGGGACCCAGGTCAGAACATCGAATCCCTCCGGATGCTCCCGCAAAAGCTTCATGGCCAGCAGCCGCCCATAGGCGGACGCAAAGCTGCGGGCGTTGTAGAATTTGTAACGCAGCAAACTTTTTCTTACGCTTCCTTCATAATACCAAACCGCAGTGAAACTGTCAAGAAATTGCAGCTTTTCTTTCCGGTTTGGATACTCCGGAGCTTCCACCCGGCACTCCCGGCACAGGTCCAGCTCGCCGTTTTTCAGCAGTTTCCCGCACAGGACACATTTCGGCGGGAACAGGATGCTCATCAGATACTGGTACAGCTTCATCCGACCTTCCCCTGCAGCCTCAATTTCAGGCCCGTATAGCGGCGGTTTTTCTTGGCGTTCTCCACCATAACCCCCACCGTTTCCTCCCGGCCCACGATGATCAGCAGCTCCCGTGCCCGGGTGATGGCGGTATAGAGGATGCTGCGGCTGAGTAAGTAGGGCGAACCGTTCCAGGCCGTCAGGATCACCGCCCGGTATTCGCTGCCCTGGCTCTTGTGGACCGTCATGGCATAGGCCGGCTCCAGTTCATTCAGCTGGGTAAAATCGTAGTCTGCCTCCCGGTCATCGAACCGGATGGTCAGCGTTTCCGTGCCGGGATCGATAGACTGGATGGTGCCTACGTCCCCGTTGAAAATACCGGCTCCCACTTCGCTGCCGTCGGTCCGTTTCCATAGAATATCATAGTTGTTCCGGATCTGCATGACCCGGTCCCCTTCCCGGAAGATATACTCTCCGAACTGACGCTCTTTTTTGTCCGGGGAAGCCGGGTTCAGCGCAGCCTGCAGCATTTTGTTCAGGCTCATGGTGCCAACACCGCCCTTCCGGGTGGGGGACAGCACCTGAATCTGCTCCGGGGGGATACCCATATTTTTCGGCAGCCGGGTGGTACACAGGTCCCGTATCAAAGAGGCTACACCTTCTTCGTTCTGCCGGCGCATGAAGAAGAAATCGCTTTTCACATTCCGCAGCTCCGGCATCTCACCCCGGTTCACCCGGTGGGCATTCATGACGATCAGGCTCTCCTGAGCCTGCCGGAAAATTTCCGTCAGCCGCACCGTGGGCAGCTGATTGCTGCGCAGCATATCACTGAAGGGAAAGCCGGGGCCTACCGGAGGCAGCTGGTCCGGGTCACCAACTAAAATCAGCCGTTTTCCATGGGGCACCGCCTGCAAAAGGGAATGCAGCAGCTCCACGTCCACCATGGACATCTCGTCCACGATGACAGCATCGCATTTTAAGGGCGTATCCTCATCCCGCGCAAAGAACATCTTGCCCGTATTCTGGTCGATGCCCGCTTCCAGCAGACGGTGGATGGTGGAGGCATCCTCCCCCGTCACTTCCGTCAGCCGTTTGGCCGCCCGGCCTGTGGGGGCTGCCAGCAGACATTTCAACTGCATCTGTCCCAGAAGCTCCAGGATTCCGTTCAAAATGGTGGTCTTACCGGTACCGGGGCCACCGGTGATCAGCAGCAGCCCGGAGGTGGCCGCCTCCCGGATGGCCTGTTCCTGTTCCTGAGAATAGGCAATGCCGCTTTCTTTCGCGATACTGCGGATCATCTTATCCAGTCCCCGGGGTGCCGGGAAGGTATTTTTCGCAAAGTCCAGCAGAATGCGGGTACAGTATTCCTCCGCTTCGTAGAGCTGAGGCAGATAAATCACCGTGATCTCCGCCAACTTATCCCGGACCAGCCGGTCTGCTTCCAGAAGCCGGGCAACACCCTGCTGCACCGCATCGGCTTCCACACTCAAAAGCTGGGCCGTGGCGGGGATCAGCTTTTCCTCCGGCAGGAAGCTGTGTCCTGCCGTCAGATTGTAGCTCAGTTCAAACAGGATCCCCGCCTCCACCCGCCGGGGATCATCCGCAGAAACCCCCAGTTCGATGGCAAACCGGTCCACCGCCCCAAAGGGGGCTTCCAGCCCTTCATCCATCAGCAGATAAGGGTCGTCATACAGCAGCTCAATGGTGCTGTCTCCATATAATTTATAGGTACGCACCGCCAGTTCCGCAGGCAGATGGTGCAAAGCAAAAAATTCCATCAGCTGGCGCATGCCAACCTGGAGCTTAAATTCTTCACCGATGGCACGGGCTTTTTCCCGGGAAATGCCGGAAACCTCCGCCAGCCGCTCCGGTTCCCGCTCCATAATGAGCAGGGTCTCGGAGCCAAAATGCTCCACGATCCGGGCCGCCAACCGGGGGCCGATGCCCTTAATAACACGGCTGCTCAAATACCCCATGATCTCCATGGCCGTCTGAGGCATGAGACGTTCCAGGAATTCCGCCTCAAACTGCCGTCCGTAGCTGGAATGATTGCTCCACTTTCCCGTGACCATGAGACGTTCTCCCACTGCTGGCAGGGGTATCGTTCCCACCACCGTGACAGACTGGCCGCCTCCCACATTTAAGCGCAGCACCGCATAGCCGTTTTCATAATTCTGATAGACCACGGCACTGATTGTGCCCTGTACGATCTCCATTTCCTGTTCCATGAACCCGATTCCGCTCCCATTCCAGCCGGGAAAGCAGTTCCTCCCGGCTGCATATTTCTGTCCCCGGGACATTCTCCGTCCCCACATCCGCTACGATCAGCAGTGGTACATCCAGCAAGCCCATTTCTCTTAGCCACTTAGACCTGGCTAAGATTTCCGGTTCCGGCACACCGACACACACCAGTGCACAGCCCTTCAGTCCTGGCAGAAGCCATCCAAACGCGGCCCACAGCGCACAGAGAAGCCCAAAGGCTGCCAATGTTCCCAGCACAAAATATCCGATCATGGGATACCACCTCAGGATACGGTATGCTGGAAACCATCCTTTGGTGCCTATTTTACATGATTTTCTCACAAATGAAAAGCCCCTTCACGAATCTTTTACAAAGATACTGGAAAAGATTAGACAAATGAAAGCCTTTGCCTATTGACAACTTCTCCAAAAAATTGCAAAATAATTAGTGAATTTGTAAACCTTGCATCTTCCATAAATCTACGGTATAATATTTTGGAATTGTTATGGTCATTTTTAATCGTTTTCCCCGGAGGAATTATGAAGATATTGAACCTGTTGATGTGGGTCGGCCAGTTTGGTTTCTCCATCATTTTCCCTACCCTATTCTTTCTGATCCTGGCCGTCTGGCTGCAGCAGAAGTTTCAGCTGGGAATGTGGCTCATTCTGGTCTTCGGTGTATTGGGTGTACTGACTTCCATCAGCACTACAAAATCCTGCCTGCGCTCCATGCGCAAGGCCGCCGAAGAGATCTCCGGAGGCAAAACACCTCTCCCCACAAGCTATAATGACCATTCCTAACCCAACAGCAAAGGAACATCCCCATGAAACTACAAAGCGCATCCCGTAAAGAGATCACCCGCATCACCATCGGAACACTGGTCTGTGACGGTATTATGATCGCCGGTCTGTTTCTGCTGAGTCAGTTCGGCATCGGTAAATTTGAACTTGGCCGCATTCTTCTGGGCGCAGCCTGCGGTACCGCCGTGGCCGTCCTGAATTTCACCATTCTGTGTCTGACGGTGCAGAGTGCTCTGGAGATCGAAAGCAAACGGAAAATGAAGGCCCGGTTCCAGCTCAGCTACAATATCCGCATGGTCCTTCAGGCCGGCTGGGTGGTAGCTTCCTTTCTGATCAAGCCCATCCACTTTGTGGCCGGTGCTGCTCCGATCCTCTTCCCCCATATGGTGATCCTCTATCTGCAGTTCACCGGAAAACTGAATCCCAAGCAGGAGCCGTCTTCCGGAGAAGTACCGCTGTCTTCCGACAGCCCCGAACAGTAATGCTGACCGAATACTTGAAAAGTGAGGTTTTTGTATGGATATTGCAATCAATGGCGCCGGTATCGTCAAGGAATTCACAGGCGTCCCCCTGTTCGGCAACGTTCAGCTGACACAGACGCTGACTGTCTCCTGGCTGCTGCTGATCGTCATTTCCGCCCTGCTGATCTGGCTGGGCAGCGGACTGAAGGTCACCAACATCTCCCGGAAACAGGCTGTCGCGGAAATGGCTGCCACTGCCCTGCTGAACTTTGTCCGCGGCAACATGGGCAAGGAATTCGACCATTACATTCCTTTGGTCGGCACCATCTTCGTTACATCTGTTGTTTCCAATCTGGTGGGCCTGCTGGGTCTGTGGAGCCCCACCGCTGACCTGATGACGGAACTGGCTTGGGCCCTGGTGGTCTTCGTGCTGATCACCTACCATAAAATCAAGTCCTCCGGCATCGGCGGCTATCTGAAAGGCTTCCTGGACCCTATCTTCGTCATGGCACCCATCAATGTCATGTCTGAGCTGTTCACGCCCATCTCCATGGCCTGCCGTCACTTCGGCAACATCCTCTCCGGTACTGTTATCAGCGCCCTGATCTATGCCGCCCTGACTGTAGGCAACAATGCACTGTTTGGTTTGCTGGGTTCTTCCCTGTACGTCGGTATCGTTATGGCTGTTGCAGGTATCGCGCTGTTCTTCGTTGGTAAGAAGTCCGGTAAGAAGCTGCCTCTGATCATCGGCATCATCGCTGCCGTTCTGGGTGTCCTGGGCGTTATCACCAACCTGGGTGCCACCTTCCCCTGGCTGACCGTAGGCATTCCCGCACTGCCCAGCCTGTACTTCGACTGGTTCGGCGGCTGCATTCAGGCCTTCATTTTCTGCACCCTGACCACTCTCTTCATCAAACAGGCCGCTGGCGACTAACAGCTTGGCCATTTGAATAAACACGTATTTAATTTTTAGGAGGAACTAAATTATGGATTACACTGTTCTGGCAAAAGGTATCGCCCTGGCTGGCTGCGCCATCGGTGCAGGTCTGGCTCTGATCGCTGGTATCGGCCCTGGTATCGGCGAAGGTAACTGCGCTGCTTCCGCTGTTGAGGCCATTGGCCGTCAGCCCGAAGCAAAGGGTGACGTCACCAGCACCATGATCCTGGGTATCGCACTGTCCGAGACCACTGGTATCTATGGCTTTGTTACCGGTCTGTTGCTGATCTTCGCAGCTCCCGGCATGTTCATGAACTACCTGGGCTAATTTCCGTTCAGTACGAAAATATATTGACCGGAAGGAGGCAATGTAATGGATTTTTACCAGTCCCTTGTGGCGGTAAACCCTGTAACTCTGATTGCTCAGATCTGTAACCTGTTTATCCAGCTGTTCGTATTCAAAAAGTTCTTCTGGGATAAGATTCTTGCCATCCTTGACCAGCGCCGTGAGGCAGCCGACAAGGAGATCTCAGATGCCAAAGCTGCCCATGCAGAAGCCAACACCATCAAGGCAACCTACGAGCAGAACATGAAAGAAGCCAAGGAAAAAGCAGAGGGTATTCTGCTGAATGCGCAGAAAACCGCTACACTGCGCAGTGAGGAGATCATCAGCCAGGCTCAGCAGCAGGCGGCTCAGATCAAATCCAAAGCTTCTTCCGACATCGAGATGGAAAAGAAAAAGGCCATCAACGATGCCAAAAACGAAATCTCCGGTTTGGCCATGGCCATCGCCGGCAAGGTCGTAGAGCGGGAGCTGAATACCGCTGACCAGTCCGACCTGATCGACCGCTTCATCGATGGATTGGGTGACGGCGTATGACAGAAGTCGGAAGTGTTTACGGCGAATCGCTGTACGAACTGGCCAAGGACGAATCTTTGACCAAGATCATTGGAGAGCAGCTGGCTGTGCTGCAGCAAAGCTTCCAGCAGGAGCCGGAGTTTGTCCGACTTCTCTCCTCCCCCAACCTGACCAAGGCGGAACGCTGCCAGATTCTGGACGACAGCTTCCGTGGCTCCGTGCATCCGTATCTTCTGAACTTCCTGAAGATCCTGACGGAAAAGGGCTATATGCGCTACTTCTCCGACTGCTGCGATGCCTATACCGAGCACTATGATCAGGACAACGGCATTCTTCGCGTAACGGCTGTCTCCGCCGTGGCTCTTTCCTCTGAGCAGGCCGACAAGCTCAGAGCGAAGCTTTCCCGGATCACAGGCAAGGAAATTGCCCTGCGTAACCGGATCGACCCCGCAGTCTTGGGCGGTGTCCGCCTGGACTATGACGGTAAGCGCCTGGATGATACCGTGTCCAACCGTATGGACAACATCCGGGATCTGCTGAACAAAACCGTACTCTAATACTATTTCTTATTGAAAATCAGTCATTTTCAATAAGAAAGGCACTGCCTGTTGGCATTGCCAATTTTATGATTTTCGAATTAGAAAATCACAAAATTTCGTCTCATAAGATCCTCATAGCAAAAACCCGCATTCTTCGAATGCACGTTTTTCCTTGAGTCTCTTTATGACAAGAAAGCAGGGACTGTATGGAACTTAGACCCGAAGAAATAACAAAAATCATTCGTAGTCAGATCAAAAACTACGAAAACAAGATCGAAGTAAGCGAGACGGGTGTCGTCATTCTGGTGGGTGACGGTATCGCCAAGGCTTCCGGTCTGGACAAGTGCATGGCCGGTGAGCTGGTGGAATTCCCCGACGGCTCCTACGGCATGGCCCAGAACCTGGAAGAGGACACCGTCTCCATCGTTATCCTTGGCTCTGACCAGGGCATCAAAGAAGGCGATACTGTCAAGCGCACCGGCCGCGTCGTGTCCGTCCCCGTTGGCGAAGGCCTCATCGGCCGTGTTGTCAATGCTCTGGGCGAACCCATCGACGGCAAGGGTGCCATCGCCGCAGAAGGCTACCGTGCCATCGAAATGCCCGCCCCCGGCATCATCGAGCGTCAGCACGTCAACCGCCCCCTGCAGACCGGCATCAAGGCCATCGACTCCATGATCCCCATCGGCCGCGGCCAGCGTGAGCTGATCATCGGTGACCGCCAGACCGGTAAGACTACCATCGCAACCGATACCATTCTGAACCAGAAGGGTAAGAACTGCATCTGTATTTATGTTGCCATCGGCCAGAAGCGCTCCACCGTCGCTCAGGTGGTGGAAAACCTGACTGTCGGCGGTGCTATGGACTACACCATCGTGGTCTCCGCAACCGCTTCCGAGCTGGCTCCCATGCAGTTCATCGCTCCCTACGCAGGCTGCTCCATGGGCGAGCACTTCATGCACCAGGGCAAGGACGTTCTGGTCATTTACGATGACCTGTCCAAGCACGCTGTTGCCTACCGTGCCATTTCCCTGCTGATCCGCCGTCCCCCCGGACGTGAAGCCTACCCCGGTGACGTCTTCTACCTGCACTCCCGTCTGCTGGAGCGTGCAGCACAGATGTCCCCTGAGCTGGGCGGCGGTTCTCTGACGGCCCTGCCCATCATCGAGACCCAGGCCGGTGACGTTTCCGCCTACATTCCCACCAACGTCATCTCCATCACCGACGGCCAGATCTTCCTGGAGACTGAGCTGTTCAACTCCGGCGTTATGCCCGCTGTTAACCCCGGTATCTCCGTTTCCCGTGTTGGCGGCGACGCTCAGATCAAGGCCATGAAGAAGGTTGCAGGTAGCCTTAAGCTGCTGTACTCCCAGTACCGTGAGCTGCAGAGCTTCGCCCAGTTCGGTTCCGACCTGGATGCTGACACCAAGAGCCGCCTGGCTCTGGGCGAGCGCATCGTGGCTGTTCTGAAGCAGAAGAACAACGCCCCCAAGGAAGTGGCCCAGCAGGTGTGCATCATCTACGCTGTCACCCATGGTTATCTGAACGACATCTCTGTGGACCGGATCCCCGAGTTCGAGAAGCGTCTGGAAGAGCATATGGATAATTTCCACTCCGGTGTTCTGGAGGCCATCCGTACCACCGGCAAGCTGGAGACCGAGACCGAGAACAGCCTGAAGGCTGCACTGAGCGAGCTGGTCGGCCAGTTCGCATAAGGGAGGAGGTTACCCATGGCTGGCGTTTCCACCAAGGAGATAAAAAACCGCATCCGAAGCATGGAGAGCACCAAGCAGATCACCAAGGCCATGGAAATGGTGGCTGCCTCCAAGCTTCGCCGGGCCCAGGCCCAGATCTCCAACTCCCGTCCCTATTTTGAAATTCTTTATTCCACCATCCAGGATATTACCCGGGCCAACAAAGACTTCTCCTCCCCTTACCTGAAACAGCGGGAAGTCAAAAAAGTGATGTATATCGTCATCGCCGGTGACCGTGGCCTGGCTGGCGGCTATAACAGCAACATCCTCAAGATGGTCCTGGCCGAGATTCAGGACAAGGACGCAGTGGTTCTTCCCATCGGCAAGAAGGCTGTGGATTTCTTCAAGTCCAAGAATATCCCTGCCCTCACCGAGGCTTATGCGGAAGCCGCTGATGTTTCCATCGGTGACTGCTTCTCCATCTCCAAGCAGCTGAGCAAGGCCTTCCTGAACGGCGAATTCGATGAAGTACATGTGGCATACACCAACTTCGTCTCCGTCCTGTCCCAGGTTCCAGCCACCCTGCCGCTGCTGCCTCTGAAGAAGCCCGAGCCCAAGACTGATGCTGCGGACAAGCGCCGCTGCGATACCATCTACGAGCACGAGGCCGAAGAAGTCTTCGCTGCCATCGTTCCTGAATATCTGGGCGGTATCCTTTATGGTGCCCTGTGCGAGAGCCGTGCCGCCGAGCAGGCAGCCCGCCGGTCCGCCATGGACTCTGCCACCCAGAACGCCGACGAAATGATCGCCGACCTGAGCCTGAAGTTCAACCGGGCCCGCCAGGCAGCCATCACCCAGGAGATCACTGAGATCGTCGCCGGCTCTTAAATTTATTATGTCATTGCGAACCAGTGCGCACACTGGTGTGGCAATCCCCTCTTCTTTTCGAACACACTTAACGGTTAGGAGATTGCCACGTCGCTTCGCTCCTCGCAATGACACTCTAAGTCAAAAGGAGTTGAAACCCCAATGGCCAATAACAAAGGAACCGTGATCCAGGTCATGGGTCCCGTTCTTGATATCCGATTCGCTGACGACCAGCTCCCTGCTCTGCTCAGCGCAATCGAGATCCCCGTTGGCGAGAGCACCATCGTGGCCGAGGTCGCACAGCACATCGGCGACAATGTGGTCCGCTGCATCGCCATGTCCTCCACCGACGGCCTGCAGAGAGGCACCGATGCCATCGACACCGGCGCTCCCATCTCTGTCCCCGTTGGTGATGACTGCCTGGGCCGCGTCTTCAACCTGCTGGGCCAGCCCATCGACAACAAGCCCGCTGTCAGCGGCGATGCCAAGTGGCCCATCCACCGTCCTGCTCCCTCCTACGAGGAGCAGCAGCCCGCTACCGAGATCCTGGAGACCGGCATCAAGGTCATCGACCTGATCTGCCCCTACGCCAAGGGCGGTAAGATCGGTCTGTTCGGCGGTGCAGGTGTCGGCAAGACCGTTCTGATCCAGGAGCTGATCTACAACATCGCTACCGCTCACAATGGCTACTCTGTCTTCACCGGCGTCGGCGAGCGCACCCGTGAGGGTAACGACCTGTACAACGAAATGACCGAGTCCGGCGTTATCTCCAAGACCGCCATGGTCTTCGGCCAGATGAACGAACCCCCCGGAGCCCGTATGCGTGTGGGCCTTAGCGGCCTGACCATGGCAGAGTATTTCCGTGATGTGAAGCATCAGGACGTGCTGCTGTTCATCGACAACATCTTCCGTTTCACCCAGGCCGGTTCTGAGGTCTCCGCACTGCTGGGCCGTATGCCCTCCGCCGTCGGTTACCAGCCCACTCTGGCTACCGAGATGGGCGCTCTGCAGGAGCGTATCACCTCCACCAAGAACGGCTCCATCACCTCTGTCCAGGCTGTTTACGTCCCTGCTGACGACCTGACGGACCCCGCTCCCGCCACCACCTTCGCCCACCTGGACGCCACCACCGTTCTGGACCGTGGTATCGCCTCTCTGGGTATTTATCCCGCTGTTGACCCCCTGGACTCCACCTCCCGTATTCTGTCTCCCGAAATTCTGGGTACTGAGCATTACGAGACCGCCCGTGCTGTCCAGAGCATTCTGCAGCGCTATAAGGAACTGCAGGACATCATCGCCATCATGGGTATGGACGAACTGAGTGAGGAAGACAAGCTCACCGTTAACCGGGCCCGTAAGGTCCAGCGCTTCCTCAGCCAGCCCTTCCATGTTGCCGAGCAGTTCACCGGCTACAAGGGCGCTTACGTCCCCCTGAAGGAGACCATCCGGTCCTTCAAGGAGATCATCGAGGGCAAGCACGACGAGATCCCTGAGTCCTACTTCCTCTTCGCCGGCTCCATCGACGAGGTGGTCGCCAAGTTCCGGGGCGGTGAGAAGGCATGACCCCCTTCAAGCTGAAAATCGTCACCCCCGACGGTCTGATCTTCGACGGTGAAGCCGAAAAGCTCATCGTCCGCACCACCGGCGGCGATGTATGCATCCTGGCCCGCCACATGAATTATGTGGCTCCGCTGGGCATGGGTATGGCCATCGTGGAGGCCAATGGCAAGCGCCGCACCGCAGCCTGTATCGGCGGCATGCTGAGTGTTTCCGACGGTGAAGTCACTCTGGTGCCCACCACCTTCGAGTGGTCTGACAAGATCGATCTGGAGCGTGCGGAACGCTCCTACCAGCGGGCCGACAAGGTCCTGCATGACAGTGGCGCCTCCGATACGGATATCGCCCTGGCGGAAGCAAGACTGCATCGAGCGCTGGTTCGCAAGAGCGTTGTCTCTTTCAAGTAACGAAATTCCCCGGTATCGAAAAGATACCGGGGTTTCTTCATGCTTTCTCGAATTCGTACAGGCGGTAGATCTTCCGGGCAAAGCTTCCTGCAAAGAGATGCTTGAAGATTCTTCTCTCACTTTTGCGCAACTGCGCGATCATGGCATCAGGCGTCAGAGAATGCTCTGCCACATAGGAAAAGCCTGTATCCTGCGCCAGACGCACCGGATCATCCATACCATAGACGGTCGTCACACCCACATCGTTGATGGGATTCTTATACTTCGAAGCCTTTGCGCCAAAGGTCGTATAGCAGTCCATGAGCAGTTCTACCTGTTCAAAATGCACGCCAAGCTGCCGCAGAAGCCCCACCAGTTCTTCCGGGCGGAAATACATGCTGACACCTTCCATCACCACGATAGCCCGCTTTGAGGAGACAGCAGCCTTCCAATCCTCCTGCCGCATATCCGCCGGGAGCATATGGTAGCCCTCCCCTTCCCGGAAATAGGTTCGCCGCTCCGCAATGACCTCCGGGAAATCGATATCAAACCATTCCCGCCCGGCCCGGTCCACCCGCTCGGATCTGGCATCCAGTCCGCATCCGATATGCAGAACGACCGCATCCGGATCAGCTTTCAGTTTTTCCTCCGTCCAGGTGTCGAACACTTTGGCCCGCATACCCATATTGTAGGCCAGCCATTTGGAAGCAGACTTACCCTTCAGCGGGAAGCCTTCCTTTTTCCAGATTTCTTCGGCTTTTCTGTCATGCAGCAGGATTCCCTTCCGGCTGACATAGGCTTTTCCGTACAGGGGAATATAGAGCGTTTTGTTTACGCCATCCATGTTTTTCCTCCTTATCTGTAATAGTCCGTCTCCAAAATCAGATTGTTGACCCGTACAAACGACTGTACCTGTTTGGCCATTTCCTGCTGGAAATCCGCCGTCAAAAGCTGTTGGCTTCCGCTGACGGAATGGCAGGACTTTGTCTTTGCATCATAAGCCATATCCCCATAGATCCAGCTTCCGTTGGAGAAGGGTACGAAGCCGTCATAGCTGTCGTCAAAGGCATCCCGGCCGATATAGTCGTACCCGCTCTCAACGCCCAGCAGATTCAGCATGGTGGGCAGCAAATCGGAGGTATTCAACACCTTGTCTACCTCCATAGCTTCCAGGTTCGCAGACCAGATAAAGCAGGGTGTCTTTTCCAACAGCAGGTCTTCCTCTACCCCAGACAGCGTATAAAGGGATTCCAAATCCTTATACCCATAGGTATAATGGTCTGTCACGCCAATGATCACCGTATCGTTCAGCTGTCCCTTTTCTTCCAGTTCTTCCAGCAGGCGGGCAAAGAAATCGTCCACCAGCTTCGCCTTCAGATAGGCGCAATCCGTTTCCTCATTGCCCGTCAGGCCCCGGTATTCCGGGTATTTTTTCAGTCCCCAATAACTCAGGACTTCGTTGTACTTGTAACTCAAATGGGCCGACCGGGTGATGACGAAGTTCAGCTTCGGCTGCCCCTCCCGAAAGAATTCGGCATTCAGCGCTTCATTGTCAAACAACAGATTGTCGTCGTACAGCAGGTTCTTTACCGTTTTTTCATCCGTCTCTTCAATATGGTCCGCATAGCAGACATATTCCTCATAACCCATGGCAGGAGAGAACTCGCCCCGGCTGTAGAAGGACGGATCATTATAGTGGAAGGTCTTGGCAGAGTACCCTTCCGCCCGTAAACGGCTGGCCAGAGACTGGTCGAAGGTATTGGTTACATAATCAAACGCATACCCGCCCTGGCTGGACAGAAAAGAGCCGGTATTGATGCAAAACTCCGTATTGAAGGTGCGGATACCACCATAGACCGGAGTATAGAAATTGGTAAAGTTGATGCCCTCAGACATAAGCTTCCCAATGGTGGGGGTATGCTCCCCGATCATCCAGTCGTCCATGGATTCCATCAGCACCAGCACCACATTTTTTCCTTCCAGCAGGCCCGTCATGGCGTTCTGAGAGGGCTTCTCCCTGTTTTGAAACCAGGTGTCAATCTCCGCTTCCGCCTGGGCCTGGGCCAGTGCGTGGGCCGGTGTCAGGGGATAGATGGCATTGGCATAGATATCCTTGGCCAGGGTCTGATACAGGCCGCAGACCTGATACAGCCGGTGGGTATTGAACATATTGTCATAGGCCGCCTCTGCCGACCGGGAACGGCCATAGTCACTGCCGGCATACTTGACACCTTCATCCTGTTCAAATACCGTTTCCGGCATTGCCAAGGCCTGTAAGGACAATACCGCCATCAGCACCGCCGACAGCAGTTTCCATGGCAGTCCAACGCCCCAGCGGGGAAACCGCCGCAGAATAAGAACACCCTGACAAATCAGCCCCAGCAAGCCCAGCCACCACTCCTGCGGATAGGACAGGAGCACATCTGCATAATCAGCCCCCTCCGATGCATATCGAAAATCCGACAGCCACATCATACCGGAGAATAAAATGTAATATCCCGTCTGAAATCCAGCATATATCAGGGAACCAAAATAGCTCAGCCCATAGGCCAAGCGTGCCGTGGCATTGGGCAGCAACCGCAGAAAGCTGCTCAAAATCCCCGCCCACAAGCCGCCAAAGGCCAGCGGCCAGAGCTGTTCTTTTGAAAAATCACTTGTCAAAGACAGAAAGAAAAACGCAAATACCTCCACCAAAAAAAAGCTGAGAAAAACCAGCGCAAACGGGACGCTTTTTCTTGCCGGTTCCGGCCGCAGATATTTGCCAATATAATTTCCCATTGGGGAATTGCTCCTTTTTTATCATACTGTACACCAGGCGATATCCGCCCTATTTTGATTTATTGTAGCACAAAACAGGATCGGTGTATATTAAGATTTTCTTATATTTTTCCCTCCAAATTCTCCCAATCCTTTCTGCATTCAATATTTTTCACAAAAATAGCATTTCCCTCTTGTAAAATCATCCAAATTGGCGTATACTTATCTATATTTTCAGCAAGAAGAGAGGAATCCCAAATGGAATTGATCACTGTTCGTGAACTGTTCAAGAATACCGAAAAATACGTCGATAAGGAGATCGAGATCGGCGGCTGGGTCCGCAACAAGCGCCCCTCCAAGCAGTTTGGTTTCATCGTCCTCAATGACGGTACTTACTTTACCCCCGTCCAGGTGGTCTATAACGACTCCATCGAAAACTTCCAGGAGATCTCCAAGATCAACGTCGGTGCCGCTCTGATCGTCAAGGGTACCCTGGTGCTGACCCCCAACGCCAAGCAGCCCTTCGAGATCCAGGCCTCCACCGTTACCGTGGAAGGCCCCTCCTCCGGCGATTATCCCCTGCAGCCCAAGAAGCACTCCATGGAGTTCCTGCGCTCCATTCCCCACCTGCGCCCCCGGGCCAACACCTTCCAGGCTGTTTTCCGCGTCCG
>JAFVPA010000002.1 GCA_017505505.1 Oscillospiraceae bacterium | reverse complement strand
TTCTGCCGGTTCTGCTGAGCCAAACAGAAAGAAGGTAGGTACTGTAACATGGGAGCAGGTGCCCTCAAGCTGCCGCTGATGCCTCAGCTCGGATACCCGGCGGCTTGAGGGCAAGCCGCCCTACAGTAGTTCTGTATGACAGATTTTAGGAGAATCCAATGAACTTCAAAGAAAAACTGGGAAAATACCCCGTTCCCGGGTGGCTGTATGCCATAGTTACGGTGCTGTACTGCGAATTGCTGCTGCACCTGTGGGTGGCGGAGGAAGTGATCCCCGGCCGGTTGGCTGCGGTGATGGCCTTCGCGGTGGGCTTTGGCGGAGTGCTGGCCCAGATCGCAAGCTTTATCGGACATAAGAAGTGGGGCAAGTGGATCACCACCGTCCTGGTCGGCGTCGTGTCCGTGCTGTACATCGTGGAATTCTTCGTCAACGATGCCTATATGTCCTTCATGCCCATGGGTACGCTGCTGGGCGGCGCCAAGGGCGTGGCCACGGACTTTGCCGATGTGGTCATCACACTGGTGGTCCGGGATTTCTGGCGGATTGCCGTGATCCTGCTGCCTACCATTTTGTTTGCCCTGTTTGCCAAGCCTGTCAGAACAAGCTGGCGGCTGCGCTGGTTTGGACTGGCTCTGGCCATTGCAGCCTATCTGGGCGGCTTTGGAATCGTCCGCGCTGTGGGAACAGATGCGGGACGACTGTCCACCTCCTATAACTTTGACAGTGCGATCCGCTGCTTTGGCCTGAACATGGGCTTCGCGCTGGATGCGGTGAACAGCAGCGATGAGGGCCTGCAGGGAGAATTTGCTGCTGTAGCTCCTGTTCCTGAAGCTACCCAGCCTGCCGTAATTGAGCAGACTCCCCAGGAGACGGAGCCTGAACAGGTGGTCTATGAGCCCAATGTCATGGATTTTGACTTCCCGGCTCTGGCAGAAAGCGAATCCAACAGCCGCATCGCCCGGATCCACCAGTATGTGAGTACGGTGCGGCCCACCTACAAGAATGCGTACACCGGCATGTTCAAGGGCAAGAACCTGATCCTGATCACCGCCGAGGCTTTCGCACTGGAAGTCATCGACCCGGAGTTTACGCCGACCCTCTACCGGCTGGCCAACGAGGGTATCAAGTTTGAGGAATACTACCAGCCCATGTGGGGCGGCTCCACCAGCTCCGGTGAGTTTTCCGTTCTGACAGGTCTTGTCTCTGCCAGCGGTACGAATTCCATCAAAGAGTCCATGCAGCAGGACCTGTTCCTGTCCATCGGCAAGCAGCTGCAAAAGGAAGGTTACTACTCCGTGGCCTACCACAACCACTTGTACAAGTTCTACGACCGGAACAAGACCCATCACCTCTACGGCTACGACCAGTTCATCGGCATGAACAACGGCATGGAGGAGGGCGTTCAGGACCAGTGGCCGGAAAGCGATCTGGAGATGATGGACTTCACCGTGCCCCAGTATATCGACAAGCAGCCCTTCAGCGTTTACTATATGACCGTCAGCGGCCACTGCCGGTATAATTTCCTGGGCAACAAGATGTCCAAGAAGAATAAGGATCTGGTCCAGCATCTGGATGCCTCCGAGACCGTCAAGGCCTACATGGCCTGCCAGCTGGAGCTGGAATTCGCCATGGAATCCCTGGTGCGGCAGCTGGAGGAGGCGGGCATTGCCGACGATACCGTCATCGTCCTGTCTACGGACCATTACCCCTACGGCCTGGAGCCCGGCTCCACCTGGGGCAACGACAAGGACTATATCGCGGAGCTCTATGGTTATAATCCCACCAACCACGCGGAGCGTGACCATAACGCCCTGATCATCTGGAGCGGCTGCCTGGAGGATAAGGACATCGTGATATCCGACCCGGTGTACAGTCTGGATATCCTGCCCACGCTTTCGAACCTCTTCGGTGTGGAATATGATTCCCGCCTGATTGTAGGCCGGGACGTGTTCTCTGACGCAGAGGCCATCGCCCTGTGGTATGACTACACCTGGGTCACAAACAAGGGCACCTACGATTCCGAAAAGAACAAATTCACTCCGAGAGATGGGGTAGAGGTAGATTCCGCCTACATCCAGCGGATCAAGGACACCGTGTATAACAAGATCTATTACTCCCGGGAGGTCCAGAATACGGACTATTTCAACTACCTGGCGGAAGCAATGGAATAATAAAAATGTAGGGCGGGGACCTGTCCCCGCCGGGCAGTATCGAACTGTGAGCGGTAAAAGAAGACGCTCAATGCTCGGTATTGCCCGGCGGAGGCAGGCCTCCGCCCTACAGTATTTTGCTTGATGTTACTGGATAAAATTACCCTTCCGGGCTTCCACTTCTTCGGCAACATACAGGGTGCGCAGCACGCTGTAATCGTCGTAGCGGGTATCGCCGGATTCGGAGAGGAACACGACCCGGATGTCTGGGTCTTCCAGTCCGGTCAGGTTTGCGGTGGAGCTGACGCTGGCAGCACCGATATCGCTCAAATACATCCGGCAGCGGCCCTCCGGCAGCTTAAAGGTGGGGTCATCCACGATGAAGGACAGGACAAACTTGGAGGAGGAACAGGTGGACATCAGACTTTCCGCCGCCTCCTGCAGGGCCACGGTCTTATCCCCGTTGAAGATATACTGGGTGGAGTTGGGGAACCGGAAGTTATCCAGCACTACCTCATCGAAGCCCAGCTCCTTCAGCTCCAGCACCACATCGGTGACCCAGCCCAGGGTCGTGGAGCTGGTGGGATCCAGCCAGTAATAGCCGCCCTCATCGGACCACAGGCCCGCCCGGCTGAGCATGTACAGACCGCTGGGGACATGGTTCAGGCCGAAGTTATAGTCCCGGAAGGCGCTGATCCGGGCAATGGTGTAGAAGCCCTTGCTTTCCAGCTTGTCCAGCAGTGTCTTCACCTGAGGAATGTTGGTGCTGGCGGATTGAACGGAATCCGGGAGCTTTGACTCGTAATAGAAGGAGCCGTAACCGCCCTTCATGTCGATCATGACGGCAGTGCTGGAGGTCAGACGCTCCACCTGCAGCATCACATTGTCGAAATCCGTCTGGAACATTTCGGCAGTGATGTAGTAGCCGGCAATGGGAGTCATATCGGTGGAGGTGTTGATGGCGTCGGCACCTTCATTGTAGAAGATGGAGATGTTCTGCTCGGCCTTGGGGGGCACGGCTTCCTTACCGGTGATATCATAGGAGGACTGGCTGAAATCCAGCTTTGCGTCTCCATCGGTATAGACCACATAACGCTGCAGCCACACGACCCAGCACAGCCAGGCGATGGCGAATATGGTTATCAGGACCAGCAGCACGGTACCGATCCGGTTCAATGTCCGCCGGTGGCGGTAGGGAATATTCATGGGACCACTCCTTTTTGAGAGATACGTAAGTAACTGTAGGGCGGGGTCATGACCCCGCCTACAACTGCTGATCAGGCTTTTTTCGCAGTGACGCTGCGCCAGTCCTCTTTTTCCTTCACAGCGGTGACAGTCAGTCCGGCCTTTTCCAGGGCGGCGGTGACCTCGTCCAGCCGCACATCCAGAATGCCGGAGCAGATCAGCGTAGAAGCTTCGGTGAGGAAGTTAGGCAGCACCGGGGACAGGCCGATGATCACGTCGGCCACAATGTTCACCAGCACCAGATCGTATTCTTTGGCGGCCAGGGAAGTCATCAGCGCTTTGTCCTCCGTCACGTTTCCGGTCAGGGCGGTGAATTCGGGGGAACCGAAGCCGTTGTAGGCAGCGTTCTCTCTTGCGATGTCTTCAGCCTTGGGATCAATGTCGATGCCAACGGCGCTTTCCGCACCTAAGCGCAGGGCTGCGATGGACAGAATGCCGCTGCCGCTGCCCAGGTCCAGACAACGGAAGCCGGGCTTCACCACTTCCTCCATCTTCTCCATGACCATCTGGGTGGAGGGATGGGCCCCGGTGCCGAAGGTCAGGCCCGGATCCAGAATGACTTTCAAACGGTCGGTTTCGTCATCGGCGCGCCAGTAGGGCAGGACGACGATCTTGTCTCCCACTTCCTGGGGCGGGTAATTGTCCTTCCAGCTTTCCTCCCAGTTGGTCTCCGCCAGCGGAGCCACGGTCATGGGAAGCTTCAGCTCAGCAGCGGCCTTTTCCAGCCGCTGCATCCCGGCCTTATCAGTGTCTTCCAGATATACTTTGATGTGGGAAAGGCCCTGGAGCTTTTCCTGCAATTCTTCGTCGATGTAATCCCAGTAGGCCCGGTTTTCATCCAGGAAGGTTTCGAATTCCTCCTGATCTTCAATAACAAGGTCGGAAAAACCCCGGGCTGTCAGATGGGTGACCGCGGAATCGATCTTCTCCGCAGCGGTATCAATGGTGATTTCCAGCCATGCCATGGCTCATATCCTCCCAGTATACATAATGTAACTATTATTCTACCGCAGAAGCGAAAAAAAGACAACAGAAAAAGTCTTAAATTTTTGTGTACCACTTCCTATTTTATCGGATTTGGTATATAATAACTTTTACATGACTTTATGGGAAAAAAGTTTATCAAATAACTGACTGTAGGGGAGGGTCTTGACCCTCCCGCCCGAATTGCGAAGCAATTTGGGATTTCCTCAAGGGAAACTATGGTTTGGTTGCTTGCGGCAATGTGATTTTGTATCCAAAATCACCGGGAGGGTCAAGACACTCCCCTACAATGGCGTATGGCTTTTCCCCTTTTAAGGAGCTTTCTTATGATAGAAACGATAACCTTGCTCCCTGGCGTGACTTTGCGGATCTGCCGGGATACCCGCTTCAAGCAGGGATGCCTCAGCTTCCAGCTGGTGCGGCCTATGGACAAGGCGGAGTCCGCCATGAATGCCCTGCTGCCCTCGGTGCTGCTGCGGGGTACCCGGCGCTGTCCTGACCTGCGGTCCATTACGGAACACCTGGATGAACTTTACGGTGCCTCCGTCAGCCCTCTGGTCCGCCGGGTGGGCGACTATCAGACCACGGGTGTGTACTGCGGCTTTATGGACGACCGCTTTGCCCTCCCCGGAGACCAGGTGCTGCGGCCTATGATGGCTTTTCTGGAAGAGGTGCTGCTGGATTCCCCGCTGGAAGCGGGAGCCTTCCTGTCTTCCTTTGTGGAGAGCGAAAAGAAGAATCTGATCGCCACCATCGAGTCGGAGCTGAATGACAAACGGGCCTACTCCATGGGAAAGCTGCTGAAAATTATGTGCCGGAATGACACCTTCGGCCTGCCCCGATTGGGCGAGACGGAGGATGTGGCGGCCATTACCCCCCAGGGCCTGTATGCCCATTACCGGGAACTTCTGAAGACCAGCCCCATTGAGATCTTCTATGTGGGCAGCGCCGGGGGCGCGCAGGTGGCGGAGCTTCTGATGCCCCTGCTGAACAAATTGGACCGTTGCTGCGCTCCACTGCCTTCCCAGACCTCCTTCCGGAGCTGTGAGCCCTCTGATATGACGGAGACCATGGACGTTACCCAGGGCAAGCTGTGCATGGGATTTACCACCCCCATTACCAACCGCTGCGCGGAATTTGCCGCCATGCAGTGCTTTAACGTGATCTTTGGTTCCGGTATGACCAGCAAGCTGTTCCAGAACGTCCGGGAAAAAATGTCCCTGTGCTATTCCATCGGCTCTGGGTATTACGGTACCAAGGGCATTCTGGTGGTAAACGCCGGTATTGATTTTGACAAGGAACAGCTGGTAAAGGACGAGGTCCTGCGGCAGCTTACCCTCTGCCGGGAGGGGGCCATCAGTGAAAACGAGCTGACAGCTGCCAAGGAAGCCCTGCTTTCCAGCCTGCGAACCACCCACGATTCTCCCGGCGCCATTGAGGGCTACTATTCCACCGCGGCCTTAAGCGGCCTGCGTTTTGGCCACAGTGAATACATGGAGGCGGTGGAAGCCGTTACCGTGGAAGCGGTGGTGGCCTGCGCCGGCAAACTGGAATTGCACACCACCTATTTCCTGAAAGGAGCCGCCGATGAATAAGCGTTATTATCCCGAGCTGGATGAGACCCTTTACAGCCGGGTGATGGAAAACGGCCTGACGGTTTGCGTGGTGCCCCGGAAGGGCTTCAGCAAGAAGATGGCCTATTTTGTCACGGATTACGGCTCTATCCATACGGACTTTGTGCTGGAGGGCAAGGTACACAAGGCCCCGGCGGGCGTGGCCCATTATCTGGAGCATAAGATGTTCGACCTGCCCGGAAACCGGGACGTATCGGAAGAATTTGCGTCCATGGGTGCCATGACCAATGCTTTCACCAGCTACGACATGACTGCCTACTATTTCTCCACCACGGAGAATTTTGAAGATTGCCTGCGGCTGCTGCTGGAATTTGTTTCCACCCCCTATTTTACGGAGGAGAGCGTGGAGAAGGAGCGGGGCATCATCGACCAGGAGATCGGCATGAATCTGGACGCTCCCGATTCTATGATCTTTGACCACCTGATGGAGGCTATGTTCCGCAAGCACCCCATCCGGGTCCCCATCCTGGGCACCCGGGAGTCTATCCGGGAGATCACCCCGGAGGTCCTCCATAACTGCCACCGGGCCTTCTATGCCCCCGGCAATATGCTGCTGTGCGTCATCGGCGATGTGGAACCGGAGACGGTGACGGCCATCGCCCGGGAAATGCTGGGCACGGAGCACCGGGAGGTGGGCCTGAAACTGCGCAACTGGGAAGAATCCATGACCGTTGCGCAGCCGGAGACTGCGGCCTCCATGGAGGTGGCCATGCCCATGTTCGACATCGCCTTCAAGTGCGAGGCGGTGGGTAAGGGCGATGCTGCTATTCGCACGGAAATGGTGGCAGACTTGGCGGCGGAGGCCCTTTTCGGAGAATCTTCCGAGCTGTATCTGCGGCTGTATGAGGAAGGCCTCATTGATTCCTCCTTCGGCGGCGGCTTCGAGACCATCGACGGCTGCGCCATGCTGATGTGTTCCGGTGATTCCGAGGATCCTGCCGCTGTCCGGGAGGCCATCCTGGCCCAGGCGGAGAAGCTTACCCGGGAGGGCATCCCGGAGAAGAACTTCCTGCGGATGAAGCGCAGTGCCCTGGGCCGCCGCATCCGGGGTCTGGACTCCTTTGATGCCACCTGCTTCCGGGTGTGCGCCTACCACTTCTCGGATTTTGACTATTTCCGCTTCCCGGAGGTCTACCGCAGCATCGAAGCGGCGGAGATCATCGGCTTCCTGAACCGGGTGGTCAAACGGGAGCGGTGCAGTATGTCGGTTATCAATCCTGTTTTGTAATTGAAGACGCGTTCTGCAGGGCGGGGGCCTGCCCCCGCCGGGCAGTATCGGTTACTCTATGTACAAACGAGAATCATAGCAAAATGCCTGTGGCAGAACGATATAATCGGTGCTCGGCGGAGGCAGGCCTCCGCCCTACAGAATTATGATGAACCTGAAAGGTGAGCCTACTATGAATCCAAGCAACTATTCCCACATTTCCTTCCCCTTTCTGGGGGTAGAAGTCAACCCGCCCCGGGCTTTGGAGCTGGGGCCTATGACGATCTATTATTATGGCCTCATCATTGCGGTGGGCCTGATCCTGGCGGTGATGTATGCCTGCCACCGCAGCAAGGGCTTCGGTTTGAAGGAAGACGACATCCTGGATGGTGTCATCTGGGTGACCCCCTTTGCGATTTGCTGTGCCCGTATTTATTATGTGGCCTTCTCCTGGGCGGACTATGCGGCGGATCCCATCTCCGTGCTGTACATCTGGGAGGGCGGCATCGCCATTTACGGCGGCGTTCTGGGTGCCATCCTGGGTATGTATGTCATGTGCCGTATTAAGAAGGTGAAGTTCACCACGGTGCTGGATCTGATCCTCATGGTGTTTCTGCTGGGCCAGTCCATCGGCCGCTGGGGTAACTTCATGAACCGGGAGGCCTTCGGCGCGGCCACGGATTCCTTCTTCCGCATGGGATTGTTCAACGAGAAAACCCAGGCGTGGGAATACTACCATCCCACCTTCCTGTATGAATCCCTGTGGAATATGGCGGGCTTTCTCCTGCTGGCCAGCCTGGCCGGAAAGCGCAAATATGACGGCCAGATCGCTCTGGGCTATGCCGCCTGGTATGGCCTGGGCCGCAGCATCATTGAAGGCCTGCGGGTAGACAGCCTCTGGTGGGGGCCCTTCCGGGTCAGCCAGGTACTGGCGGCGGTTACCTGCATTGCCGCTGTATCCGTGCTGGTGTGGCAGCATTTCAAGCCCCACGACCCGGCGAAACTTTATGTAAACCAGGTCGCTGCTTTGGAAGCGGAAAAGAAAGCAGAATAAACATGTAGGGCGGGGACTTGTCCCCGCCGGGCAGTATCGATGCTTGAGCGAAAAAAAGACGCTCAGGGTTCGATGGTGCCCGGCGGAGGCAGGCCTCCGCCCTACAGTATTTTTATAGTAAATTATTCCGCGCTGAACAGGATGCGGTCATTGGACATGCCCTGTTCGTGGAATTTTTTCAGCAGGCCTTCGGTGGTCATGGTGGCCCGTTCTTCGCCGGCCAGCTCCAGAACGATGGAGCCGTTGTTCATCATAATGGTCCGGTTGCCCAGAGAGAGGGCGGAAGGGATGTTGTGGGTGATCATCAGGCAGGTGATGCCGTTTTCCGCTACGATCTTCTTGGTCAGATCCAGCACCTTCTCTGCCGTGGCGGGGTCCAGGGCAGCGGTGTGTTCATCCAGAAGCAGCAGCTTGGGAGTCACCAGGGTTGCCATCAGCAGGGTCAGAGCCTGGCGCTGGCCGCCGGAGAGCAGGCCCACGGGATGGTCCATCCGGTCCTCCAAACCCAGCTCCAGCTGGGCCAGCCGTTCTCGGAACTCCTTCCGGTCGGCCTTGTTGATCATGGAGAAGGGGGAGGTGCCATGGCTGGCCCGCATGTAGGCCAGGGCCAGATTCTCCTCAATGGTCATATTGGGGGCGGTGCCCTTCAGGGGGTCCTGGAACATCCGTCCGATGACCTTGCTGCGCTTGTAATCGGGCTGGTTGGTGATGTTCATACCATCCAATTGGATAGAGCCGCTGTCCACCACGAAGGAGCCGGCGATGGCGTTGAACAGGGTGGACTTACCCGCACCGTTGGAGCCCAGAATGGTGACGAAATCGCCCTTGTCCAGATGGAGACTCAGGTTTGACAGGGCCTTCTTCTCGTTGACGGTGCCGGGGTTGAAGGTCTTGGAAATGTTGTTGACTTTCAGCATCTTACTTCCCTCCCTTGCTGGTGGCGGGCTTCATGGCCCCCTTGATGGCGGGCAGACCGATGGCCAGGGCCACGATGGTGGCGGAGATCAGCTTCAGGCATTCGCTGGGCAGGTCCATCCGCAGGGCGATGGCAATGATGAAGCGGTAGACGATGGAGCCCAGAATGGCACCCATGGCCTTCATCCACATCTTGCCCTTAGGCATCAGGGTCTCGCCTATGATCAGGGAAGCCAGGCCGATAATGACCATGCCGGTGCCTAGGTTGATGTCGGCGGTCTTCTGGTACTGGGCCAGCACCGCACCGGACAGGGCAGTCATGGCGTTGGACAGCATCAGGCCGATGGTGACGGTGAAGCCGGTATTGATGGAGGAGGCCCGGACCATGTCGGGGTTGTCGCCGGTGGCCCGGATGGACAGACCCAGCCGGGTCCGCAGGAACAGGGTCAGCAGAATGCCCACCAGGACGGTGATCACGGCGGCGGGGACCAGCTTGTAGAAGCTGCCGAAGTAAGGCTGCACCAGAGTGAACAGGGTAGCGGAGCGCATCATGTTCACGTTGGAGGAGAAGCCCATGACCGCCAGATTCACGGTGTACAGGCCCGTGTTGGTGATGATGCCCGCCAGAATGGAGGGGATCTTCAATTTGGTTTGCAGCAGGGCGGTGATGGAACCTGCGCAGGCACCGGCCAGCATGGCGGCGGGAAGGGCCAGCAGGGGATGGCCTGCCAGAGCCACCGTGGCAGATACGGCACAGCCCAGAGTAAAGGTGCCGTCGGTGGTCATGTCGGCAATGTTCAGCACCCGGAAGCTCAGAAACAGGGCCAGGGCTACCAGAGCGTAGATACAGCCCAACTCCAGGGCACTGAGGATGACAGCGGTCGAGATCATGGGGAAGACTCCTTATGATGAGTAATGTGGGAAAAAGGACTTGCCTCCCTCTTTGAGGGAGGTGGCCCGAAGGGCCGGAGGGAGTGTCCTGTCGATAGGTGTGCACTCCCCCAGTCAGCTTTGCTGACAGCCCCCTCAGAGCGGGGGCCAAGGCACGTAATATCTATCATACCATGTTGCACTGTTTTTGCAAGCCTAAAAAACGAAACATAGCGGGAGGGGCATTGCCCCTCCCCTACATTATTAAAATATTACTCAGCTACGGTGGTGACTTCGTTGACGGTGTTTGCCATGGTGGAGAAGGCGCTGTAGTCGATGCCGCACTTTTCGGCGGTGTCGGTGTTGACGGTGATGATGCCGCCGTCCATGACGTGGAAGTCGCCGATGGCGCCGCCCATCAGGATGTCGAAGGCAATGTCAGCGGTCTTGGTGCCAAGCTCGGTGTAGTTGACACCGCAGGTGGTGAAGGCACCGGAGAGAACGAAGGAGTCAGCGCCGGTGTAGTGGGGGATGCCTGCGTTGTTCAGCAGCTCGGCCACGGAAGCCTCAGCGGCCATGACGGCGTTGTCAGTGGGGGTGAAGACGGCATCCACGCGGCCCACCAGAGATGCGGCGGCTTCGGTAATCTCACCGGAGGTGGTGCCGGTCTTTTCGATGTAGGCGATGCCCTTGCTGTCCAGGTATTCCTTGGCTTCGGCGATGGGGGTCAGAGAGTTGATCTCGGAAGTGGAGTACAGCAGACCCACGGTCTGTACGTCGGGCTGGACGGAGAGCATCATATCCAGAATGAAGGGGGTGTTCAGGGCGTCGGAGACACCGGTGACGGTGGGCAGATCGGTCAGGCCGGCGGATGCGGGATCGGAAATGGCGGCGTAGACGATGGGAATGTCAGTGCCTTCCGCACCCAGGACGGCGTACTGGGCAGCCAGGGTGGCGATGGGGATGATCATGTCGGGCTCATCGGCAACCACCTGGGTGGCGATCTGGGTCAGCATGGAGGTGTCGTTCTGGCCGTTGTATTCTTCAATGGTGATGGTATAGTTGGTGGGATCAGCCAGGGTGTTCAGCTGGGCCTTGATGGCTTCCCGGATCTCGTCCAGAGAGGAGTGATCCAGCTGCTGGATGATGGCGACCTTAAGTTCGGTCTTGGCAGCGGCTTCTTCAGCGGGCTTTTCTGCGGCGCCGCAGGCGGTGAGGGAGAGGACCATAATCAGGGACAGTACGAGAGAGATAACCTTTTTCATAATTCAAAACTCCTTTTATTTTGTGGGAATGTGACAGTAGGGCGGGCTGCCTTCAGCCCGCCGGGCATCCTTTGGATACCCATACGGATCATGATGCTGGCGCATCACCGGCGGCTTGAGGGCAAGCCGCCCTACGGGAAACGTATCTGTGTCACCATCGTTTCCCCGGTAGTTTCTTCATCATAACGATACTCCTTTCGGAAATAAAAAAGTCCTTGTTCCCCTAAGGGAACAAGGACAGAAAGACGATTTCTGCGGTACCACCTTGTTTGCCGTAAAATACGACCGCCTCATTACGGTGCCAACACACCGTCTGCCCGTTAACGCTGGCAATGCGTCAGAAGATACTTTGGAATGCTCCATTTCCCCCTGCCCTCAGCGGCCCATTTGCTGAATCGCTTTTCGCTCTGCTCTCAGCTATGCAGAACTCTCTGTGGATGCGCTTTCAGTTTTACTTCCGCCTCAATGGTTTGATTTATGATATGCTGAGTTTACACCATAAGTGCGGCTTTGTCAAGTGGAAATTTCACAGCAGGCGGACGAATGTCCGTGTGCAAATAACGTTCGATGTGTGTCATCCCGAGCGCAGCGAAGCGAAGTCGAGGGATCTTCGCACTGATTTGCCCCCTAAGGGTATCGATGGTGCGTAGATCCCTCGACTCCATTTCATTACGCCCGGGATGACAAACCTGGTTAGGAATTGGACGCTGTATCAATATTCACGGACAACGCCCTTGACGATGCCGATGATCTCGGCGTAAGTACCGTCGATGGGGGGATAGTTTTCGTTTTCCGGCATGAGCCAGATTTCACCGTTTTTCCGGTGGAGGCGCTTGACGGTGGCTTCGTCCTCGATCCGGGCCACGACGATCTGGCCGTGGTTTGCGGTGGACTGGGGGCGGACCACCACTTTGTCACCATCCAGAATACCTGCGTTGATCATGCTGTCGCCCCGGACCCGGAGGGCAAAGCAGCCGGGATCCGGCCAGGGCATGGAACCCTCCTGATTTTCCACCGCCAGAATGGGCATACCGGCGGTGACCACGCCCACCACGGGGATCTGTCCCGGACGGACACCGGTGACCAGTGCCCGCTTGCGGCCCTTGGCACCGGGGGATTGGAGCAGACCCTTGTCCTGCAAAGCCTGCAAATGGTAGCTGACGGAAGCGGTAGAGCGCAGGCCTACAGCCGCGCCGATCTCCCGAACGGAAGGGGAATAGCCGTTCTCCTCAATGAATTTGTTTACATAATCCATAATGAGCTCTGCCTTGTTGCTGGTTCTGGGCATGGTCATTCCTCCTTGTGGGTATGGATATCCTATAATTAAAAACATTATAGCACAAATATTCGAAAAAGAAAAGCGGTTTCCCGAAAAAATTTTCGCAAAAGAACAACCTCTGCCGACTATACTGGTAGCAGAGGAGGAATGTGGTTATGGAAAACAGTAAGGAGCGGCAAGTGTGGCAGCGGGTTCTGGCATCCTCCGGAGAGCAGCCCCATGCTGACCTGCGGGAGTTGATGGCCTGGGTCGTGGAGCTGCTTTCGGTGTACCGCCATCTGACGGCAACGGCATCCGGCCCCCGGCGGGAGAGCCTGCGGCGGCTGTATGAGGGGGAAAAGTCCAATCTTGGCTGCCTGAAGGGGATATCGGTGCTGTCCGGCGGGGGCGGAGAGGTATTGAAATT
Organism: Oscillospiraceae bacterium; assembly: GCA_017505505.1. The sequence goes on along the minus strand of JAFVPA010000002.1, from coordinate 21,071 downwards.
GTGGGAGCCTGCCAAAGAACCGGAGAGGAAGCTGCTGATCCGCTGCTATCACAGGACCCGCCGGTGCATGGTAGATTACATGTCCCGCTCCGCGGAACCGGAGTTCGGTACAGTCTTCCGCACCCTGGCTGACCGGGCGGGAGAGCATTGCGTCCTGATCGCGGAACTGCTGGGAGGAAACGTGTGACCGCTGCAAAAGGAACAGGCTGTGGGACGGACCCACAGCCTGTTTGTGTGTTATTCTCCGCAGATCCGCACGATGACGGCCGCGTAGATCTCCGCAGTCAGCAGCAGCTGGCTGATGCGGGCCCGCTCGTTGGAGCCGTGAAGGCGGGAGTCGAAGTCGTGCTCGCCTGCGCCGTAGGCCACGCCGCCGGGGATGTGATGGACGTAGGTGCCGCCGCCGATGGCTTCGCAGTAGGCCTCCCGTCCGCTGAACTCGGTGTAGGTATCCAGCAGGATCTGGATGAAGGGAGAATTTTCGTCCACATGATGGCCGGGGTTGAATGCGCCGGTGCAGGTCCAGCCCAGGGCGGCAAAGCGCTCTTCCACAAAGCCCTTGGTGCTTTCCTCCGTGGCGCACAGGGCATCCCGGGAGTCAAACCGGGCGGAGAAACCCTTCTCATCCATATCCAACACGGACAGGGTCACAGTAGTCTTACCGGAGATCTCGTCCTCTGCGGCAATGCCCAGGGCCACGCCGTGGTCGTCGCCGTAGGGGAACAGGGCGTTCAGATTCCGGACAACCTCCCAGGCTGCGTCCTTTGCCAGGGGCAGCTTCATCAGCAGCGTCAGCGTGGCGGTGATGGCGTTGTTGCCCTCGTGGGGGCGGGAGGCATGGGCCTGCTTGCCGGTGGCTTCGATGGTCAGGATACCGTTTTCTTCCACAGCCTCAAAGAGAACTCCGGTGGAAGCACCTACCTCTGCCATGGCGGGTGCAGCGGCGTCCTTACTCAGGCCCCGGATCTTTGCGGTGCAGTTGCCGGGGGCTACGTTGACCCGGATGCCGCCGTGAAGGGACAGCAGCTGGTTTTCCGCAGTGGGCTGGGCTTCCCAGGTCTTGCCGAAGAGAGGGGCGTAAGAAGCTTTCTCGATGTTGGTCACAGGGAAGCAGGTGTCGGGGGTGATAGAGTGGGGGGCAAAGGGATGGCTGGCGAAATAATGGGCCAGATCCTTGGAGCCGCTTTCCTCATCGGTGCCCAGGATCAGCTTCACGTTGCCCTTCAGGGGGAAGCCCAGCTCCTTAACACAGCGCATAGCCAGCAGAGCAGCAACAGCGGGGCCTTTATCGTCATCGGTACCGCGGCCGTAGATCAGGTCGCCATTCCGGACCAGGGTGAAGGGATCGGTGTCCCAGTGGTCGCCGGCACCCACGATGTCCAGGTGGGCCAGAATGTGCAGCAGGTCTTCCTTGCTGTTCAGATCGGCCAGGCCAACATAGCCATCGTCTTCAGAAGTGGTCATGCCCCACTGACGGGCCAGCTCCAGGGCGGCTTCCAAAGCGGCGGCAGGGCCGGGGCCGAAGGGCATGCCGGGAGCGGCCTCTCCGGTGATGGAGTTGATGGCGATCAGGGGGGTCAGGGCGGCCACGAATTCGTCTTCACGGCCTGCCATCCAGTTATGGATCTTCTCTTTCAGTGTCATGGGGCATCCTCCTGTAAATCGTTTTTGTTTTCTATTATACCGAAAAAACCGGGGAAAGCAATGGAATTCTCAGGAAACGGCAAAGAAAAAACAGGCCCTGCGGGTGCAGGACCTGTTGGCGGGCATTATCTTACGAAGTTATTCACGATGCCGGCAATGCGATGTACGTCCTCGTCGGTCAAATACATATGCAGAGGCATGGTGATGATATGCTGGGTGACCTCATGGGCCACAGGGCAGGTGCCCTGGGCATAGCGGTACATGGAGAACTCGGTATTGTCCCGGTAATGGACACCGCCGTAGATGTCATTCCTGGCAAGCTCACTCAGCAGGGCCTCCCGGTTGGGGACTACGATCTCGTAGATGTGGTAAGCACACTCCTCGGGGTAGGGGGCACGGATGATACGGATGTTGGGATTGCCTTCAAAAGCTTTGTCATAGATAGCGCAGATCTCCCGGCGGCGGGCGTTCTCTTCATCCAGGTAAGGCAGCTGGGCCAGGGCGATGGCGGCCATGATGGCGTTGCCATTGTATTTGAAGCCCAGGTAATCCACGCCGTAGTTCCACTTGTAGGTGCCCTGACTGGAGGTACGGGCATAGGTGTCCTTGTTGATGCCCATCCAGGAAACCATGCGGCACTCCTTGTCCATGTCCCCGTCAGCGAAGCAGATCATGCCGCTGTCGCCGGTGGGCAGGTTCTTGACAGCCTGGAAGGAATAAACGGTGACATCCACACCCTCCCAGCAGCCGGGGGTGACGCCGTTCACCCGGGTGCCTGCCATGTGGGCAGCATCCAGGATCAGTTTCAGGCCGTGCTTCTTGCAGAGGGCGATAATCTTATCCAGCTGACCCACACGACCGCCGTAGCCCACGAAGGCGATGGCCCGGGTCTTATCCGTGATCTTCTTCTCCACATCCACAGGATCCAGGCACAGATACTCATCTACGTCGGCGAAGATGGGCTTCAGTCCTTCGTACATAATGGCATGGTTGGTGGCCACGAAGGTGATAGGGGTGGAGATGATCTCGTCGCCCTCCTGCCAGCCGAAGCGGCGTTTAAAGATATTCACAGCCAGATGCAATCCGGAGGTGTTGGAGTTCAGGAAGCAGGCGTGAGGATGGCCGGTATATTCCTTCCACTTTTCTTCCAGCTCAGCGGTTTTGAAGCCGGAGCCGGTCCAGCCCTTCTCCAGACATTCCCGGACCTGTTCCAGACACTCATCAATATGGAATTTGGGTTTTAAGACTTGGATGGTAGACATACAAAAAAGTCCTTTCTTTGTCTCAAGAATTTTTTTCTTTATTTTATATGAAACGGAGTCCGAATGCAAGGGGCTTGCCTTATTTTGTTCGCAATTCCCGCAGGCTTACCATCAGCAGGCAGGCCCAGAGGAACAGGCTCATGGCCCAGTGGCCGCTGCACACCATGGGGCTGGACACGATGACGAGGACATAATACAGCACCGTGCCCCAGAATTCAGAGCCCATGGCGCAGGCGAAGTTCAAAAGCAGCAAGGCCAGCGTTACCGCCAGGGACAGGACGGACAGGTTCCGGATCAGCTTCAGGATAGGAAGATCCCGCTCCTTTGCGGCCCGGTACAGCAGCAGCGCCGGGGGGAGAAAACTGGTCAGAGACAGGACAGTCAAAAATACTGCCAGAGCACCCTCCGGTTCCGGGATAAAACCCAGCCCGGCGCACAGAATAAACAGACAGCCCCACAGGGCGAAGAGAATTTTTTGGGTCATGGGGAAACTCCTTTAAAATACACCTGCTGTAGGGCGGCTTGCCCTCAAGCCGCCGTTACAATGCGGCAATCAGCGGCGGGCTGAGGGCAGCCAGCCCTACAGATGGGATGGAATGCATACAATATTTTACCCCACCCGCTCCCAAATGGCAAGGACTTTCCTGTCGTGGAAAAAAAGCTGGACAGTGGAAGCTATTTCTGGTATAATACAGGAATAATCTACAAAAAGGGAGTGGAATTCCCATGAAATGTCCCTATTGCGGCGACCAGGACAGCAAGGTCGTGGATTCCCGTCATTCCGAGGACGGCCAGAGCATTCGCCGCCGCCGGGAGTGTATGGGCTGTCAGCGCCGGTTCACCACCTACGAGATCGTGGAGAGCCTGCCCATCATCGTGGTCAAGCGCAACGGAAGCCGTCAGAATTTTGACCGCAATAAGATCCTGAATTCCATGATCCGGGCCTTTGACAAGCGGAAGGTGGATGTGACGGTGCTGGACCGCATCACCATCGAGATCGAGCAGTCCATCCAGAACACCCTGGAGCGGGAGATCACCACCGATAAGCTGGGCGAGATGGTCATGGAGCGGCTGAAACCCATCGACGAGGTGGCCTACATCCGCTTTGCCTCCATCTACCACCGGTTCCAGGATGCAGGCAGCTTCATGCGGGAGATCAGCAAATTCCTGGAGGAAAAATAATGAGCACAACCCCTACGGAAATTATGGAGACCACTGCCGCAGCGCTGGAGACTACCCTGGCTGCCACAGAGGCCACTGTGGCGGAGACCGTTGCCGCGGCGGAAAGCTCCTTTGATTTCGATTCCATAAAGGCCATCATGGATGGCTTCGACCCGGCCTCTCTGCTGCCGGACCTGGAGGGCATTTTCGGCTCTCTGGCCACCGTCTGCCGCCTTGCGGTGATGATCGGGCCTCTGGTCCTGCTTGTTTTGGGACTGTGTTACCTGTTCCTGGCTCCCAAGGAGGCAAACTGGTATTTCGGTTACCGCTGCTATTTCGGCATGGGCAGCGAATACGCCTGGCGTTTTACCCAGCGGCTGGCAGGGATGCTGTTCACCGGCTTAGGTATCGGCCTGACGGTGGTGATGCTGGTCATTTCCAGCCGGTTTGCCCATATGGAGGTCACGGCCATGGCCTGGCAGGCTCTGGAATGCCTGGTGTGGCAGGTTGGACTGGTGGTTTTGGCCACGGTGGTCATCAATTTCACCGCCTTTGTCCACTTCAACCGCAAGGGCCAGCACCGCAGAAAAAGAAGAAAGTAAATTGTACCCGGGCTGCCACTGGCAGCCCGGGTTTTTGCAGGGGAAGGCTCTGGGGCTTGCGGTAGGGCGGCTTGCCTTCAAGCCGCCGCATTTTTGCAGAATGCTCCAGTGGCGGCGGACTGTTGAAAAAGGTATATCAGAGTGAAGGCTTCTCCTTGAGGAGAAGCTGTCAGCGTTAGCTGACTGATGAGGTGTGCGATGGAAGGTTTCGTTTTCAACCATCCTTGGGCAAATTCGTAACATTGCAACACCTCATCCGGCCCAGCGGGCCACCTTCTCCTCAAGGAGAAGGCTTGGGCGCTCCAGTGCCACAGGTTTTATTGACAGTCTGCGGCGGGCTGAGGGCAGCCCGCCCTACTGTTGCAATCAGAAATCCGGGATAAACCCAACATCCGCCGCTTCCGCCTCCTGGGTGAAGCCTTCCAGTTCATTTAAATACATCCAGCTTAACACCGCGTCGTATTCCGCGTCCGTTACCCGGCGGTCCAGAGGAGCGGGGAGGTTTCCCATGGGGGTGTACTGCCGCATCAGGCTTACCAGTACCTCTCCCGGGGCGAAGGTGCTGCCGATCCAGTCCAGGACCTTCAGGGAATTGTCCACATGGCCGGGGAGGATCAGGTGGCGGATGATGGTGCCTCGGACTACACGGGCCCCCTCCCACTGCACCGGGCCGGTCTGCCGGACCATCTCCCGGATAGCAGCTTTTGCCCGGGGAAAATAATCCGCCGCCCCGGAGAGGGCCTTGGCCAACCGGGCTTCGGAATATTTCAGGTCAGGCAGGTAGATGTCCACTTTGCCCTCCAACTCCCGCAGAGTCTCCACCCGCTCATAGCCGCCGCAGTTGTACACCACGGGGACGGGAAGCTTTGGGGTCAGGGCAGGCAGAATGGTAGGCAGGAAGTGGGTGGGGGTCACCAGATCAATATTCTCCGCGCCCCGGACGATCAGATCTTCGAAAAGCTGCCGAAGCTGGGCACTGTCCATGGCCTGCCCCACAGCCCCGCCGCTGATGGCGGCATTCTGGCAGTATCTGCACCGCAGGGTGCAGCCGCCGAAAAACACCGCGCCGCTGCCGCCTTTTCCTGCCAGGGCCGGTTCCTCCCATTTGTGGAGCATACTTTTTGCAACCAGGGCTGTATCGGGACAGCCGCAGAAGCCGGTCTGCCCCCGGGTCCGGTCGGCCCCGCACCGCCGGGGACAGAGTTCGCAGTTGACATAATCCATAAAAACACATCCTTTGCCCGTATCATAGCAGTTTTTCAGACTTTTCTCAACCCCGGCTTTACGATGGGGGATTTTTGTGATATGATAAATTATTATACTGTTATCCATTTGCTTTCTTCACAACAGGGAATGTAGGGCGGGGTCATGACCCCGCCGGCCCGGTAACGATGTTTGCCGGGGGACGAGCGTGTACGATACCAAATATAAAAATGCGATGCAAAACCAAAATCAAAGGTACGTCGGCGGGGTCGTGACCCCGCCCTACAATGGCGTGTGGATTTTGGTGCTGTTACCGTAAAGAAAGGAAACCAGATATGGAAATCCGTTTTGCCGATGCCCGGGACATTCCCGGTATGATTGACCTGCTGCAGCAGGTAGGGGAAGTCCACCACCAGATCCGCCCGGACCTGTTCCGCAGCGGGGCCCAGAAATATGACGAGGCTGCGCTGGAGGAACTGCTGAAAGACCCTGACCGCCCCATTCTCTGCGCGGTGGAAAATGGAAAGCTGCTGGGCTACTGCTTCTGCATCCTGCAGATTACCGAAAACGACCCCGTCCTTTGCGACCGGAAGGTGCTGTATATTGACGATTTGTGCGTGGATGAGACCATGCGGGGCAAAGGTGTTGCCAAGGTGCTGTACGAAAGAACACTGGACTATGCCCGGGAACTGGGCTGTCAGGCCGTGACCCTGAACGTCTGGTGCGGCAATGAGGGCGCTATGCGGTTTTACGAAAAATGCGGCCTGAAGCCCCAGAAAATTGGTATGGAATATATTTTATGAGTCCGTGCTTGCCTCCCTCTCTGAGGGAGGTGGCCCGCCGGAGGGCGGGTCGGAGGGAGTGTCCTGATAACGAACGGTACTCTCCCCAGTCACGGCGAAAGCCGTGCCGGCCCCCTCAGGGAAGGGGCCAAGAATTGGAGGAACCCTCTTATGCTGATTAAAAATCAAATTTACGAAACCACTGTCACCGACTATACCGCCGAGGGACAGGGTGTGGCCCATATTGAGGGCTGTGCGGTGTTTATTCCCAATGCCATCGCCGGGGAGAAGGTCCGGGTCCGCATTGAAAAGGCTCAAAAGACCTGGGCGGCGGGGAAAATCGTGGAAATTCTGGAAAAGTCCCCTCACCGCTGTAACCGGGAGTGCCCCGTGGCCAAGCTCTGCGGCGGCTGCGATTTCTGGCATATGGATTACGAAGAAGAGTCCCGGCTGAAGGCGGAGCGGGTGAAGAATAACTTAAACCGCATGGGCGGAGAAAATCTGACGGAGGTCCCCATTTTGTCTGCCCCCACCTGCTACGGCTACCGCAACAAGGCCCAGTATCCCGTGGCGGCGAAGAAGGGCAAGGCTTACGCCGGCTTCTTCCGGGCCGGGACCCACGAGGTGGTGGAGAACAAACGCTGCCTGATCCTGCCGGAGGAAACCGATGCCGTCAAGGATGCGGTGATGGATTATGTCAACCAATACCGGGTGGCGGTCTATGACGAAATTGCCCATAAGGGCCTGCTGCGGCATATCTATGTCCGCCGGGGTGTGGTGTCCGGGCAGATCCTGGTGTGCCTGGTCTGCAACGGGGACAGGCTGCCCAAGGTGGAAGAACTGCTGAAACGGCTGAAAAAAATCCCCGGCTTCACCACCCTGGTGCTGTCGGTGAATACGAAAAAGGGGAACACCATCCTTGGGGATAAATTTATCACCCTTCATGGCCCCGGCTTTATTGAGGATACCCTCTGCGGCCTGAACTTCCGTCTGTCCGCCCGGTCCTTCTACCAGGTGAACCACCACCAGGCCCAGCGGCTGTACCGGGCTGCTATTGAGCAGGCCGAAATCACGAAGGATGATCTGGTGCTGGACCTGTACTGCGGCGTGGGCACCATCACCCTGGCGATGGCTTCTGCTGCCGGAAAGGTCATGGGCGTGGAGGTCATCCCCCAGGCGGTGGAGGATGCCAAAGACAACGCCAGACGCAACGGCATCGAAAACGCGGAGTTCTTCTGCGGCGATGCGGGCCAGGCGGCGCTGGAACTGGAAGCAAAAGGCATCCGTCCCGATGTGGTAGTGGTGGACCCGCCCCGGAAGGGCCTGAACGCCGACACCATCGAAGCCCTGCACCGCATGGCTCCCCGGCGCATCGTCTACGTTTCCTGCGACCCGGCGACCCTGTCACGGGATGTGGCGCTGCTGAAGGAACGGGGATACCAACTGAAAAACGCCATGGCGGCGGATCTGTTCCCAAGATGCAGCCATGTGGAGAGTGTTGTAACGTTGGTTCAAAAAATGGGAAATACAGGGTAAAGCGCCATGGCCGGTTTAAAGAAGATACCCGGATGCAGCATTTCTGAAACAGAAAGAACTGCTTAGAAAGAGGTTTATGCTATGCAAAAAAGAAATAATAAAATCAGCATCTTATTGGGCTGGTACGTGTTCGTATTTTTATTCATGTATGTATGGTTTGTGGAGATCCATCCACTGGTGATATATGACGCGGATGATTGGCAGTTCGTCGCACATGTACGCAGAGCATTTCCTATGTGGGGAGACTGGAACCCTGCAAGAGTGCTGCCTGAGTTCTTTATGCCGATTGTTTCCACTGCAGCGGTTCACCTGCTGTATCCGCTGACAGGGGATTACATTGGAGCGATAACGGTTGGCGCAGCTTTTACGGTAAGCCTGTTTATCGTGGCGTACATGATCTGCTTTGCGCAGTTGGTCAAGCGCGTGTTTCGCTTGACAGATGGAACAACGGTCGTTATTTCCAGCGTATTTTTTGTTTTTCATTTCTTGGCGTTTCGGGCTGGAGAAACGAACAACGAGTATATGTTTTACTGCTGGGATGTTACCTGCTATTTCTTCTATCTGATCCCGTCCCTGTTAAATGCTTCTCTGGTTATGATCATGATCAAAAATGATCGGTTTGAAGAATTTTGGAGCAACGGTAATATGGTCCTGAAAGGGCTGTTCGTCTTTGCTTTGTATATGGCGATCTTTTCGAACCTGCCGGCTAGCGGTATACTGGCGGCATTTTCCGGCTGTAGGATCCTTTTATCTGGGATCAATGCAATAAAGCAGAAAAACGGTCTCTGGAAGGCCCTGCAGAACAACGGCCTGCATTTCGGCATTTTACTGATGTGGTTTGTCAGTGCGATATTCGAACTGTCGGGTGGAAGAGCAACCTTTGCCGATACGTCAGAATCCTTGCGGACCAGCGTGACCTATACGCTGCAGTGTCTTTTGAATGTGACCGGATATTGTGGCAAAATGTTCCTTTTGGTTTCGTTCGTGATTCTTGCTGTGGGTTTGGGGACAGGCTTTTTTGAACGGAAGACTGCGGAGGCCAAGACGTTATGGGGTCTTGTTCTGGAAATCAGCATTTGCGGCGCGGCGCTGTTTCTTTATATCGTAGTGCTGGTGGTGAAGGTTGGCTGGTCTTTTGCAAACCGTACGGAATATCGGTTTGGCCTGTATTTCTACCTGTTCCTGCTGGTGATGATGGCACTGTGCTTCCTGGTAAAAAGGATGCCGAAGATCCTTACTGTTCTGCCTGTGTTGATCTGTATTCTCGTTTCCAGTGCGAATACTCCGGGACAGACTTTTAAAGAAGGGAATATGGGCAATATCGATACGCGGATATGCAAGCAGGTATGCAATGATGTGATCGGGCAGATTCTGCAGGCAGACAGAGAAGGAAAAAAAGAGACGATTCTATATGTTCCCGTTTCGGAAAAGGAAGGAAATTGGCCGTTCCCGGAGGGAAACGGCATAGCACACTCTCTGCATGAGCATGGTTTGACCAGTGTAATGATAGAAACGACTGTTGTGCCTACCATGGAAATGAATGAGAAATATCATTTAGGATTGTCGCATTAAGACAAATACTTTTGTAACTGCGGTTTTTATCGGAAGGGATGATAAAAAATGGAGATGACTGCAAGGGAAAAGCCGGTATTATATATTGTGATTCCTTGTTATAATGAGGAGAAGGTTTTGCCGCTTACTGCCCATCTGTTTCTTGATAAAATAAACGACTTGGCGAAAAAAGGGAAGATAAGCCCGGATAGCAGAATCCTTTTTACCAATGATGGAAGCAAGGATGGAACATGGGATATCATTCAATCGCTGGCCCAAAAGGACAAACGGTATCGGGGGATCTCCTTGAGCCGAAACAGAGGCCATCAAAATGCGCTGCTTGCAGGATTGATGGAAGCAAAAGGAAACTGCGATATCACGATCTCGATCGACTGCGACGGGCAGGATGATATCAATGCCATGGATGCTATGGTGGATGCCTATCTGGATGGGGCTGAAATCGTATATGGCGTTCGCAGCAAACGGGAAACGGATACATTTTTCAAACGCGTCACAGCGGAAGGGTTCTACCGTTTGTTGAAATGGATGGGTGCAGATGTGGTGTTCAACCATGCAGACTACCGCCTGGTTTCGTCACGTGTTCTGGAGGAATTCTCGAAATTTGAAGAGGTCAATATTTATCTGCGAGGCATGTTTCCGTTGGTGGGCTTCAAAAGCACATCCGTATACTACGAAAGGCATGAGCGTATTGCCGGCGAGAGCCACTATCCGTTAAAGAAAATGCTGGCATTGGCCTTTGATGGAATTACCAGCTTGAGCATCAAACCGATCCGGTTGATCACAGGGCTGGGTATAAGCATTTCACTGGTTGCTTTTTTGTTGATCATATATGCTTTGATATCTTTTTTTGCCGGAAATGCGGTTCCTGGATGGGCCAGCAGCGTGATCGTGGTTTGCTTCTTAGGCGGTATCCAGCTGATCTCTCTTGGTGTAATCGGAGAATATGTGGGAAAGATTTATCTTGAGACAAAAGCAAGACCCAGGTTCATTGTAGAAGACCGTACAGAGAACCCTGACCGTTAAAACTCTTTTCTATACAAAAGCGTCAGCTCTGCGTAAGTGCCAGAGCTGACGCTTTTTGGTCAATAATCAAAACAATTGTCCATACAGGTGGTTCGCAGTTCTCCGTTGACCCATAGCTCCCGTATCTCGGTGGGGGCGTAGATGCGGAAGTGCCCGGCCGGGATGCTTTGAACAGTAATATCCAGCCGACCATCCCGCAAAGTGGACCGGAAATGGCCTTCCACGCCGTCGTCGTAGAAGGGCTGGTCGATGGTGTCCGTGATGTTCAGGACCAGCTCCAGATCTTCGAAGTTTTTATCTTCGATATGCAGCGGGGCGGTTTTCAGCAGGGGCAGCATGGTATTCTCCCGCAGGAACAGGGGGATCACATCGATCTGTTTGGGATAGGTGATCCAGTCGCCGCCTGTCACCCGGGCACCGGTCTCCAGATCGACCCAGCTGCCCTTGGGCAGGTAGATATGGTGCCTCGGCTGGTCGAAGACCGGGGCCACCAGCAGATTGCCGCCCAGCATGTACTGGGTGGAGAGATTCCATACATTCCGGTCCCCGGGGTATTCCAGCAGCATGGAGCGCATCATGGGGATGCCCTCCCGGACGGTCTCGTAGGCGGTGCTGTAGAGATAGGGGAGCATCCGGTAGCGGAGCTTGTTGATCTTCAGGAAGGCTTTCTGAGCAGTTTCGGAATAGACCCAAGGCTCCCGGGGCGTGGACTGGCCGTGGCTGCGGCTCAGGGGACTCATGAGGCCCATCTGGACAGAGCGGATGTATTCCTCGTCCTCCGGGATGACACGGGTGCCGGAATAGTCGCAGTTATAAAAGCCGCCGATGTCAAAGCCCCAGAAGGAAACGCCGCTGATGCCCATGTTCAGTCCGCCGGTGAGAAGGCTGTGGAGATTATTTTTGGAGGCGGAGGAATCCCCGGCCCAGTTGGCGGGATAGTTCTGGCTGCCGGCGTAGCCGCTGCGGCCCCAGAGGAGGGCCTTTTCGCCCAGCTCCTCCTTGGCCTCCCAGGAGGCTTCGTAAATGGTCTTTGCATAGAGCAGGGGATATCTATTGTGGCTTTCCAGTCCGGTGGAGCCGTCGAAGAAGACGGAGTCTTCCGGCAATTCCTCGGAAAAGTCGGTCTTCATAACGCCTACGCCCATGTGCATCAGCCGTTTGATGCGGCTCTTCATGTAGGCAACCAGTTCGGGATTGGTGAAGTCCAGGGCGGCCACCTTCCAGGCGTCCACATCCCCCTCGCCGGGGGAGAAGATCCGGGGCTTCCCGTCGGGGCCCTTCACCAGATAGCCCCGGTCTGCCAGGGTCTTAAACTGCATGGAGATACGGCCCTCCGGGTCGATGGCCTGGACATAGGGGAACATCCACAGGGAAAGGCGAATGCCCTTTTCCCGTAAGGAACGGATCATGCCCTCCGGGTCCGGGAACCGCTTTTCGTCGAAGCTGAGTAGTTCCGCCGTGCCGCTGGGCAGGAAGCTGTCCTCGAAATTGGGCTGCCAGGCATCGATGTGGATCACATCCACACTCATGCCGAACTGCTGCATCTGCGCTACGATCTGTTCCAGTTCGGCCCGGCACATGTAGCTCATCCGGGACATCCAGAAGCCGAAGGCCCACCGGGGGATCATGGCGGAGCGGCCGGAGAGGGCGGTGTAGTCCCGCAGGAGGCCCTTGGGGTCCCGGTTGCAGAACATATAGTAATCCAAATAAGCGTCCTCGGCCTCCATGGTGTAGCTGACACCGGAGGTGGCACCCATATTGAAATGGGTTCTGGTGAAGGTGTTCATCAGAATGGAGTAGCCGTAATTGCTCATAAAATAGGGCATGCCCTTATAGGAAATGTCCGAATTGGTGGACTGGGCATCCCGCTGCCAGACGGTGACGGTCTTTCCCCGTTTGTCAAAAGAATCGAACTTTTCCCCGAAGCCGTAAAACTGCTCATCACTGTATAAATACATGGTCTCAAAGACATTGAGGACCTTACCGCTGCCATCCCGGGTGAAGCCCACAGGGATGGCTTTGTATTTCTGGTCCACGTTATGGTCTTTGATCTGTTCCAGGGTCAGCAGCTGCCCGTCCAGTTCGACGCGCATCTCCCAGGGGCATTTGCGGAAGAACAGCGTCAACCGGTCCGTTTTGGCGGTGAGAAAGAAGGCTTCTTCCGCTACAGAAACACTGCCGATCGCCGGGAAATCGAAGACCTGGTTGGTCCGTTCCGGGGCGGTGCCGTCGGGATACATCCGGAACCGGAAGGCAGTCTCGCTGACAAATTCCACCGTCACCCGGGCCAGCCCGCCCCGGTAGGTGCGGACTTCGAAGGAAACACCGCTATTCTCCGGCTGATAAGCGGTAATATAGTCCAGAAAATCCTTGGTGCCCTCGTGGCTGTAGTGGCACCAGCCCTTTTCCACGGAAAGGACCTCGCCCCCCATCTGGGGGTGGTAGCTTTTGACATTCGGTCTTTGGATTGGGATCATGGGAAACACTCCTTTGGAAGTGGTTTTCTTATAATGTACCTTGATTTGAGATGTTGTGTCAAGTGGGGGAGGGGTGAAATGTTTTTTCGGGCAGCAGAACGGGATTGATGTTGTATTTTCCTTTCAGCTATGATAGATTTATAAATAATACAGTTTTTTGACAGCATCCTGTTTCACGAGGGGCTGATCTTCCAGATAAGAGTGGAGCGTGTACATATGATTGAGACGCTATTGAAGATAGGGGCCTTCCTGATGTCAAGTATGGGATATTGGGAATTTTTTCGTAGAAAGTACAAAGTTGAGGTATATTTCCTTCCTGCTTTCACGATTTCAGTCCATTTCATGATCCTGTTTGCGGCAGGTATTTTAAACATCCTGTTACATACAGCAGCAGTGGTCTACGTCGGCGGTCTCCTGTTGTTTCTGGATGCTGTCCGCAGACAAAGATACCGGGTGTTTGTGCCATACTGGAATGTGGGATATGCTTTTCTGATTATCGGTACCGGGCTGGTCCTTGTGGCTGTGAAAGGACAGATATTTGCACATTACGACAATTTCTCTCATTGGGCTATCGTCGTCAAAAACATGCTGGCCACGGACAGATTCCCGAATTTCCTGGATGAAGTGATCATGTTCCAGAGCTATCCTCTGGGCAGTTCGGTGTACATCTACTACTTCTGTAAGATGACCTACAGCGGAGAATCGGCACAAATGTTGGCCCAGGCCTTTATGATGCTGTGCATGCTCCTGCCATGGTTCGCATACGCTGGGAAGAATAGACTGGCATCAGCGGCGGTCTTTGCTCTGGCGGCGAATTTCTTGCTTTGCTACAACATAGAGATCTACGATCTGCTAGTGGACACACTGCTGCCGCTGGCAGGTATGGCTGCGCTGGTGTTCACCTACCGGCTATGCTACTTGCTGGATGAAGGGAACCGGGCAGATATTTTTTGCGTGATTCCATTCCTGTTCCTGGTCTCACAAATCAAGAACTCTGGTATCTACTTTGTGGCATTGGCAACTGTGATGCTATTGGTATCTGCCAGGAAAGCAGATATGGGAAAACATCTGGCCGTTTGTGTATCCCCTTTCATAGGACTCTGTCTCTGGGATCGCCATTGCGACTATGTCTTTGTACGGGCTGCATCCAGTAAGCACGCTATGGCGGTCGAGAATTACACGGCGGTATTCCGGGAAAAGGAACCAGAAGATATTCTGCGGATACTGGAAGGTGTCATAGAATATGTAGCAGGTAGACAGGGGATGGTTTTTCTCTTGGTATGGTTGGCACTATTTGCTGCTGCTGCCTGGGCCGCTGAAGTGTCTGACCGGAAAGGCTATCTGCGATTATTACTTTGTGTTGTGGGCATGTATGTGGTGTACACTATCGGTATGGTTGGCATGTATGTCTTTTCTATGCCGCTTACAGAAGCCTTTGGCAGTATGGAGCGGTATATGAAGACTATCGATATCGCAATCTACTATCTGTTCGTGTGCTATGGATCTATGTTACTGTCCCGGATGGGCCGGTCTTGGCTCCATGGGGCAGTGGGAGCGGTGATGGCATCACTGTTGGTTGTCACATGGTGGGTAGGCACAGGTGGTTTTTGCCACATCTTCCGGCAGAACAACCCGGAATCCCTGGCGTACAGGGAAGACAGGATCAAACTCCAGACGTTGCTGGAGGAGTATGAGGTTCCTGCGGAGTGTTCTTATTTGCTGTGCATCCCTGAATACAACAGCTATGAATACTTCCTATGCCAATATTTGTTGGATTCTTCCATTATCCATAATCCTAAGATTACAGATGCGTCTCAATTGGAGGATGCGCAGTTTTATCAGTATATGGTGATCTTGGAGGAAGGAAATCCAATCATCGATACATGGATTCAGGAGAACTATCCGGAGCAGGCAGGTCAAAGGGTGATTTGCTTGGAGATGAGTATTGATCGGGGCTAGGGAAGGAGCAGTTGAGTATCGTGTCTGAAACATATGTTGTGCCTTGTAGGACGTCCACAAGGAATCAGATGATGGAGATCTGCAAGCTGATCGCATCCTTCTTTGTGGTGTGCATCCATGTACCATTTCCGGGGGAACTGGGGCGCATCGTATCCTGTCTGGCTCGCTTTGCGGTGCCTATGTTCTTTGCTATATCCGGTTTCTTCAGTTACCGAGCAAGCTGTGGAAAGCTTCAGAAACGGATCTGGCATATCGTGAAGTTGAACATAGTAGCAGTTACGATCCAGATAGCCTGGAATCTCTGTGCTACGCTGCTGTATGGTGGGACCATGGCAGATTGGGTTCAAACGCTGCATATTGGCTGGATAGATATCGTGAAATGGCTGGTTTTGAATGTGAACCCCTTTGGATGGCATTTGTGGTATCTAGCTTCCATCTTTGTCTGCTACGTGGCTGTATGGGGATATGCCTGCTACTATGGAGATGAGAAGACGGACTACTTTCTGTTGTATATTCTTTGCGTATGTCTGACGGCGGTACATTTCCTTCTTGGTGAGTTCTCCTGGATTTTTGGGATAGAAGTGTCGTATGAGATCCCTCGGAATGCGGTCTTCTTTGGGTTACCGATGTTCACTTTGGGCATGTTCCTGCGGCAATATGGGGAATGCATCCTCGAAAAAATACACCTGACGACTGGAAAGTCAGTATTACTGCTTTTGACGAGTGCAACGATCAGTGTCTTGGAGAGCCGATACATGGGCAATGCGGAGCTGTATCTGAGTACTATAGTGACGGTTGTCATACTGATGCTGCTTTCGATGAGACACCGACAGCTTTGTACAGGCATCGTTGGCGATGTCATTAACAGATTTGGTGCCTATTCCACTGTGATTTACATCGTCCACATGGTTGTACATGAATATTACATGGGTATGCAGCAGTATGGGATATATTTAAGGCTGGGAGAACTGGAAATGGTGCTACGGCCGCTGATTATCATAACTGTTTCTCTACTAATTGCTGTGGGAGTCGACTGCTGTGTCAGCATCATCCATCTTAGAAAATAGATATATTAACAGGGCCATCCCGCTTTTTTCGGGGTGGCCTTTTCCATCTTAAGGAAATCTTAGACTTTTCTTAAACTTCGCCGCGTTGACTTAAAGTGTACCATCTGTTATACTAACTGTACTAGAACAGCTAGTACAGTTAAGGAGGAGATGATATGGTCCATTTGGATTACCGGGATGCCCGGCCGATCTATACCCAGATTACCGATGGCATCAAGGCACAGATCACCACGGGAGTCCTGCAGCCGGGGGATAAATTACCCAGCGTCCGGGAACTGGCGGTGACGCTGTCCATCAACCCCAATACCATCCAGCGGGCCTACCGGCTGCTGGAATTCAACGGCTGGATCGTGACGATCCCCGGCAAAGGCTGCTTCGTCTGTGACAACGAGAATCAGGTGGAGCAGGAAGTGACCCGGTGGTATACGGCCTTTGACGAGGCCACCGCCGCGCTGATCGCCCTGGGCGTGTCCCGGGAGCAGATGATCGCGCGGCTTCAGAAGGGAGGAAAGTAAGCGATGCTGGAAATGAAAAATGTGACAAAGACCTTCGGCAGCTTCAAAGCCCTGGACGGTCTGACTCTGACGGTGCCCAAGGGGGCCGTCTATGGCCTTGTTGGCCCCAACGGCGCGGGTAAGTCTACGGCCATCCGCCATCTGACCGGCGTGTACCGCCAGGACAGCGGCGAAGTGCTGCTGGAGGGGAAGACAATTTACGAAAACCCGGCGGTGAAGGCCACCATTGGCTATATCCCCGATGAGATCTTCTATTTCCCCACGGCAACCCTGGAGGATATGAGAAAGTTCTATAAGGGTCTGTATCCCAAGTTCGATGATGCGCTGTTCAACCGGCTGAAGGAAATTTTCCACCTGCCGGAGAAGACCCCCCTGCGGCGCTACTCCAAGGGCATGCAGAAGCAGGCGGCCTTCCATCTGGCCCTGTGCTGCCGGCCTGAGGTGCTGATCCTGGACGAGCCTGTGGACGGCCTGGACCCCGTTATGCGGCGGCAGGTCATGAGTCTGATCCTGTCTGACGTGGCAGAGCACGGCACCACGGTGCTGATCTCTTCCCACAACCTGCGGGAGCTGGAAGATGTCTGCGACCATGTGGGCATCATGGACCGGGGGCACATGCTGATGGAAAAGAGCCTGGCCGATATGCAGGGCGCTACCCACAAGCTGCAGATCGTAGGCGAGGCCCCCAAGGGGCTGGAGGTACTTCACGAAAGCAGCTCCGGCCGCCTGAAGACCCTCATTGTCCGGGGCAGTGCTCTGGAGATCAGCGCAAAGGCGGAGGCTTCCAATCCTGCCTATTTCGATGTGCTGCCCCTGTCTCTGGAAGAGATCTTTATTTACGAACTGGGAGGTGTGAACTATGCAGTCAAAGACATCATTCTTTAATAAGACCGTTTTCAAGAAAAACCTGACCCGGTTCGCGCCGGTCTGGGGTGTGTATATCCTGTGCCTGGTGCTGGGTGTGTTCCTGCTGTACAGCAACGGCGGCACCGCCAAGCAGTTCCACTTCGCCCGGAATATGGCCGATATGGTGCAGGTCATGGCTGTGGTGAACCTGGGCTATGCCCTGATCGTTGCCCAGCTGCTGTTCGGTGACCTGTACAACAGCCGCATGTGCAATATGCTCCACGCCTTCCCCCTGCGGCGGGAAAGCTGGTTCGTGACCAACATCGTAACCGGACTGGTATTCTCTCTGGTGCCCACGCTGGTGATGGCCCTGGTTTCGCTGCCCCTGCTGGCCGGGTCGATCTTTGAAGGGGCCTGGACCTTAAGCTGGTGGATCTTCCTGGCTTCCAATCTGCAATTTATCTGCTTCTTCGGGATCGCGGCCTTCTCGGCCATGTGTGTGGGCAACCGCTTTACCATGGTGGCGGGCTACGGCCTGCTGAACGCCGGGGCCATGATGGCCTACTGGCTCATCGATACCGTCTATACCCCCATGCTCTACGGCGTGGTCACCCCTACGGCCCTGGCCTATGACCTGACCCCCTTTGTTCATATGGCCGACCATCCCTACATCCAGACCACTGCCAGCCTTTATAATCTGCGGGAGCTGTTCGGCGAGGAGCTGAAGGGAGCTTTCGCCACCTTTACCATCACCGAAGAGTGGTGGCGGCTGTGGATGCTGGCGGGCGTGGGACTGGTGTTCGCCCTGCTGGGAGCGCTGCTGTACCGGAAGCGGGACTTGGAATGTGCCGGTGACGCGGTGGCTTTCAAACTGCTGGTGCCCGTGTTCCAGGTGCTGTGCTCCGTGTTTGTGGCAGCAGCGGGACAGTTCTTCCTGTATTCCTTTATGGGACTGCAGGAGCAGAATTTCATGATCCTCACCGCCGGACTGGTGGTGGGCTGGTTCATCGGCAAGATGCTGCTGGAGCGCTCCACCCGGGTCTTCCAGCTGAAGAACGTCTACGGCCTGGCAGCTCTGGCGGCGGTGTTTGCCGTGAGCCTGTGGCTGACCCATATCGATATCCTGGGCATCGAGACCTGGGTCCCCGATGAGGATGAGATCAAATCTGTTCAGTCCATTTACTTTGAATCCGACTATACCGTGGGCAGCAAGCTGACGGAGGAAGCGGATATTGAAGACATGATCCGGTTCCATCAGGGCGCTCTGGACTTCCGGGCGGAAAATACAGGTATCCATACGCTGGAAGCGGACGGCAGCCGGGTGCGGTATACCGGGGTCGATGACGACTTGCAGGACAAGACCTTTGTCTATGCCACCCAGATCGGCCTGCGCTATGAGCTGGAAAGCGGTAAGCTTGTCCGCCGCAACTACAATGTCTGGGTAGATTCCGAGGCCGGTGCCATCGCCAAGGAATACTTAAGCCGCTGGGAACACGTGAACTGGCAGACCATCACCATCGATGGGGAGGAGCAGGAGCGGCTGGCCCATGTGATGGATAACTTCTCTGCTGTCGTCGGTGACTTTACCGACGGGATGAAGGAACTGCCTGCCGCCTGCACAGACAAGGCCAAGGCAGAGGAACTGATCGCCGCTGTTCAGCGGGATTGCGCCGAGGGCAACATGGCCCAGCATCCCTACTTCCATACCGGCCACTTCCGTTATGAGGACGAGTACGAGGAGGATGGCATTGCGGAACGCTCTGCGATCAATCTGACCATCACCAGCCGGGAGCGAGCCTGGTACCTGGAGGTCTATGCCGACGCCCGGCATACCCTCAAATGGCTGGAAGACAACGGCCTGCTGACCTGGGAGGTCAGCACCGAGCACATCCGGATGTGGTAATCTTTTACCCCCGGCTGCCGCAGCAATGCGGCAGCCGGGGGTTTTGCATGGGGAGGTAGCTTCCTTGCCTCCCTCTCTGAGGGAGGTGTCAAAAATCTTTGATTTTTGACGGAGGGAGTGTGTTTTTTTGTGGATGGAACACTCCCCCAGTCACGCCTTGTGGCGTGCCAGCCCCCTCAAAGAGGGGGCCTAGATGCAGGTGCCTTTACACAGGGGGAAGTTTTGGCATAGCATTTTCTGCCAGTATCCTAGTGCTGGAAATCCGCTGGAAACACTACATCTTGTGCCTGGGGAAAATTTAGCCAAAAAACCCCTCAGGGGGGATGTAAAATTAACGGTAAAAGTGTCTATTTCAACGATTGACATTCTTGACTTTAATTAGTACAATATTATCGATACACTATGACTACCATAGGGTACATATAGGTTTTTTCAAGAATCAACTGATTAGGAGGAAATCACTTTGAAGGATTGGGCATTTACTACAACCATCGAGGAGATGGAAGCTGCCACCAATTCTCTGCTGGAAACTGCGCAGAAGGTTGGCGCTGACACCTGGCAGCAGCGTGTCAAGAACCAGACTCCTCACTGTGGCTTTGGCGAAGGCGGCACCTGCTGCCGTATCTGCTCCATGGGCCCCTGCCGTATCACCAAGAAGGCTCCCCGCGGTATCTGCGGCTGTGACGTTCACGGTATCGTCGCCCGTAACTACCTGCGTTTCACCGTCGGTGGTACCGCAGCACACTCCGACCATGGCCGTGAGATCATGCACACCCTGCACCAGACCCGTGAGGGCGGCAACTATCAGATCAAGGACCCCGCAAAGCTGATCACCATCGCTCAGGAATGGGGCGTTGAGACCGAAGGCAAGGACATCTACGATCTGGCTCACGAGATGGCAGAGATCGGCCTGCTGGAGTACGGCTTCCCCTTCGGCGAGCAGAAGTTCGCACAGCGTGCTCCCGAGCACACCAAGAAGCTGTGGCGTGACGCCGGCATCATGCCCCGCGCCATCGACCGCGAGATCGCTACCGCTATGCACATGACCCACATGGGTAACTCTTCCATGGCTGAGGCTCTGATCCGTCAGGCTCTGCGTGCCGGCCTGTCCGACGGCTGGGGCGGCTCCATGATGGGCACCGAGTTCTCCGACGTCATGTTCGGCACTCCCCGTCCCATCGACACCGAGGCCAACATCGGCGTTATGGAAAAGGACAACGTCAACATCGTCGTCCACGGTCACGACCCCTCCCTGTCCGAGATGGTCGTCCACTACGCAAATGACCCCGAGATGATCGCTTACGCCAAGTCCATGGGCGCTAAGGGCATCACCGTCTCCGGTGTCTGCTGCACCTCCAACGAAGTCACCATGCGTCACGGCATCCCCATGGCCGGTAACTACCTGAACCAGGAGAACGTGGTTCTGACCGGCGCCTGCGAAGCCATCGTCGTTGACGTGCAGTGTATCTTCCCCGCACTGGGCCCCCTGTCCAAGTGCTTCCACACCAAGTTCATCACC
>JAFVPA010000053.1 GCA_017505505.1 Oscillospiraceae bacterium | reverse complement strand
CGCCTGCGGCAATGTCTTTACTACCGGTTCTACCAAGAAGGACATTCGTGTTGAGATCTGCTCCAAGTGCCACCCTTTCTATACCGGCAAGCAGAAGCTGGTTGACACCGGTGGACGTGTTGATCGCTTCAACAAGCGTTTCGGCCTGAAGTAAGATTCGAAAATTTCCGCACCACGGTTTGTGGTGCGGATTTTTTTCGTTTTGTTCACAATTTCTGACAAGATATTTGTTGTACCGATCCAACATTCTATGGTATACTATAAAAAAAGAAAACCTCCGGTAGGGCGCCTTGCCTTCAAACCGCCGTGTACAGGCAGAAATGGCGGTACAATGGCGGCGGGCTGAGGGCAGCCCGCCCTACCGACCTGTTATAATGGAGGAACTATGGAAGCGACCTTTGAAGAGCATGTACAGGAGCGGGCGGTGCTGGTGGGCCTGAACGCGGACTGTTTTAAGAAAGACCAGACGGCTACCGATGAGACCATTGAAGAACTGGAAGCCCTGCTGGAAACGGCAGGCGGCTTCTGCACCGGAAAGGTGCTGCAGAACCGCCACACTCCCGATTCCCACAGCTTCATCGGTGAGGGTAAGACCTTGGAAGTGAAGATGCTGGTGGAGGCCACGGCTTCTACCATGGTGGTTTTTGACAATGAACTGTCTCCCGGAAACATCCGGGCGCTGGAGGAAATCATCGGTGTTACGGTGTTGGACCGCAGTGCTCTGATCCTGGATATCTTCGCCCAGCGGGCCAAGACCAAGGAGGGCCGGTTGCAAGTCGAATTGGCACAGTATAAATATCTGCTTCCCCGGCTTTCCGGTATGGGCAAGAGCCTTTCCCGCCAAGGC
Source organism: Oscillospiraceae bacterium (assembly GCA_017505505.1). Next base: position 8,895 of record JAFVPA010000053.1, on the reverse strand, counting down.
GGTGGTATCGGCACCCGTGGCCCCGGTGAGACCAAGCTGGAATCGGATCGCCGCCACATCCGGGAGCGGATCACCCGTCTGGAAACGGAACTGGAACAGGTCCGCAAGGTCCGGGCCGTTCAGCGCCAGAACCGGATGAAAAATTCTGTTCCTGTGGTAGCTATCGTTGGCTATACCAACGCGGGCAAATCCACGCTGCTGAACCAGCTGACCAATGCGGGAATTCCTGCCAATAACCGGCTGTTCGATACCCTGGACACCACCTCCCGGCAACTGACGGTATCTGACAATCTGGATGTGATTTTGTCTGATACCGTTGGCTTCATCGCCAAACTGCCTCACCATCTGGTAAATGCCTTCCATGCTACCCTGGAGGAGCTGGAATACGCGGATTTGCTGCTGCATGTGATCGATGCCTCCGATCCCAACCGGGAGGAGCATATCGAGGTCGTGGAAAAGCTCATTGCCAAGCTGGCGAAGCCCGAAACACCTGTGCTGCGTTGCTATAATAAGGCGGATCTGGTGTATCCTGAGGATATCCCCCACGGCGAGGGTGTTGTGCCCATTTCCGCCAAGCGGGGCATGAATATGGATGGCCTGCTGAAGGCCATCGAGAAGGCCTTGGATCAGGCCCGGCATCATGTGATTGTGTGTCTGCCTTACGCCATGGGCGGGATGGTAGAGACTTTGCATAACAATGCCCAGGTGAAGAATGTGGAGTATACCGCGGACGGTATCGAGGTGGAGGCCATTTTGGATGATATCCTTTATGGGCGGCTGCGGGAGTATATCGTGATGGAATTATGAGAGAGAAACTTGCTCTGTAGGGCGGCTTGCCCTCAAGCCGCCGCTGTTGCAGAGACTGCCCTGATCTCGGCGGGCTGAGGGCAGCCCGCCCTACAGCAGGCAGAGAAGGCGAAAAAAGGAGCGTTGCCCATTGGACGAATATCTGGTGCCGACCCAGTTCGGCGAGGATGAATTTTATGAGAAAAAATCCCACTTCATCGGCCGGGTCTGGCCGGTGGAGACGGAGGAAGAGGCCCTGGCGAAAATCCAGGAGATGAAGAAGCAGCACTATGATGCCACCCATAACTGCTGGGCCTACATCATCAAGGACGGAGCAGTCCGCTTTTCCGATGACGGCGAACCCGGCGGAACGGCGGGGATGCCCATGCTGCAGGTGTTGCAGCGGGAAGGGCTGTATAATATCGTCTGCGTGGTGACCCGGTACTTTGGCGGTATCCTGCTGGGGGCCGGCGGCCTTGTCCGGGCTTATACCAAGGGTGCCAAGATCGCTGTGGATGCGGCGGGAAAGTCCATGAAACGGGTGTGGACGGTGCTGTATGTACCCTGTCCCTATACCTTCTATGAGCGGGTAAAGCTGGAGGTTGCAGCCTTTGAAGGCATTATCCGCCAGACGGATTTTGGCGCGGAAGTGGAGCTGGAATTGCTGTTCCCAGAGAATCAGGCCCAGCCCTTCCTGGACAGGCTTACGGATATGACCTCCGGTACCGTGGAGGGTATGGAAACCGGGCAGGAATACCGGGCCTTTCCTGTTACATAATGAAAAACGAAATCGCTTCGCTGATGAATATGGAATAATGAAGAATTGCGGAGTGGCCTTTGACCACGGATTGAAATAAATCGGCGAAGCCGATACCTCTCACTAACACGACCAAAGGGAGTGGATACTATGACCGTGCGGGAAGAACTGGAACGTCAGGAATACAGGCGGCTGAATCCCTTGGCAGCCTTTGCCGATAAGAGCAAGGGACGGCCCCGGTTTGAAGAGGACCGGGAAGGGGATGTGCGCACCTGCTACCAGCGGGATATTGACCGCATCGTACATAGCAAATCCTTCCGCCGCCTGATGCACAAGACCCAGGTCTTTTTGCAGCCGGAGGGGGACCACTACCGCACGCGAATGACCCACACCCTGGAAGTGGCAAGAATTGCCAGTACCATCACCCGGGCTTTGGGCCTGAATGAGGATCTGGCAGAGGCCATTGCCATGGGCCATGACCTGGGCCATACGCCTTTTGGCCATGCGGGAGAAGTGGCCCTGAGCAAGTGTCTGGGTAAACCCTTTAAGCACAACGAGCAGAGTCTTCGGGTGGTGGATGTATTGGAAAAGGACGGGGAAGGGTTAAATCTGACCCACGAGGTCCGCAACGGCATCCTCTGCCATACGGGAGATCCCTGGCCCAATACGCTGGAAGGGCAGATCGTTCGCCGCTCCGACCAGATCGCTTATGTCAACCACGATATCGACGATGCCATTCGGGCGGGGATTTTGACAAATGACGATATCCCACAGGAAATTACCGGCCTGCTGGGACACAGCCACAGTGTTCGTATCAACACCCTGGTAACGGATATCATTCAGGTTTCCCGGGAGGCGGGATGCATTCTGCTGTCCCCGGAGGTAGAGAAGGCGTTGAAGGACCTGCGTTCCTTCATGTTCGAAAATGTCTACCGCAGCCCCGTAGCCAAGGCAGAGGAAAGCAAGGCCAAGGCCATGCTGTGCAAGCTTTTCGAGTATTACATGGCGAATCCCGAAGCCCTTCCGGAGGACTTCCATCCTCAGTTGTCCTTTGATGGTATGGAACGAACTGTCTGTGACTATATCGCAGGCATGACGGATAACTATGCCATCGACAAATATACGGAGATTTTTATTCCCACGGGCTGGCATGTTCGGGGATGATGGTGTATAATATTTAGTTGAAAATTGACAGTGGACAGTTCATTAGGGAGGCGGAATATGAAAAAATTCCTTTATATTATGCCTGCGGCTTTGATTTGTATGCTGTACGCTATGCTGACGATCCTGGCAGGCGGTGTCAGTGGATTCCAGCCTATTGCATTGCTGTATATCTGCTGTCCCATTCTGGCGGCTGTTTTTCTGCGAAAAGGAAACTGGTGGGGCTGCCTCTTTGGGATAGGCATGGGCGGTGTGCTGCTGTATAACGGCATGACGGCCCAGCCTCAGGTATTTGCGGGATTTGTGGCCGGAATCATTTTCATTGGCTACTATGCGGCTATGGGGCTGGTATGCGCAGCGACGAAAAAGAAAGTGTAATTTTACCGTAGGAGGGGGCCGTATATGAAGTTCCTATATTCCATTCCGGCCTTGCTATATTGCGGACTGGTTGCGATGATCGGGTTCGACCTGGGATTCGGCGGCTTTGAACCGGAGGCCTGGGTGTATGTGGCGCTTCTGATTATGGCTGCAGGGCTGCTGTCTGCGAACAAATGGTGGGGGAGCATCCCCGGCATGGCTGTGGGCGGCATCGTGATCTACCTGTTTGAAACCACCAACGCCCATCAGCACGTGAATGTGACACCGCTGGGTGTGGGGATCATCCTCTATTTTGCGGCAATGGGTTTTATCTGCTATCGAATGCATAAGAAAACATAATTTTCAATTTCCCATTTTCAACTTTCAATTTAACCGAAAGGAGGGGCAACCATGGCATTCCCCCCAGCATTTTTAGATGAACTGACGGCTCGAAATCCCATTGAGGATGTGGTGGGCCAGTATGTCAGCTTAAAGCGTTCCGGATCCAATCTGTTCGGCCTGTGCCCCTTCCATGGGGAGAAGACGGCTTCCTTCTCTGTTGCTCCCGATAAGGGAATTTACTATTGCTTCGGCTGCCATAAGGGCGGCAGTGTTATCAATTTCCAGATGGAAATTGAAGGCCTGAGCTATCCCGACGCAGTCCGGGCTTTGGCGAAGCGGGCCGGAATGGAAGTTCCGGAGGACGAGCAGTATCAGTCCCGGTACCGTCAGCAGGAGCGGCTCTGGGCCCTTCACAAAGAGGCGGCCCGGTTCTTCCACAGTCAGCTGTATGCGCCCGTTGGTGCGGAGGCCCTGAACTATGCGCTGGGCCGCGGTATGAATAAATACATATTGACCACCTTTGGCGTGGGATACGCCCCGGACAGCTGGGACAGTCTGGTCAATGCCCTGCGGAAAAAGGGGTATACGGAGGATGAGATCCGCCAGTCCGGCCTGGTATCCATTTCCAAAAAGAACGGCAATCTCTTTGACCGTTTCCGGGACCGGCTCATGTTCCCAATCATCGATGTGCGGGGCAATGTGATCGCATTTGGCGGCCGGGTCATCAAAAAGGATTCCGAAGCGGCAAAATACCTGAATTCTCCGGAAACCCTGATCTTTAACAAACGAAAAAATCTGTTTGGTCTGAACCTGGCGAAAAAGACCAAGCATCCTTATATGATCCTGGTAGAGGGTAATATTGACGTGGTGGCACTGCACCAGTATGGCTTTGACAATGCGGTAGCCTCTCTGGGTACCAGCCTGACAGAAGAGCAGGCGGCCCTTCTGAGCAAATACACCGACCAGGTAGTGCTGATCTACGACGGAGACAACGCCGGCCAGAATGCCACACGCCGGGCCATCCCGATCCTGGAAAAAGCCGGGATCCAGGTAAAGGTCCTGCAGCTGCGGGATGCCAAGGACCCGGACGAATTTTTGAAGAAATTCGGTGCGGACCGGTTTAAGATCCTGCTGGAAGAGTCCTCCAACCGGGTGGAGTATCAGCTGAATGCCATTCTGAAAAAGTATGATATCCGGGACGATGATCAAAAGGTAAAATACCTGCAGGAATCCGCGGAGCTGATCTGTACGCTGGGCAGCTCCGTCCAGCGGGAGGTCTACGCCGGACGGGTGGCGGAAACCGCCAAGATCAGCATGGAGGCCATGAAGCTGGAAGTGAACCGGGCCTTCAAACGCCGCATTGCCCGGGAGAAGAAAAAGCAGGAAAAGATCGACCTGTCTCCGGCCAGAAATTTGCAGCCCAAGAGCAATAAGATCCGCTACGATAACATGAAGTCTGCCATGGCGGAGGAGATGGTGCTGTCCCTGTGCCTGCGGCAGCCGGCGCTGCTGGATCATACCCGGGAGCTGAAGGCGGAGATGTTCTCCTCTGAGCTGCTGGGCCGGGTATTTGACCAGCTGAGCAGCCGCCACCGGGAGCATCTGGAGGTATCGCTGGCGGGGCTGACGGATTTCAGCGGGGATGAGATGTCCCACATCGCGGGGATCCTGCAGCGGCAGGAGGGGCCGGTGAATGAACAGGCCCTGCTGGACTGTGTTGGGATCATCCGGAAGGAATACCAGTCTAAAACCGTAGTAACGGATGATGACTTCCGGGCGCATATGGAACGAATGAAGAAAAGTAAAGGATACAAAGCATGACAGAGCTTTTGGATAAACAGACCCCTATCAGCGCCGGTGAGGACGATGTGCAGCTGTTTCTGCGGGAGATCCGGGAATTTCCCCGGCTTACTCCGGAGGAGGAGCGGGAACTGGCCCGCCGTTGTGCGGAAGGGGACGAGGATGCCATCCGCCATATGGTCAATTCCAACCTGCGGCTGGTGGTGAGTGTGGCCCGGGAATATGCCGGACGGGGTGTGGCCCTGCTGGATCTGATCCAGGAGGGCAGCATCGGTCTGCTGGTGGCGGCACGGAAGTTCGATTATACCCTGGATTTCCGGTTCTCTACATACGCTACCAAATGGATCCGGCAGGGCGTGACCCGGTGTCTGCTGAATCACGCCGGCCCTATCCGGGTGCCGCTGCATACCGCGGAGCGGATGCGCAAGGTTGAGGTGACCCGGACAGCCCTGCGGCAGGAGACCGGGGAGGAGCCTACTCCGGCCCAAATCTCTGCCCGGTGCGGTATCCCGGAGGGAAAGGTGCAGGAACTGATTCGGCTGACTCCGGAGGTCTTTTCTCTGGATATTCCCACAGGCGAAGGAGAGGAAGGTTCCTTACATACCCTTTTGGAAGATGTTCAGGCACCCCAGCCCTATGAAGAGCTGGTGCGCCGGGAGTTGGAACATACCATGGCGCAGCTCCTGTCCACGCTGAACGGGCGGCAGCAGCACATTCTGCGGCTGCACTTCGGTATGGAGGATGGAAACTGCTATTCTCTGGAGGAGATCGGCAAAATGCTGGGCATTTCCAAGGAGCGTGTCCGACAGATCGAGCGGCAGGCCATGGACAAACTGCAAAAAAACGGCGCCAGCCTGGGATTGGAGGATTTTTTGAATGAATGATTTGGATTTTTCCTTTGAACAGAGCCCATGGGAGGCATTCTTGAGAACCAAGGGAATGGGTGATATCGTTTCGGCTGCCACTCTGCTGTCCATGCTGGAAGGAGAAGATGAGCAGGCTGTTGAAGATGCTCTGCTTGACCTGGAAACGGGCTGCATGATCCTGGATATTTCCGGCCTGCCCAAGGCCGGCGGTGTCGGTGAAGCGGCGGTACGTCTGCGCCGGGAGATGCAGATGGTGAAAAAGGGACTGGATCCGAAGGATCTGGATCCCAATGATCCGCTGCGGCTGTATCTGGAAGAAGTGGCGCAAATGCCTGCCTGCGGCGATGAACAGGTGCTGGCCCAGCGCTGTGCCAAGGGAGATACGGCAGCCATGGAGGCACTGACCAATCTGGGTCTGAGCCGGGTCATTGAACTGGCAAAGGAACATGTGGGCTACGGTGTTCTGCTGCTGGATCTGATCCAGGATGGAAGCTTGGGCCTGTGGCAGGCAGTTCAGAATTACCGGCATGGAGCGTATGCTGCTCATCGGGACCGCTGGATCCGGTTCTACATGGCAAAGACCGTGACATTGCAAGCCCGTCAGGGCGGTGTAGGCCAGAAGATGCGCGGGGCTTTGGAAGACTACCGGGAGGTGGATGAGCGGCTCCTGTCCGAGCTGGGACGAAATCCTACTCTGGAAGAGATCGCTATGGAGCTGCATATGCGTCCGGAGGAAGCGTCTGCCGTGAAGAAAATGCTGGAGGATGCCCGTCTGCTGGCCCAGGCGAAGCGGCCCAATGTGGACGAAGAGGAAGAAAAGGAAGCGGAGGAGCAGGCTGTTGAGGATACCGCTCTGTTCCAGATGCGCCAGCGTATCCTGGATCTGCTGTCTGGTTTGGATGCGCAGGATCAGAAGCTGCTGACTTTGCGCTTTGGTCTGGAGGGCGGAAAGCCTCTGTCCCCAGAGGACACAGGACGGAAGCTGGGCCTGACACCGGAGGAAGTGGTAGCCCGGGAGGCTGCGGCTTTGGCAAAGCTGAGGAACGGTTAATGTAGGGTGGGGGCTTGCCCCCACCGTTTGCAGAGTGTTTCGTATCGCGGTGGGGGCAAGCCCCCACCCTACGGGGAATAATAGAAAGGAATTGACTATGGCTAAGAAAATCTCCATCGCCATTGACGGTCCGGCCGGGGCAGGTAAATCCACCATCGCCCGGCGCCTGGCCAAGGAAATGGGTTATCACTATGTAGATACCGGTGCTATCTACCGCACCGTGGCATACTTTTTTGACCTGTGGGGTGTGGCCCCCAAGGATATTGACGGCATTACCCGCTACATCGACGAGCTGAACATCAAAATCGAATACGATGAAGAGGGCGTTCAGCATATGATCATGAACGGTATGGACGTAACGGGGGATATTCGTACCCAGGAGATCGGCCAGAAGGCATCCCTGGTGTCCGCCCATGCCATCGTTCGGGAGGCCATGCTGGATATGCAGCGGGATGTGGCTAAGGAATATGATGTGATCATGGATGGACGGGATATCGGCACCGTGGTGCTGCCCAAGGCTACCGTGAAGATTTTCCTGACGGCCTCTCCTGAGGTCCGGGCCAAGCGCCGCACCGAGGAGCTGTTGGCCAAGGGCCAGAAGGCCAGGTATGAGACCGTTTTAAAGGAGATCCAACAGCGCGACTTCCAGGATACCCACCGGGAGGTGGCACCTCTGAAGATGAGCCGGGACTCTGTGAAGCTGGATACCTCTGAACTGGATATCGATGGTGTCATTGCCGCCATGAAGGAGATCATCGCAAAGAAGGTGGGCGCATGAGTGTCCGGATCGCCAAAAGCGCTGGCTTTTGCTTCGGTGTCAGCCGGGCGGTGGAGCTGGTAGAGAAAGCAGCCGGAGAAGGGAAGAAGGTGGCCACCCTGGGCCCTATCATCCACAACCGGCATGTGGTGGACAAGTTTGAGAAGATGGGTGTCCGGGTCATTGAGGCCCCGGAGGAAGCACGGCCTGATGAGACTGTGATCATCCGCTCCCATGGCGTGACCCGGGACGTGGTCCAGCGCCTGGAAAAGACCGGGGCGGAAGTGATCGATGCCACCTGCCCCTTTGTCAAACGGATTCACGGCATTGTCAGCCGGGCGGAAGAGGAAAGACGGCTTCCTGTTATCATTGGTACGCCTACCCACCCGGAGGTGGAGGGCATTGCCGGATGGTGCAGCGACTGCCGGGTATTTGCCAGCAGGGAAGACCTGGAAGCCTGGGTAAAGACCCTGAACGCAACAGAGATTCCGTCAATTTGTATGGTTTCACAGACAACAAATGCGGAAAATTTGTACAAAACGTGCGTTGATTTTGCGAAAAAAGAGTTGCGTGAGCCAAAAATATTTGGTACAATATGTGGAGCAACGGAATGTAGGCAAAAAGAAGCAGCAGAACTGAGCAAAATATGTCAGGTTATGGTCGTTGTAGGAGACCCCAAAAGTTCCAACACAGGCCGTCTCGCTATGATTTGCCGCGAGCATTGCGATAAAGTCTTCCTGGTGGATAACGCCGCCGAGCTGAAAGCGGAGGATTTTCGCGGTGTCACTGATGTTGGTATCACGGCCGGTGCGTCGACTCCGGCGTGGATTATAAAGGAGGTCAACAAGACTATGAGCGAAATTATCAATGTTGAGGCTGTGCAGGAGGAGAACTTTGCTGAACTGCTGGAACAGTCCATCAAGACTTTAAATACAGGAGATAAGGTTCTGGGTATCGTTACCGGTATCGGTAACACCGAAGTCCAGGTCGATCTGGGCACCAAGCACGCCGGTTACAT
>JAFVPA010000052.1 GCA_017505505.1 Oscillospiraceae bacterium | reverse complement strand
GCATGGAGCTGGGAGTTCCTGACCAAGGTCGTGGGCCTGTCCGAAGACCGCCTGTTCCCCTCTATCTACGAAAACGACGAAGAGGCCTTTGAGATCTGGAACAAAGAGATCGGCGTACCTGCTGAGAATATCTTCCGCTTCGGCAAGAAGGACAATTTCTGGGAGCATGGCTCCGGTCCCTGCGGCCCCTGCTCTGAGATCTACTACGACCGCGGCGAGAAGTACGGCTGCGGTAAAGAAGGCTGCACTGTCGGCTGCGACTGCGACCGCTACATGGAGGTCTGGAATAACGTCTTCTCCCAGTTCGATAACGATGGCAACGGCAACTACACCGAGCTGGTCCAGAAGAATATCGACACCGGCATGGGCCTGGAGCGTCTGGCTGTCGTCTGCCAGGACGTGAACTCCCTGTTTGATGTGGACACCGTTATGAATATCACCAATAAGGTCACCGAGCTGACCGGTGCTTCCTACGGCAAGTCCTATAAGATGGACGTGTCCCTGCGTGTCATCACCGACCACATCCGTGCTTCCACCTTCATGATCGCCGACGGCGTCCTGCCCAGCAACGAAGGCCGCGGCTATGTTCTGCGCCGCCTGCTGCGCCGGGCTGCCCGTCATGGCAAGCTGCTGGGCGTCAACGATCCCTTCCTGTTCAAGGTTGTGGAAACTGTCGTCCATGAGAACGAGTCCCACTATACCTATCTGCGGGAGCGTGCCGAGTATATTACCCGCATCGTGAAGATCGAGGAAGAGTCCTTCGGCAAGACCATCGATACCGGCATGGTCATCTTCAATGAAAAAATGCAGCAGCACAAGGCCGAGGGCAAGAGCGTCTTCTCCGGTGCCGATGCCTTCCTGCTGTCCGCTACCTACGGTTTCCCTATCGACCTGACCGCCGAAATGGTGGAGGACGAGGGCATGACCCTGGATCTGGAGGGCTTCAACGCTCTGCGTGAGGAGGACAAGGTCCGCGCACGTGAGGCCCGGAAGGCCCTAGGCGACCTGGGCTGGGCCGGTATCGACTTCGGCAAGGAGATGCCCGAAACCAAGTTTGTCGGTTATGAAACGCTGAATAACACTGCCAAGATTTTGGCGGTTGTTTCTGAAGAAGAACTGCAGCAGACCGTTGGCGAGGGCGCTGAGGCCATTCTGGTTCTGGATCAGACCAGCATGTACGCCGAAATGGGCGGCCAGGTGGCTGACCATGGTGTCATCGAGACCGCAAACGCCAAGTTCGAGGTCAATAACGTTCAGAAGAACAAGGGCGGAAAGTATATGCATTACGGTAAGGTCCTGTCCGGCGTTCTGAACGTGGGTGATACCGTTTCCGTCGCTGTGAATGCCGAGCGCCGCAAGGCCATTATGCGGGCCCACTCCGCTACCCATCTGCTGCAGAAGGCTCTGCAGAGTGTGCTGGGCGATCATGTCCACCAGGCCGGTTCCTATGTCAACGAGGATTACCTTCGCTTCGACTTCACCCATTTCTCTGCCATGACCGCTGAGGAGATTGAAAAGGTCAACGAGCTGGTGCAGGAGGCTGTCCTGGAAGGCTACGGTGTTGACATCCGCAAGATGTCCATCCATGAGGCCAAGGAGATGGGCGCAACAGCTCTGTTCTCCGAGAAGTACGGTGATACGGTCCGTGTGGTCAACATGGGCGGCTATTCTATTGAATTGTGCGGTGGTACCCACCTGGACAACACGGCCAAGGTCGGTTCCTTCCGGATTGTTTCCGAGGCTTCCGTTGCCTCCGGTGTCCGCCGTATCGAGGCCATCACCGGCAAGGCTTTTGTTGCCGATGCCGCCAAGACCCGTGAAACTCTGGGCAATGTCTGCGCCGCTGTGAAGGTCAAGAAGGCCGACGAGCTGGAAGCCAAGCTGAATGCCCAGCTGGAGGAGATCAAGGCCCTCAAGAAGGAAATCGAGTCCTTTAAGGCTAAGGAAGCTGCCGGTGCTGTTGACAAGATGCTCGCCGGTGCTGAGACGGTTGGCGCTGTTAAGGTCCTGACTGTGAAGGTCCCCGGTGCGGACGCAGCCAAGCTGCGCCAGATGGGCGATGTTCTGAGAGACAAGGATGCATCCGTGGTTGCCGTTCTGGCTTCCGCCAGCGGCGAGAAGGTCACCTTCCTGGCTGTCTGCGGCAAGGATGCCGTCAAGTCCGGTGTGAAGGCCGGTGAGATCGTCAAGTTCGTCTGCAATGTCTGCGGCGGCAACGGCGGCGGCAAGCCCGATTCCGCCATGGGCGGCGGCAAGGATGCCACCAAGATGGACGAAGCTCTGGCAGGTGTTGCCGGCTTCGTGGCCACCAAGGTCAAGTAATTGAAAACATGCAGAGGCGCAGCCGACCAGGCTGCGCCTCTTTTTTACCTCTTTTGAGGTAGTTTACAGCAGTGCGGCTTGCACGCAAACTGCCATATATTCCCTTGGGGAGGAACGTTATGCGACACTTATTATACTTTACGCTGGGCTTCACCCTGTCCTGTGCCGTCTTGTCCTACAGAATACCGCGATATTTTGCGGTTTTTCCTGCTATGATTCTGCTGATATTGTGTCTGCTTTGGCGAAGAACGGGGAACCCTGTCAAAGTGGCACTATGCATCCTTCTTGGCTGCTCCGTAGGCCTATGCTGGTTTCAGAAATACGAGGAACTGTACTTGCGGGATGCGGCAGCACTGGATGGCTCTGTCCAAACCGTCACCTTCCGTGTTGCCGATTACAGCGAAGAAACCAACTACGGCATCCGGTTCGACGGGATGCTTCGTATCAATGGAAAACCATACCGGGTCATTGTTTATATGAATGACATGGAACAACTTGCCCCGGGAAATACCGTAACAGGCCCCTTCCGCGTCCGGATCACCACGCCGGAGGGAACAAAGGATTCTGTCTACCATCAGGGAAAGGGCATCTTTCTTCTGGCGTATCAGGATGGGGATACAGAAGTACTGCGGAATTCCCCGGGAAAGTGGGATATCCCTGCGGTCCTTCGCCACAAAATAAGGTTTGTTCTTGTGCGCCACTTCCCGGAGGATACGGCCCCCTTTGCAAAGGCGCTGCTGATCGGAGACACTTCGGATATTTCCTATGAGACAGATACAGACTTTAAGGTCAGCGGTATCCGCCATGTCATCGCTGTATCGGGCCTGCATGTATCAATCCTGTTTGGGCTGCTTAGCACCGTTACCTTAAAAAAGCGTTGGCTCACAGCGCTTGTGGGCTTCCCATCCCTGTTCCTGTTCGCAGCCATTGCGGGGTTTACACCCTCGGTAAGCCGCTCCTGCATTATGTGCGCGCTTATGCTGCTGGCGATGTTGGCAGAGCAGGAATATGACGGTCCCACGGCTTTGTCCTTTGCGGTGCTGGTGATCCTGTTTGTCAACCCGCTCGCTATAACCTCTGTCAGTCTTCAGCTTTCCGCAGGAAGCGTGGCCGGGATCTATTTGTTCGATGGGGATATCCGCAAATGGCTTTTGTCCCTGTTTGGCGAGTTAAACGAAGGTCGTGTAAGACGATTCTTTGTGAAATGGTTCTGCGCCTCTGTATCCATTACGCTAAGTGCCATGACGATCACCACACCTCTGTGTGCCTATTATTTTGGTATGGTCAGTCTTGTGGGGCCGCTGACGAATCTGCTGGCCCTGTGGGTCATCAGCTTTATTTTCTATGGGATCATGGGGGTCTGCCTGCTGCATTTGCTTCTTCCGGCAGCGGCAGCAGTATTCGCGCAATGGATATCCCTTCCGATACGCTATGTCCTGTTTGTGGCAAAGACCATGGCGGATATTCCGTTGGCTGCGGTATACACAGTCAGTCCTTACATCACGGCCTGGTTGTTTTTTGTCTATATTCTGCTGATCCTCTTTCTGATCAGCAAGAACAGAAAACCTGTGACCCTAAGCTGCTGTGCGGCCCTGGGCCTGTGCATAGCGCTGCTGGCCGGGTGGCTGGAACCGATGCAGGATGCTATCCGCCTCACGGTGTTGGATGTAGGACAAGGTCAGTGTTTGCTTTTCCAGGCAGAGGGGCGAAGCTTTCTGGTGGACTGCGGCGGGGACAGTGATACACAGTCAGCGGATATGGCCGCAGAGACCCTGTTGAGCCAGGGCATCCCCAAGCTGGATGGACTGATCCTGACCCATCTTGACCGGGATCATGCAGGCGGTGCGGTGAATCTCTTATCCCGGCTGGATACGGATCTTCTTGTTCTGCCTCCGGTCCATTCCAATTTGGAGGACAGCACAAGCGGGCATACCATTTATGCATCGGAACCCCTTGCGCTTGCACTGGGAGAGACGAATATCAAAATATACCCCCCAACTTTTCCGGGAAACAGCAATGAAATGAGTTTATGTATCTTGTTTGATACGAAAAATTGTGATATACTGGTGACTGGCGACCGCAATGACTTTGGAGAGCGCTCCCTTTTGCGCAGCGCGGATATCCCGGATGTGGATATCCTGGTAGCAGGACACCATGGCTCGAAGCATTCTACTTGTGAGGAACTGCTGGCCGCCGTCCGTCCCGAAATTGTCTGCATCAGCGCAGGCCGGGACAATTCCTACGGTCATCCGGCTCCGGAGACCCTGGAGCGTCTGCAAACATACGGCTGTACCGTATACCGGACGGACCAGCTGGGAAGTTTTACCATCAGGAGATGACACCATGGCAAAAAAGACCGCCCCGGCGGGGAATGCCCTTCAGGAGCTGAAGGCACAACTGAAAAGCAAAGAACTGGGACGGCTGTATTTCTTCCATGGTGAGGAAACCTTCCTGCTGAATCATTATCTGACCCAGATGAAGAAGCAGCTTCTGGATGAACTGACGGAAGCTTTCAACTATCACCGGCTCAACAACGAAACCTTCGATATCCAGAGCTTCTCCGATGCGGTAGAGAACCTGCCCATGATGGCGGAAGCGACCTTCGTTCAGATAGACGATATCGACCTGTTCAAGATGAACGAAGCTGACCGGGGCAAAATGACGGAGATCCTCTCGGACATTCCGGAATACTGCACCGTGGTGTTTACCTATCTTACAGTGTCCTGGAAGCCGGACAAGCGGCTGAAAAAACTCTGGGAGGCCGTGTATAAGCATGGCACCATCGTAGAGTTTGCCAAACAGGATCAGCGGGATCTGATCGCCTGGGTCAAGAGGCACTTTGCCGCCCATAAAAAGCGCATCTCTACAGACCTGTGTGCTTACCTCATCGACATCACCGGGGGCACCATGACCGCCTTAAGCGGTGAGATCGAGAAGATCTGCGCCTACTCCGGTGCGGATGAGATCAAAAAAACAGACATCGATGCCGTTACCGAACCTGTTCTGGATGCTGTAGTATTCCAGATGACGGACCTGCTCAGTGCAGGCCGCTATGACCAGGCTTTGCTGAAATTGCAGCAGCTTCTCAAAATGCAGCAGGAGCCCATTGCGATTTTGGGTGCGGTAGGCGGCCACTTCCGCCGGATCGCTACAGCCCGGACATTGCTGGACAATGGCCGTAATTCCTCAGAACTGGCGAAGCTTTATGGCATTCCGGACTATCCTGCCCGGAAGAGCATGGAAGCAGCCCGGCGTTACCGGCCGGAATTCTGCCGGAGGGCCGCAGAGCTGGTGCTGGATACGGACTATAAAATGAAAACCTCCTTCGATGACAGCGAGCGGCTGCTGGAACTGCTGATTTTGCAGCTGGCCCAGGAGGGAAGAAATGGTTAAAATAAAGGAAGCCATCGTGGTGGAGGGACGATACGATAAAAACACACTCTCCCAGATTATCGATGCCCCCATTCTGGAAACCTCCGGCTTTGGTATTTTTAAGGATAAGCAGCAGATGGCCCTGCTGCGGCGGATTGCCCAGTCCAGAGGACTGATCGTCTTCACAGATTCTGATGGGGCCGGGTTTGTGATCCGCAATCATATCAAAAGCGCGATCCCTGGAAAGTATCTGAAGCATGCCTACATCCCGGATATTATGGGGAAGGAAAAACGCAAATCCGCCCCCGGCAAGGAAGGTAAGCTGGGTGTAGAGGGCATGTCCCGGGAAATCATTCTGGAAGCCCTGCGAAAGAGCGGTGCCACCATCGAGGGTGAAAATGTGCCAACCCGACAGCAGATCACCAAGCAGGATTTGATGGCCCTGGGCCTGTCCGGTGGCCCGGATGCGTCGGCAAAACGTCTGGCTTTACTAAAAAAACTGGACCTTCCGGAACATATGAGCAGCAATGCCATGCTTCAGGCGCTGAATCTGCTGTATACATTGGAAGCGTTGGAAGAGATAATTAAAAAAATGGACCAGCCTGGGTAGGGCGGGCTGCCCTCAGCCCGCCGCGGCGGCTTGAAGGCAAGCCGCCCTACGGAAGGGTTGGATATACGGAGTGACACCATGGTAGATATACAAGTCAAAAACCTGACGAAGTTCTTCGTCATTGGCGAAAACCTTCTGGAAAACCTGAGCTTTGAGATCCAGGAAGGGGAGTGCGTTGCGATCCTTGGCCGTAACGGCTGCGGAAAGACAACTCTCTTCAATATCCTCACAGGCCAGATGGATTACGATGACGGCGAGGTCTACGTCAATCCCCATAAAAAGATCGGTCTGATCTCCCAGATTCCGACCTTTCCGGAGGGCTTTACGGTAGAGGATGTCCTGCGCAGTGCCTACGCGGATCTAATGCGGATCCGGCAGAAGATGGAACTGCTGGAATGCGAAATGGTCAATGGCGCTTCCGAAGAACAGCTTCGGGAATACGATGCCCTGACCAACCGCTTCCAGTCCGGCGGCGGCTACGATATGGACGTGGAAGTGGATAAGATCTGCAACGGCCTGGGCATCACGATGGATCAGCGGACACAGGAATTTTCCAGCCTCTCCGGCGGTGAGAAGACCCGGATGAACCTGGCCCGGCTGCTGCTGGAAAAGACCGACATCCTTCTACTGGATGAGCCTACCAACCATCTGGATCTAAACAGTGTGGAATGGCTGGAGCAGTACATCAATGCCTTCAAGGGAACGGTGCTGGCTATCTCCCATGACCGCTATTTCATCGACCAGGTGGCTGACCGGGTCATTGAGATCACGGAGGGCCATGCGGAGTTTTATTCCGGCAACTATTCCTTCTATATGGACGAAAAGCAGGCCCGGTTTGATCTGCAGCTGAAGCAGTACGAACAGGAGCAGGCGAAATTGAAGCAGCTGGGCTATACCGTGGAACGGATGAAGGGTTGGGGCATCAACAACCGGACCCTGTACCGCCGGGCCATGTCCATTCAACACCGGATGGAGCGTATCAAAAAGACGGAAAAGCCCAAAAAAGAGAGAACCATGAAGGCCAGTTTCGGAGAAAAAGATTTCTCCGGTGATGTGGTCTTTAAGATGAAAAATGTGTCCAAGTCCTTTGGTGAGCGGACATTGTTCTCTGATGTGAATCTGAGCGTGGAGGGCGGAGAACGCATCGCTATTCTTGGTGACAACGGCACCGGCAAGTCCACATTTATCAAATGCCTGCTGGGGGAAGAGGACTGCGGTGGTAAGATCCAGTTCGGCCCCACGGTGAAATGGGGCTACCTGCCTCAGATCATACACTTCAAGAATCCCGAGCGGACCTTGTACGACACTATGCTCTACGAAAAGAACTGCACCCCACAGGTCGCCCGTGACCGTTTGGGACAATTCATGTTCCAGGGTGAGGATGTGTTCAAGCAGGTGAAAAATCTCTCCGGCGGTGAGCAGTCCCGCCTGCGGCTGTGTATGCTGATGGACGAGAAGATCAACCTGCTGATCCTGGACGAGCCTACGAACCACCTGGATATTTCATCCCGGGAGTGGGTGGAGGCTGCCATCGAGGAATTTGAGGGCGTGCTGCTGTTCGTGTCCCATGACCGTTATTTCATCGAGAAGTTTGCCGAGCGGATATGGCTGCTGGAGGATGGCGGCATCCGGGACTTTGCCTGCGGCTATCAGAAGTACCGGTCCATCCTGGAGCACGAGGCTGCGGCCAAGCCCGTTATCACAGCAGCTCCCAAGCCCAAAAAAGAAAAGCCAAAGGGCGGCACCAAGGACGTAGATAAACTGATTCGCCGTCTGGAACGGGAAATCGAGAAGCAGGAACAGGTCGTTGCGGATTATGATGATAAAATCGAAGCCGCTTCCGCCGATTATCAGGAGCTGACCCGGCTCCTGGGGGAAAAAGAAGAAGCAGAAATGGTCCTGATGGACCTGATGGAGCAGTGGGAAGCTGCCCAGGAATAAAGGAGCGAATAACATGGCAAGAAAGAAAAAAAGCACCGAAAGACCCGAACTGCCTAAGGAGTACATCTGGACTCTGGAAGTGGGAGGTAAGGACAGAGAGTTTAAATGCCTGGTCACGGAAGAAGGCGTTACCACCTATGAGGATGGCGTGGAGCACAAGCATCTGAAGATCACCGATCCCACCTGTATGGAGGGTGTCCTGCAGATCGACTGTGAGACCAAGATCTTCGGCGATATGGTTCCTTTCCAGCTGGAGCGGTTTATTCCTTATATCAAGCTGGAGGACCGCTGGGTCATGTCCCATACCACTGAGAAAGACCGTATGGATCAGCAGATCGCCATTTATAAAAAGCAGTCCAAGCAGGAGACCATTGCCGGTATCGGTGCGATCCTGGTGGTGCTGGCCAAGCAGCTGATCACCGGAGACATCGGTGACTGGTGGATGCTGACGGTGTTTGGTATCTTCTTTATTTCCAGTGCAGCCTACCGCATGGTGCGACTGAGAAATGAGATCAATGCCCTGAAGGAGATCGAAGCGGAAGCCGCCGCTGAGAAGGCCGCCATGGAGGAATTGGAGAACATGCCTGCTATTCCCTCCGCGTCTGAGGAAGAATAAGCATTTCGGGCGGAGGATATCCTCCGCCCGCTGCAGTTTGAAAGGGGAATAATATGGTCAAACTTCGAAATATGACTTCCCTGTATCTTGTGGATGGGGAGCGTGTGCTGTGCCTGTACCGGATGGGCTCCCGGGTGGCCAACAACAAGTACATTGGCTCCGCCGGGGGACATTTTGAGCCTGAGGAGCTGAATGACCCGAAAAAATGCATCCTTCGGGAGCTGCGGGAGGAATTGGGGTTGACAGAAACAGATGTGGAGGGGCTGTCCCTGCGCTATATCACCCATCGCCTGGTAAGCGGCGAGATCCGGCAGAACTATTATTTCTTTGCCCGGCTGAAGACGCACCGGCCCCTGACCAGCACGGAAGGTACCCTTCGCTGGGTTCCCTTTGAAGAAATTCCCATACTGGAGATGCCTGTTTCGGCGAAGCATATGATCCTGCATTATCTGAAAGAGGGACGTTTTACGCAGATACTGTACGGAGGCATCACCGAAGAGTCCGGCACCCGCTTCGTGGAAATGCGGGATTTTTAAGGTTGACACCTGCGATGCAAAGTCCTATAATAGGGAAAGATAACTTTAAAGGAGAGAATCACAAATGAGTTCTTGTAGCGGTAACTGTTCCAGCTGCGGCAGCACCTCCTGCGGCGACCGCAAGGCCGAGAGCCTGCTGGCCAGTCTGAATCCCAAATCCACTGTTAAGAAAGTCATCGCCGTTGTGTCCGGCAAGGGCGGCGTTGGTAAGTCCACCGTCACCTCCATGCTGGCTGTGGCCATGGCCCGCCAGGGCAAGACGGTCGGTGTTCTGGATGCTGACATCACCGGTCCCTCCGCACCCACTGCCTTCGGTGTCACCGAGTGCCAGGGTGCCAATGAAGACGGCCTGTACCCCGCACTGAGCCGGGGCGGCATCCAGGTCATGTCCATTAACCTGCTGCTGGATGATCCCGCTTCCCCCGTGGTTTGGCGCGGTCCTGTCATTGCCGGCGCAGTCAAGCAGTTCTGGACCGATGTCATCTGGGAAGATGTGGACTACATGTTCGTGGACATGCCTCCCGGAACCGGTGACGTGCCCCTGACGGTCTTCCAGAGCCTGCCCATCGACGGTGTGGTCATCGTCACCACCCCTCAGGATCTGGTATCCATGATCGTTGCCAAGGCTGTGAAGATGGCCAACATGATGCACATTCCTGTGCTGGGCTTCGTGGAGAACTACTCCTATCTGGAATGCCCCGATTGCGGCAAGAAGATCAGCGTCTTCGGCAAGTCCCATCTGGACGAGATCGCAGCCCAGTTCGACCTGCCCGTTCTGGCCCGTCTGCCCATCGACCCCTCCGTGGCCGAGGCTTACGACAACGGCCTGATGGAGACCGTGAACACCGATGCTGTCAACGGTGTCATCGAGGCGATCAAAAACGCATAAGACAAAGAAAAGGAACCTCTGAAAATGAGGTTCCTTTTTTTATACTTAGATCAGTCCCAGATCCATTTTCCATTCCAGTACGTTCCGCACTGCATTGTTCAGCGTATCGATGTCGATGCGGCTATCCAGCACAGCGGCCAGTACGGCTTCATATTGGACGGCATATTCCGAGGAGCATAACAAATCATTTCCCGCCAGAACGGCCATCACAGCGGCTTCTCCAGCCCCGTACAGGTCAGTGATGGCCTGCATTACAAGATCGTCGGTCACGATCACACCATCAAATACCATGTCCTGCCGCAGATACTGATGTACTGAAGCGGACAGGGAGGCAGGTAGGACCGGATCGATGGATTCCACAATGGTATGACTGACCAGAATAGCATCACATCCGGCTTGGATGCCTGCATGGAAAGGAAGCAGATCGTTTCCCTCCAGCTCTTTTAGAATACGGTTGTCCACAGCGATACCGGTATGGGTATCGCTGTTGTTGCCGTACCCGGGAAAATGCTTCAGAACATTGCCTACCTTATGGCTGTCCATCAGGGTGACCATCTGCATAACAAATTCGGATGTAACCTTCATATCCTGTCCCAGGGAGCGGTCATACATAAAGGCGTTTGGATCCGTGGTGATGTCGCATACCGGGCCTACGTTGACGTTGATACCGAGGCTTTTCAGCAGGCGACACTTTTCGTCCTCCTCATACAGCACCCAATCCATGCCACCGCCGTTGTACAGGTTCCGGGGGGACGAGAATTTCCGCTCCCGGAAAGCAGGATTGGAACTGACACGGGTGACAGTGCCCCCTTCTTCATCCACGGCGATCAGCAGTGGGATGTCTGCGGCGGACTGATATCCGAAGATCTTGGCCTGCATAGAGTCCACAGTCTGGTCACGGAAATCCTTGCCGAAGAGGATGAAGCCGCCCAGATGGTACTTCTGAATATCCGCTACAGCGGTGGTATCCTCACACCGGGCCAGGAACAGCTGTCCCACCCGTTCCTCCAATGACATCCGGTCCAGCATATCCCGGATGGGATCCGGGGGAAGGGTCTCCGCGGTGGTCTCTGGGGGGATGGTTTCCGGTGGAGCTGTGGTCTCAGGCTCGGAAGTGAACACCGGGACGGTTTCCGGAGCCTGGGTGATCTGCGCCTCCTCGGCAGCGCAGCCGGTTAAAAACAATACGCATAATAGTAACGGGATTAGTCTCATTTCTCTCACCTCGCACAGGAATTTTATCACAAAAAAGCCCTCCGCACAAGGCAGAGGGCAGAAAATTTACAATACATGGCCGATCAGATACCACAGCACCAGCAGCACCAGAGCCAGCGGGATGTAGGTCAGTAAAGAAGCCGCAGTAATGCTGATGACCGTATACCCGGAAACCTCCAGCAGATACACCACAATGCAAAGGATTGCGCTGGAGAAGATGGCCTTGCTCACCTGCTTGCCGATAACGTTGGAGAAAAAGAAGGTGTACATGGCTCCCAGGAAAGGGTTTGTCACGGCGATCACCAGGCCCAGGATCAGATTCAGCACACCGGACAGCAGCATAAACACCAGCAGGAACAGAAGCGCCGTAGGGGCATACTGCACCAGGATCTCCGGCAAATAGGTGCGGAAGGCCCAGCTGACCACCAGATGCAGTCCCAGGCACAGCACCACCGTGACGGCCCGCAGGAGGAGCCAGCTGAGGATGCTTTCTCCCTTTGGAACGAAGGTATCCACCAGATTGATGAGAAAAGCCAGGATCACCAGAGACAAAACCTCTGTGCAGAGCGCCGGGAATTGGGAATCGGTGATGGGCAGCACGATCAGGTAGTCCCCGGAGAAAGTGACAAAGGGCAGGGGAGACAGCAGCTCATGCAGATCCCAGGGCTTACAGGTGTAGACCACGATGGTCAGGGCGTAGAGAAATAAAATGCCCATGGCGGAGGACAGGGCGTGGTTCAGGCTGGAGCGCTTTCCCAGCACGATACGGCTGAGAAGGCCCAGCACCAGGGAGGCTCCGGCAAAATACAGCATGAACTGTGCCACAGAAATCATATCCAGCTCTGTGGGAAGGTAAGAGGAAGCGTGCCAGATAACATCGGCCACTTCCGGAGGGATGTAGGTTGCGGCTTTGTCGATGACCTGACCGATGAGTTCCTCGGGAAGGATGGTCTCGATGGTAGAGAGTGTAGATTCCAGATCCATAAACGGTTCCTTTCGTTACCAGTACAGAGACATAAAGGCCGGAGCCGGTATCCATGTCTCTGGACTGGGGCAGGGGAGAAAAAGCCGCCGCCAATAAATGGCGGCGGCACTTGCTTTGCAGTAGAGATAAATTACTTGATCTCTGCCTCTGCGCCAGCTTCCTTCAGCTCGGCGACCAGCTTCTCTGCGTCTTCCTTGGAGATAGCTTCCTTCAGGGTCTTGGGGCAGTTGTCGACCAGCTCCTTAGCGTCCTTCAGGCCCAG
>JAFVPA010000051.1 GCA_017505505.1 Oscillospiraceae bacterium | reverse complement strand
ATCAGTGGAAAACGTCAAACCATTTATGACCGGGATCTGAATGAACTGCGCAAAAAAGAAAAGGAAATTCAGAAGCAGCTGGACGAGGGTGTCAGTTTCTTTGACGGCTGTGCACCGTTGTGCGATGCTCTGGATCGTGCTTTTTCTTTGAAACGTAAGTGGCGGGATTCCACCCGGGAAACCATGATGCGTTATCTGTGTCTGATCAAATCCAGCAAACTTTATAATATGCCCATCAACCGAATCCGGATAGCAGACTGCAAGCAGTTTCTGATTCAGCTCCATGATGAAGGGAAAGCCTTTGGAACGATCAATTCTGTCCATACGCTTCTGAAAATGGCATTTCAGATGGCCTGTGAGGACAATGCACTGATGCGAAACCCCTGTGCATTTCCAATCAAAACCATTATTGATGATGACACCCCCAAAGTACATGCCCTGACCCAGATCCAGCAGGAGAGCCTTTGGAAGTTTCTGCGGGAAGATACCATCGGCAAGAGACACCTGGATATGTTTGTGATCCTTGCAGGCACTGGAATGCGGATCAGCGAATTTGCAGCGCTGACCATCCAGGATATTGACTTTGCCAGAAATGTGATCCATGTGGACAAGCAGATCGTCAGACTGGTAGGAAGGCTCACCATTACCAAACCCAAGTCCGAGAATGGTGTCCGGGATATTCCCATGACCCAGGAGGTTCGGCAGAGTGCCATGAATCTGATCCGAAAGCGAAATGAGATTAAGCTGGATGTGATGATTGATGGCTATGTGGGATTTCTCTCCGTGACCCGGAACGGCAGGCCCAGAACGCATTCTGAATATGCAGATGTCGTGCGGAAACTGATGGTCCACTACAATGAAGTGAGTGCAGTGAAGATCAATCGGTGCACACCCCATGTCCTGAGACATACTTTCTGTACCAAATGCGTCTCTTCCGATATGGATGTGAAGTCTGCCCAGTATCTGATGGGCCATTCCGATGCCAGAACAACGCTGAACATTTACACGGACAATGTGATGGATAAGGTCTATGAAAGCATGGAATTGCTGGAAAAACGTTGCAATTAGTTCACAGGTGTGTTATCATACCACGTGGCGGTTTTCCGAAAGCATGACGAAAAACCCAAAACCCCACTTACACCATTTGTACACAAAATGTCAATGGTGTAGGGAATATTTTTGAATGAAAACGTAGACTTTTGTACGGTGTGAAAAAAGAGGATAGGAGAACATAAGACGTTACATATTCTTTGCTTTTTTGTGAATGCGTATGGATATGTAGACTTACAACATAAAAAAGAGAAATATAAATAACATACAAAAATCTAACTTTTGGAAGGAAAAAGACGACTATGACCAAAATTGATATTTACAGTGGCTTCCTGGGTGCAGGCAAGACCACGCTGATCAAGAAGATGATCCAGGAGGCCTACGCTGGCCAGAAGCTGGTCCTCATCGAGAACGAATTCGGCGAGATCGGCATTGACGGCGGTTTCCTGCAGGAGGCCGGTATCAACATTACAGAGATGAACTCCGGCTGTATCTGCTGCTCTTTGGTGGGTGATTTCGGAAAGGCGCTGACTCAGGTCATCGAGCAGTACCATCCTGACCGTATCCTCATCGAGCCCTCCGGCGTGGGCAAGCTGTCCGATGTGATCGGCGCGGTCAACAAGGTGACCAATGAGGAGGTTACTCTGGGTTATACCGTGGCTGTTGCTGATGCAGGCAAGGTCAAGGTCTATATGAAGAACTTCGGTGAGTTCTATAACAATCAGATCGAGACTGCCTCCACCATCATCCTGTCCCGCACTGATTCTATTCCCCAGAAAAAGCTGGATGCCGCCGTGGAACTGCTGCGGGAGCACAATGCTGCTGCTACCATCGTTACCACCCCCTGGGGCGATCTGACCGGCGAGCAGCTGCTGCACGCCATGGAGGGTAAGGCTACCCTGGCTGCGGAGCTGGCCAAACTACAGGAAGAGCATGAACACCATCACCATCATCACGAGCATGACGAGCACTGCACCTGCGGTTGCCACGACCATGATCATGAGCATCACCATCACCACGAAGAAGGGGAGTGCTGTGGCCACCATCATGGTGATGAGGATTGCCATGAACATCACCACGGTCATGTGGATGAGGAGCATTGCGCCCATCATCACGACCACCACGAACATCATCACCATCATGAGGAAGGCGAGTGCTGCGGCCATCACCATGACCATGAGCATCACCACCATCATGACCATGACGAGGAATGCTGCTGCGGTCATGACCATGACCACGAGCATCACCATCATCATGAGCATGACGAGCACTGCACCTGCGGCTGCCATGACCATGACCACCATCATCACCACGCCGATGAGGTCTTTACCTCCTGGGGAGTAGAAACTGCCAAGAAGTTTGACCGGAATCAGGTTGAACTGGCACTGAAGCAGCTGGACAGCGGCCTGTATGGTATGGTCCTGCGCGCCAAGGGTATTCTGATGGCCACCGATGGCACCTGGATTCATTTTGACTATGTTCCCGAAGAATACAATGTCCGCACCGGCTGCGCCGATATCACTGGCAAGCTGTGTGTCATCGGTTCCAAGCTGGACGAAAAGGGCGTGGCCCAGCTCTTTGGGGTGTAAGATATGCAGCAGATCCCTGTTTATTCTTTCACCGGATTCCTGGACTCCGGAAAAACCAAATTTATCCAGGAGACCTTTGAGGACGAGCGCTTCAACGCAGGCGAGCGGACGCTGGTGCTGCTGTTCGAAGAGGGAGAGGAAGAGTATGATCTTTCTACCTATCCCCACAAGAATGTCTATATCGAGGTCCTGGACCAGCAGACTGTGACCACCAAACAGCTGGCCGCTTTGCAGAAAAAGTACAAGGCTGAGCGTGTTGTGGCAGAGCTGAACGGTATGCAGCAGGTGGGTGACCTGTATATGAAGTTCCCGGAAAGCTGGGTGGTTGCCCAGGAGGTCATGTTTGCTGACTCCACCACCATCATGCAGTATAACGCCAATATGCGCAACCTGGTCATGGACAAGCTGGTGGGTGCCCAGATGGTGGTCTTTAACCGCCTGGAAAAGGGCGCGGATATCATGCCTTTCCATAAGCTGGCCCGGGCTGCTTCCCGCCGAATCGATATTCTTTACGACTATACCGATGGCACAACGGAGTTTGATGACATAGAGGACCCGCTGCCCTTTGATATCAATGCTCCCGTAATTTGTATCAATGACGATGACTATGCCCTGTGGTATCGGGATTGCACCGAGGAGCCGGAAAAGTACGATGGAAAGACCGTCTGCTTCAAGGCACAGGTGGCCATGCTCCGCCGGGATAAGAATGGCATGTTTGCCCCCGGACGGTTTGTTATGACCTGCTGCGTGGACGATATCCAGTTCTGCGGTATTCCCTGCCGTTACGACAAGCCTCAGGAGCTGGAATCCAGAAGCTGGGTCATGGTGACAGCCAAGGTCACCGCTGAGAAGCACAAGCTCTACAAGGGCGACATCGGCCCCGTCCTCACTGCCATCCGGGTGGACAAGGGTGCAGAACCTGCCATGCCGGATTACTGTACTTTCTGATCCGGGAGTTTGTAGACCCTCATAAAACAATAAGCCCGGCCTATGTACGAAACATAGGCCGGGCTTTTAGGATATATGCAGGATATGTACAGGAATACGCCCTTGCTTTGACAGATTGGAATCTACCAAACTTTACAGCAGCAAAGCAAGCTCAATTTCATCCTCGTCTTCATTTCCGGTTTCTTTAAAACCTAATTTATGATATAGACGCAGTGCGGTGGCGTTATCTTTATTACAAGTTAAAACTACTTTGTTAGATGGACCAAATGGTTTGGATGCGATATAATCCAGACATTTTAGTAAAGCAAGTTCTCCAAATCCTTGACGCTGATATGCAGTGTCAATCATCATATGCCAGATGTTATACTCAGCCAGTTCATAATCATATATTACCATCATGTAGCCAATCATTGTATTGTCATGGAATATTCCAAAAGGAATGCATTGGTTATAATATACATATGCCTGCGCCAGACTTCTGATTGGATCCGAAACAAATTGTTCCTGTTCTTTGGATAACGTTAAGTTAAATGCTTGAATAAAGTTTTTTTCATCAATTCTTGTTAATTCAATGTTGCGCATAATACCTCCTGATTGTTGTGGAGGGATCATAGCATGTCAATTCCCTCCAAGTGAAATGTTTCAATAGTTGTAAGCATATGGTTTCTATTCATAATGAACATCTCCTTTCTGTTAGGGATATCTATTATAAACACAAATGTGTAATTGTATCACCAGAGAATCATGGGTACCGGTCTTTTGACATACTATCATACGAATGCCGCGTATGCAAGGATGGAAAAATAAAAATGGTTATGCCCGTTAACAGCCTTTTGTCGGCCTTAAAAATATCTGAACAAAATTTCGAAAAAATTAAAATAATAGGTGCTTTTTTCTTTCATCTGTGGTATACTGGTGAAAATCGAAAGGAGGCGGCATAAGTGTACCAACCCCTTGCAGACCTTCTCCGGCCCCAGACGTTAGATGAAGTCTTTGGACAGGAGCATATCTTGGGAAAAAATGCGGTACTGCGGCGGCTCATTGACTCCGGGAAAATCCCCAACATGGTTTTCTACGGTCCCAGTGGAACGGGAAAGACCACAGTAGCCAACATCATTGCCAAACAGACCAACCGGACCCTGTATAAGCTCAACGCCACCACCGCCTCCACGGCGGATATCAAGGAGATCGTGGCTCAGCTGGATACCTTTATGGCACCCAACGGGGTGTTGCTGTATCTGGATGAGATCCAGTCCTTCAACAAAAAGCAGCAGCAGTCTCTGCTGGAACATATCGAAAACGGCAAGATCACCCTCATCGCTTCCACTACGGAAAATCCCTATTTTTACGTTTTCAACGCTATCCTCAGCCGGTCTACGGTCTTTGAGTTTAAGCAGATCGATGCTGCCGCAGCACTAAAGGCGGTAAAACGGGCTGTCAGCTATATGGAGCAGCGGACGGCGCTGCGGGCTGTGGCGGAAGAGGGGGCACTGGAATACATTGCAGGTTCCTGCGGCGGCGATTTGCGCAAGGCCATGAATGCGGTGGAGGTTCTATTCTCCGCGGGCATCCCCGAGGGAGATATTCTGCCCCTGACCCTGGCTGACGCCAAGGCGGTTACTCAGAAAAGCGCCCTGCGGGCCGACCGGGACGGGGACAACCATTACGACCTGCTGTCCGCTCTGCAGAAGTCTATCCGGGGCAGTGACCCGGACGCGGCCTGCCATTATCTGGCCCGGCTGCTGGAAGCGGGACAGATGCAGTCCGCCTGCCGCCGCCTCATGGTTATCGCGGCGGAGGATGTGGGACTGGCCTTTCCTCAGATCATCCCCATCGTCAATGCCTGTGTGGACATGGCTCTGAAGCTGGGCATGCCGGAAGCCCGTATCCCTTTGGGCGATGCGGCGGTGCTGATGGCTACCTCCCCAAAGTCCAATTCGGGCCACATCGCTCTGGACATGGCTTTAGCCGATGTAAGAAAGGGTAAGGGCGGGGATTTCCCCCGGCATTTGCAAAATGTCCATGCGGACTCCTATACCATGGAACGGGAGCAGGGTTACCTGTATCCCCACGATTTCCCCAACCATTGGGTAAAACAGCAATACCTTCCCGATGCTTTGGTGGGGACCTGCTACTATGAATACGGCCCCAACAAGCTGGAACAGTCTGCCAAGGCCTATTGGGACGCGATTAAGAAGTGAGGAATTTATGGATATTCGGTTAAACGACATTCTGGTAATGAAAAAGCCGCATCCCTGCGGAGAAAAGCGCTGGCTGGTTCTGCGCACCGGGGCGGACTTCCGACTGCGGTGCCTGGGCTGCGGTCATGAGCTGATGACACCCCGCTTTAAGGCAGAAAAAAATATCCGCTCTGTTGAGCGTAAGGAAGCTCCCGACTGATGCCGGGAGCTTCCTTTTTGTCACGGATGCCGCAGTTTTCTCAGAGCTCCTGACCGAACTTGCGGCTCAGCTCCGGCATGGAAGCGACCGACTTTTCTGCTTTGGGAAGGTATACTTGGTCCATATCGACGGGGAGGGGATGTCTTGACGGTTTATCTGGATCTGGTGATGGTGCTGAACTTTCTGGTAGATTATCTTCTGCTTTCGGGAACGAACCGGTTGTCCGGTTTTCCCGGAACTCCCGGCCGGTGTGCGGCGGCAGCGCTGCTAGGTGCCGTATACAGTGGTGCCTGTATGCTGCCGGAATTCCGCTTTCTGGGGGATCTCCTCTGGCGCTGCGTCAGCTTTGGGCTGATGACAGTGATGGCTTTCGGATGTGACCGCAGCGCAGTAAAACGGGGAGGCTTGTTTCTCCTTTTGAGCATGTCTCTGGGAGGAATCGCATTGAGTATGGGGAAAGGAGACTTTGCCGGGCTCATCCTGGGTGCTGCTTTTTGTGCACTGTTATGCCGGGTGGCCTTCGGAGGCCATGCAGGGGATCGGGAGTATGTGCCCATGGTTCTGGAATATAAGGGCAGGACGGTCAGCGTCATAGCCCTCCGGGACACCGGAAACAACCTCCGGGATCCTGTTTCCGGAGACCAGGTGCTGATCCTGGCGGGACATATTGCCCAGCGCCTGACGGGCTTGACGGAAGCTCAGCTTCGAGATCCACTGGCCACCATTGCGGGACGGCCAATTCCCGGGCTCAGGCTGATTCCATACCGCAGTGTAGGACAAGCAGGGGGGATGCTGCTGGCCATGCGGTTTGACAATGTAAAGATCGGCTCCCGGATGCAAAGCGCCATCGTTGCTTTTGCACCGGAGGGACTTGGACGCGGCGAGGTTTATCAGGCATTGACAGGAGGGGCATTATGAAATTATTGGATATTTTGCGGAGGCTTGGCATCGTAAAGGATGAGGGCATCTACTACATCGGCGGCAGCGATGTTTTGCCGGCACCCCTGAAGGGCGCGGAGGAACAGGCTGCTCTGGAAGCACTGGAGCGGGGAGAGGAGCCTGCCAGGCAGCGGCTGGTGGAGCACAATCTGCGGCTGGTCGTCTATATAGCACGCCGGTTTGAAAGTACAGGGATCAACCTGGAAGATCTGATCTCCATTGGTACCATCGGTCTGATCAAGGCGATCTCTACCTACCGCCTGGACAAGAAGATCAAGCTGGCCACCTATGCATCCCGCTGCATCGAGAATGAGATCCTGATGTACATCCGAAAAACGGCCAACCAGAAGACAGAAGTATCTCTGGACGAACCCATCAACATGGACGGCGACGGAAACGAGCTGCTTCTCTCCGACATATTGGGGACAGAAGAGGATATGATCCTGCGCCCGTTGGAGGAGGATGTGGACCTGTGTGTGCTTCGGCAGGCTCTGAAGGAGCTTCCGGAACGGGAACGGGAGATCGTCCAGATGCGCTATGGCCTGAATGGGCGGAAGGAACTGACGCAGAAGGAGGTTGCCCATAAGATGGGTATTTCTCAGTCCTACATCTCCCGGCTGGAAAAGCGGATCATGCAAAGATTGAAAAAAGAATTCATTCGACAGACAAGCTGCGCTTGATTTTCAAGAATCAGTATGCTATAATCGATATATATTTATATCGATAAGAATTTATTGAACATTGCAAAAGAGGTAAGTATGGAACCAAAGAAAATCTCCAAATCCGTGCTGAAGCGTTTGCCCGGATACCTGGCCTATCTGAAGAATATTCCGGAGACGGCATCTCCCCATATTTCTGCCACGGCTCTGGCCAATGCTTTGGGCATGGGTGAGGTCCAGGTCCGCAAGGACCTGGCAATGGTCTCCGATGGCGGCCGTCCCAAGATCGGCTATCTGCGGGAAGCCCTTATCGATGACATCGAGCAGTTCCTGGGATATGACAATACCACGGATGCGGTTCTGATCGGTGCCAGTAAGCTTGGACAGGCGCTGATGGGCTATAAGGGCTTCGACGAGTACGGCCTGAATATTCTGGCGGCTTTTGACCGAACCCCTAAAATGGAGAAGACCGATGAGGGTAAGCCCGTTTATCCCATTACCAAGCTGCCCCAGTTCTGCCGTACCCATAAAGTCCTGATGGGCATTATCACTGTTCCCGCCGAGTCCGCCCAGGATGTTGCGGACCTGCTCATTGAGGGCGGTATCAAGGCCATCTGGAACTTTGCCCCAATCCATCTGGATGTTCCGCCCAATATCCTGGTGCAGAATGAGAACATGGCCACCTCCCTGGCGGTCCTGTCCGTCCACCTGCAGGCCCAGATCAAGGAAGAGAAAAAATAAATGTAAGCCGCACCCCATCGGGTGCGGCTTTGTGCAGCTTTATTTGCTTCTCTTCTTAAGCGCGTCAATGGTTTCGGTGATCTTTTTCTCACTGTAACCGTTGGCCACAGCCTTATCGGTGTAGCTCTTACGCAGCAGGTTGTTTCCCAGCATTCCGTGGCAAATGGCAGCGGTAGCCAGAGCGGAGGCGTAGTTTTCATCCAGGGTTAGGGCGTGTTCCGCGTAATCCAGGGCGGTTTCCCAGTCCCAGTCGGCCACATAGGTGGTTGCCAGACGGCTGCAGGGATCGGGGTCCCTGGGGTCCAGCTCAATGGCGAACTCATAGGAGTCCTGGGCCTTTTTCAGATCGCCCAGACGCTGGTAGCAGTCGCCGATGGTAGCGGCCACGACGCTGGTGGGATGGATGACCACGGCCTTGTTGTATTCCCGGATAGCCCGGGGGAATTTCTGGATCTTGAAACAAGTCTTGGCGGTAGCCAGCGCTACAGCATACTTCTCCTTCTTACCGGTGCACAGGGGCTCCAGCTTTTCCAGCCTGGTCAGTGCGGACTTGGGCATATTTTTGCCATAGTCGGAGAGGGCGGAATAGAACTTTGCCTTCAAGGCTTCGTCGTCAGCAAAAGCATCGGCCGCATAATCATCCAGAAGCTCCTTGATCACAGCTTCCGCATCCTTGGCAGGACCGGTCTTGGTTTTGGAGAACATGAAGACCATAACGAACAGGATCAGCAGAATGCCGATGGTAAGCATATCCAGACCGCCGCCGGACAGGACTCTGCTGCCAACAAGGGTCAGAAGCAGAAAGGTTGCGATGGGGATCAGCAAAGAACCCAGTTTTTTCATGGAAAGACTCCTATCTGTATGTTGATAGGGATACTATACAGGAAATTTATGAAAAAGTAAAGAAAAAACGCCCTGCGGGAAAGCAGGGCGTAAAAATTTTTTAATGCTGGGCATATTGCTGCCGGCGTTCTGCCAAAATCTGACGGTAGAAGGCGGCATAAGCGGCATTGCGGTAGGGATTCAAAAGGATATGTCCCAGATTTCCGGTCATGGCGGCCAGAATGTTCCAGCCAAAGAAGGTCAGATCCAGAATGAACAGATCCATTTTGTGTCCGTCCATCAGATCTTGAGAGGCTTCAATGGCCTCGGAGGGGGTCATGCCGGGATTATCCGCCATCAGGAAGGGTGTCATGGCATAGCTCAGAGCCTTCACGATGCCGGGGATGACGAACAGTAGTCCCCACAGGGCGGTGTAGAGATTCACCAGAAAGAACTGGACAAAGCCCGCGCCGAACCGGTCAAACTGGGAGAACAGGTCGTGAAAGGATACTTCTTTCCCATCATGCTGTTTCAGCAGGAAGGTGGCATAGCCCAGCTGCAGGACACCGCCCAGGATAAAGGCGGAAAGTCCGAAGACACCTTCCCGGAATCCCAGCGTGATGCGCCCGACGGTGACCCCCTTGCGCAAAAAGTCGGACAGTTCCTGCAAAGCAGGGAACCGGGTGGTCATTTCAGCGCTGATGGTGGGAATAAACGTGGCACCCGTGATCATGCCTCCCAGCAGGCAGGCAACCACAGCCACAGCGATGGATAATGCCCAATTTCCCGCCAGATTTTCCCTGGCCCGGGCACGAATGGTACTGCTTTCCATAGACATACCTCCCTATAGGTTCTTTCCGATTTTATTATATCGGAAATGGGCAGGACAAACGTGACGAATGTGTAAATATTTGCAGAAAAATGACCGCACCCATATGGATGCGGTCATGAATAATTACTTACCGGGCTTGAAGGAATCCTTCAGGCTGACGCTTCTGTTGAATACCAGATGACCGGGAGCGCAGTCCTTGTTGTCGGGGCAGAAGTAACCCAGACGCATGAACTGATAGCTGGCAGGCGCCTTGGCGTCGGCCAGGGAAGCTTCCACCTTGCAGCCGGTGAGGACTTCCAGGGAATGGGGGTTCAGGCAGCTGAGGTAATCCTTGCCGGCGGCATCGGGATCGGCATCGTCAAAGAGGTTACTGTACTGACGGACCTCAGCATCCACAGCGGTTCCGGCATCCACCCAGTGGATGGTAGCGCCCTTGACCTTGCGGCCGTCGGCGGGATCGCCGCCCCGGGATTCGGGATCATAGGTGGCCAGGACTTCGGTAACGTTGCCGTTCTCGTCGGTGACACAGCCGGTGCACTTGATCAGGTAAGCACCCTTTAAGCGGCACTCGGGACCATCGGGGTACAGGCGCTTGTACTTGGGAATGGGCTGGGCCAGAAAATCGTCAGCCTCGATCCACAGGTTCCGGGAGAAGGTGACCTCCCGGGTGCCGTCCTCGGGACGGTTGGGGTTGTTTTCCACGGTGACAGTCTCGGACTTACCCTCGGGATAGTTGGTGATGGTCAGCTTTACGGGCTTCAGAACTGCCATGACACGCTGGGCAGTCTCGTTCAGATCCTCACGGAGACAGAACTCCAGGAAAGCGTAGGGGATAGTGTTGGGGGACTTGGCCACGCCCACACGCTCACAGAAATTGCGGATAGAGGCAGGGGTATAGCCACGGCGGCGCAGACCACACAGGGTGGGCATACGGGGGTCGTCCCAACCGGAAACATAGCCGTTTTCCACCAGGTTTCTCAGCTTACGCTTAGACAGGACGGTATGGTCGATACCCAGACGGGCAAACTCGATCTGCCGGGGGGTATGGGGGACGGAAACGTTCTCCACAACCCAGTTGTACAGGGGACGGTGGTTTTCAAACTCCAGAGAGCACAGGGAATGGGTAATGCCTTCCAGCGCGTCCTGGATGGGATGGGCGAAGTCATACATGGGGTAGATGCACCACTTGTCACCCTGGCGGTGATGGTGCATATGGCGGATCCGGTAGATGACGGGGTCACGCATGTTGAAGTTGCCGGAGGCCAGGTCAATCTTAGCGCGCAGGGTATACTTGTTGTCCTCGAACTCACCGGCCCGCATCCGTGCGAACAGGTCCAGGCTCTCTTCAATGGGACGGTCACGGTAGGGGGAGATGGCGGGAGTGTTCAGATCGCCCCGGTATTCCTTAAACTGCTCGGGGGTCAGCTCACAGACATAAGCCAGACCTTTCTTGATCAGTTCCACAGCGTACTCGTAATCCTTCTCAAAATAGTCGGAGCCGTAGTAGAACCGGTCGCCCCAGTCGAAGCCCAGCCAGTGGATATCCTCCTTGATGGCTTCCACGAACTCCACATCTTCCTTGGTGGGGTTGGTGTCGTCCATGCGGAGGTTGCACAGGCCATTGTACTTCTCAGCGGTGCCAAAGTCGATGATCAGGGCCTTGCAGTGGCCGATGTGCAGGTAGCCGTTGGGCTCGGGAGGGAAACGGGTATGCACGGTCTTACCGGCATAACGGCCGCCCTCGGCGATGTCTTCATCAATAAACTGGTGGATGAAATTTTTGCTTTCGGTGATTTCAGCCATAGGTAACATCCTCTCTTCTGGTGTTGCAGTTTCCAATAATATGCCATTATAACCCATCCCTATGAGATTTGCAACAGAAAAACCAACTGAAATCCGTTTTTTCTCACACAACTCCTGTGTGGAAATTATACACATTGACTAAGAATGTGAAAAAGAAGAAAACATTTTAAGAATTCTTAAATTTTATGGTTGTCAATTGGCCTACTTTATATTAAAATAGGAAAGGATATGAAAATGAGAGAAGACAAGGAGTGACTTACATTGGCTGAACTCAAATACAAGCGCATCCTGCTGAAGGTCAGCGGCGAGGCGTTAGGAGAGAAGACCGCCGCCGGTGACGGCTTCGGTCTGGATTTTCATAAGATCAACGCAGTCTGCGCTTCCATCAAGGAATGTGTGGATATGGGTGTACAGGTTGGCCTGGTCATCGGCGGCGGAAACTTCTGGCGGGGCGTGAAGAACGGCTCCGGTAAGATGCAGCGCTCCCACGCGGATGCCATGGGTATGCTGGCCACCGTTATGAACGCTATCGCTGTAGCCGATGCTTTGGAGGAGCATGGCATGGATGCCCGGGTACTTACCGCCGTTGAGATGCACAAGTTCGCGGAATACTTTACCCGGGATACCGCAAACCGTTACTTGAACGAGGGCAAGGTGGTCCTGTTTGCTGCAGGCACCGGCAATCCCTATTTCTCCACCGACACCGGTGCTGTGCTCCGTGGTGTGGAGATCGAGGCAGACGCTGTTCTGATGGCCAAGAACATCGACGGCATCTATTCCGCAGACCCCCATAAGGATCCCACTGCCGTCAAGTTTGATGAACTGACCTACGCAGAGGTCCTGGACCGTGGTCTGAAGGCCACCGATGTTACCGCTATGGCGCTTGCCATGGACAATAATATGCCCATGGTCTGCTTTGGCCTGGCAGAAGAAAACAGTATCGTTCGCGTGGTTCGCGGTGAGAAGATCGGAACCACCGTTACCAATTAAACATTAGGAGGATTTCATCATGGCAGTCGATTTTAAGGATTACGCAAGAAGAATGGACAAGGCTCTGGAGCACCTGAACGAGGAGTTCGGCGCTGTCCGTGCCGGCCGGGCCAACGCAAAGGTTCTGGACCGCATCACTGTGGAATATTATGGCAGTGAAACGCCCCTGAACGGTGTTGCCACCATCTCCACCCCCGATGCCCGTACTCTGGTGATTCAGCCCTGGGATACCAAGCTGCTGAAGGACATCCAGAAGGCCATCCAGACCTCCGAGCTGGGCATCAACCCCCAGAATGACGGCCGGGTCATCCGCCTGGTGTTCCCCCAGCTGACCGAGGAGCGTCGTAAGGATCTGGCTAAGCAGGTCAAGAAGTATGCCGAAGAGGCCAAGGTCGCCATGCGTAATATCCGCCGTGACGGCATGGACTATGTCAAGAAGCTGAAGAAGAACTCCGAGATCACCGAGGATGACCAGAAGAAGGCTGAGAAGGACCTGCAGGATCTGCTGGATAAGATGATCAAGAAGGTTGACGCAGCCCTGGCCGCTAAGGAAAAGGAACTGATGAGCATTTGATGTACCGATCCAACGAGGGGATATCCTCCCCTCGTTGGACAGGTAATGAATGATGAATAGAGAATAATGAATCGTGAATAATTATTGTATCGCTTTGCGATATTGAAAAAATATGCCGAAGGCATACCAAAATTATTCATTCTTCAATATTCATTATTCACTATTCTCTAATAAACAAGAAAGAGGTGCGCCCATTGGCACATCCTGAGAAAGAAACTCTGGCACCGCCGGAGCATATCGCCATCATCATGGATGGCAATGGCCGCTGGGCCAAGCAGCGGGGACTGCCCCGCACGGCCGGACATGCCGCAGGTGCGGAGTCCTTCCGGCGTATTGCCAATTATTGCCGCACCCTGGGTGTGAAGTACTTAACGGTCTACGCCTTCTCCACGGAGAACTGGAAACGCTCCGCCGATGAGGCGGCCGGGATCATGAAGCTGCTTCGCCGGTATCTGGAGGAAGCCCTTCAGGATATGGAGAAGAACCGCGTCTGCTTCCGCTTTTTCGGTGACCTGACCAAGCTGAGCTCGGAGCTGCAGAAGCTTTGCCATGATGCGGAGAAACGCTCCGAAGACTATGATGTTCAGGTGAACTTCTGTCTGAACTACGGCGGCCGGGACGAGATCGTCCACGCGGCCCGGGCCTTTGCTGCAGATGTGGCGGCAGGAAAATACCAGCCTGACGAGCTGACGGAGGATATCCTGTCCGGGTATCTCTACTCCAAAAACGTCCCGGATCCGGAACTGATCATCCGGCCCTCCGGCGAGAAGCGGACCAGCAATTTCCTGCTTTGGCAGTCCGCCTACTCGGAATATGTATTTATGAATGTACTGTGGCCGGACTTCGCGCCGGAGCATCTGGACGAGGCCATTGCAGAATATCACCGGCGGAACCGCCGCTTTGGAGGGACATAAAGAAACATGAAGACCCGAATCGTTGCCGGAACCGTACTGGCCTCCATTCTTTTCCTGGTGGTGTTGGTGCTGCCCAAGGAGCTGGCTGCCGTGATCATGGGCGTGCTGCAGGCAGTGGCTTCCTATGAGCTGCTCTACCGTACCCGGCTGGTGACAAAGCCCCGTCTGGTGATCTATTGCGCGGGTATGGCCTTTGCCATCGCCATCTGGAGCTTCTATGAAGCGATCCACGCTTACTTTGTTCTGATGGTGCTGGTGTTCTTCCTGCTGATGTTCTCCGAGATGATGCGTGACCATGTGAAGATGCGTTTTGAAACGTTAAGCATGTGCTTCGTGGGCGGCCTTGTGGTGCCTTATCTGATGAGCAGCGTGGTCCGGATCCTGGCCATGAATACCGGCCGTTACGTCATTCTGATCCCCTTCCTGGTGGCCTGCTGCTGTGACGCCGGTGCTTATTTTGTGGGTGTCAAGTTCGGCAAGCATAAGCTGGCACCTGTGGTCAGCCCTAACAAGACCATCGAGGGTGCCTTTGGCGGCATTGCCGGCGGTGTTCTGGCTATGCTGCTGTACACCTTCATCCTGGATGTGCCCCTGAAGTTTGATGTCAGCTACGGTGCGGCCATCATTTACGGCATCCTGGGCTGTCTGGTGGGTGAACTGGGAGATCTGTGCTTCTCCGTTATCAAGCGCCAGACCGGCATTAAGGACTATGGCAACCTGGTTCCCGGCCATGGCGGTGTGCTGGACCGGTTTGACTCCATTCTGGCAGTTGCATCTCTTATCGAGGCGCTGCTGCTGACAACGCCTGTTATTATTTTGTAAGAACGTAAGTAGGGGCCGATTTGGGAATCGGCCCCTATTCCACCAATATAGAAATCCTCCCGATTTCGGGGAAAGGAGAAGTTTTATGGTAAATTGTGTCAGCATCCTTGGCTCTACAGGCTCCATTGGCCGGCAGAGCCTGGATATCATCAGCCGTCTGCCCCAGGTGAAGGTCGCGGCTCTGACTGCAGGCACCAGCGTGGAACGCATGGCTGAGCAGTGCCGGGAGTTTACACCTGAGCTTGCGGTCATGTCTACCAGAGAAGCCGCAGAAAAATTGGCAGACCTGATAAAAGATTTGCCCATCCGGGTAAACTGGGGAGAGGAGGGCCTGATCGAAGCTGCTACCATGGAAAGTGCCGATTGCGTCATCACCGCAGTAGTTGGTATGGTTGGATTGAAGCCGACCCTGGCTGCCATCCGGGCGAAAAAGCGCATTGGCCTGGCCAACAAGGAGACTCTGGTTTGTGCCGGTGAGCTGGTCATGGCGGAAGCGGAGAAATACGGCGCGGAGATCATTCCTGTGGATTCCGAGCATTCCGCCATCTTCCAGTGTCTCATGGGGGCAGGGGAGAAGAAGGAGATCAAGCGTCTGATCCTGACCTGCTCCGGCGGTCCTTTCTTCGGCATGAGCCGCAGGCAGCTGGAAAAGGTAACAAAAGCCGATGCGCTGAAGCACCCCAACTGGAAAATGGGTGCCAAGATCACCATTGACTGCGCTACTCTGATGAACAAGGGTTTGGAAGTTATTGAAGCCATGAGGTTGTACCGGATGCCCATTGAACAGGTAGATGTGGTAGTCCATCGCCAGAGCATCATCCATTCCATGGTGGAATTTGTGGATGGTGCCGTCATGGCCCAGCTGGGCGCGCCGGATATGCGCCTTCCCATCCAGCTGGCCCTGACCTATCCGGAACGGATGGAATGTCCCGTGGATGGACTGGATTTCCTGACCTGCGGCAATCTGACCTTCGCTAAGCCCGATATGGAGAACTTCCCCTGTCTGGCCCTGGCCTATAAGTGCGGTAAGCTGGGCGGCACTGCCTGCCCTGCCATGAACGGCGCCAACGAGGAAGCGGTGGCCATGTATCTCCGGGACGAGATCGGCTTCTATGATATCTACCGTCTGGTGTCCCAGGCGGTGGACAGCGTACCCTTTATCGCAAACCCCACTCTGGAAGAGATTCTGGAGACTGACCGCTTGGCCCGGGAGGCCGTGCGGCGGCTTGCAGCCCAATAAATCTACAGTAGGGCGGGCTCCCTACGGAAAAAAGCATATCCCATTTTCTAAGCGAGGCTAATTATGACCATTCTTTTTGCAATCTTACTGTTCAGTATTCTGATTTTTGTGCACGAGCTTGGCCACTTTGCGGCAGCCAAGCTGTCCGGTGTCCAGGTCAATGAATTCTCCATGTTTATGGGTCCTGCCCTGTGGAAAAAGCAGATCGGCGAGACCCTGTATGCTATCCGTCTGGTTCCCATCGGCGGTTACTGCGCCATGGAAGGAGAGGACGAGGATACCGACAGCCCCCGTTCCTTCCACAAGGCAGCCTGGTGGAAGCGGTTGATCATTCTGGTTGCCGGTTCTGCCATGAATTTCCTCTTCGGTGTCATCCTCATGATTGCCATTTATCTGCCGACCCAAAAGGTCGCAGTCCCTGTTATCGATTCCTTTGAGCCGTACACCACATTGACCGGCGAGAACGGTCTGCAGGCCGGTGACCGGATCCTGGAAGTGGATGGAGAAAAAATCTATATCCAGCCGGACTTTGCCATGATCTTAAGCTTAAATCCCGGTGATGTTCATGACCTGGTGGTGGAACGTAACGGGGAACGGGTTGTCCTGGATAACTTCCGGATGGAAAAACATGAGGTCATCCAGGCGGATGGAACAGTGCGGATGCTGTTTGGCATGAATTTCGCAGTACAGGAACTGACGTTGTCCGGAAAGATTGGCTATGCCTGGAACAGGTGTCTGGACACGATCCGGATGGTCCGGCTCAGCCTTGCCATGCTGCTGAACGGCCAGGCAGGCATCAAGGACCTGTCCGGTCCTGTAGGAATCGTTCAGCAGATGTCTGTGGTGGCAGAATCCTCTCCCACGACCCAGCTGGCTCTGCTGAATATGCTGTACTTCGGTGCCTTCATTGCCATCAACCTGGCGGTGATGAATCTGCTGCCCATTCCCGCCCTGGACGGCGGACGAGTGGTTGGTCTACTGATCACCACAGCGGTGGAAGCAGTCACTAAAAAGAAGATCGACTCCAAATATGAGGGCTATCTCCATGGGGCAGGCATGATCTTCCTGCTGGGACTGATGGCCGTCATCATGTTTAAAGATATTTTTGTGATCATCAGAGGGTGAATACTATGACGAGACAGATAAAAGTCGGCGGCATCCCCATCGGCGGCGGTGCCCCTGTTGTGATCCAGTCCATGCTCAATACCAAGACCACGGATGTGGAAGGCTCCCTGAAGCAGATCCGCGATCTGGCCTCCGCCGGGTGCCAGATTGCCCGCCTGGCTGTGCCCAATATGGAGGCGGCCCGGGGGTTTGCGGACATCTGCAAGGAAAGCCCTCTGCCTCTGGTGGCTGACATTCACTTCGACTATAAGCTGGCCATTGCCGCTGCTGAGGGCGGAGCCAGCAAGATCCGAATCAACCCCGGCAACATCGGCGGGGAAGACCGGGTCAAGGCTGTGGTGGATGTGTGCAAGGAACGGAATATCCCTATCCGCATCGGTGTCAACGGCGGCAGCCTGGATAAAAAGCTGCTGGAAAAGTACGGCCATCCCACGGCGGAAGCCCTGGTGGAAAGTGCATTCGAGCATTTGGAATTGCTGGAAAAGCAGGGCTTCTACGATACCTGTGTGTCCATGAAGTCTTCCACGGTGCCTACTATGGTGGCCGCGGCCCGGTTGTTCCGCAGCAGGTGCGACTATCCCATCCACATCGGTGTCACCGAGACCGGCCCCGTGAAGCAGGGTCTGATAAAGTCTGCCATGGGTATCGGCGCCCTGCTTTTAGACGGCATCGGAGATACCATCCGTGTCAGCCTGACCGATGACCCTGTGGAAGAGGTTTACGCTGCCAAGGATATCCTGAAGGCTGCCGGACTGCGCAAGGAGGGCGTGAATATCATCTCCTGTCCCACCTGTGGCCGGACCCGGATCGATCTGATCGGTCTTGTGAACCAGGTGGATGAAGCCTTGAAGGACTGCCGGAAGCCCATCACTGTAGCGGTCATGGGCTGTGTGGTCAACGGCCCCGGCGAAGCCCGGGAGGCGGATATCGGTATCGCCGGCGGTGACGGCTGGGGCATGATCTTCGAGAAGGGCGAACAGGTAGAGAAGCTTCCCTACGACGAACTTCTGGGTGCCCTGTTGCGCCGTATCGAGAAATTATAACACCCGCAGTAGGGCGGGCTGCCCTCAGCCCGCCGTTTAAGTACGGATGCGGCGGCTTGAGGACAAGCCGCCCTACCGTTTGCGTTCCCCACAGTAAGAGGTACCTATGAACAGAGAAGTGTACTTATTGAATATGTTTCCGGACTATGAGCCGCCTGAGGCGCTGCACGCAGCGCTCTCTCAGGCGGCTATCGTTGCTGCGGACATTGACCCGGAGGCCGGTCAGGTCAGCGTGGCTGTCCATTCGGAACACTACATTCCCCAGCGTCTTTTGACACAGGTGGAAAAAGAGATTACCAACCTTTACGGTCTGCGGAAGCTGGAGCTGACGGCCACCCATCCGGAGTGTGAACTGCAAAAAATCGAGCCGGAAGAGCTGATGCAGCTTTTTGTCAGCCGAAATTCCATGGCCCGGGGTTCTCTCGCCGGGGCTAAGTGGGAGTGGAAGGGGACAGACCTGACTATTCATCTGGAAGCCAATGGCAAGGACACGCTGATGGAGCATATCCCTGCAGTGCAGGAAGCTCTGCGGGAACGCTTTGCTGCCCCTGTTATCATCAAAATCGAAGCAGGCAAGACCCTGGAAGGAAAGGCTCTCTTCGAAGCCATGGAATCCATGCGGGGCACCATGCTGCAAAATCTGCCGAAAATCCAGGCCTCCCAGCCAAAGAAGGAAGACAAATCAGCGCCTGCCGGGGATACCTTCTATGGCAAGGCCTTCCGGGGCAATGCGGTTCCCATGAAGGACCTGAGCCTGGACCTGGGCACAGTCATCGTAGAGGGCAAGGTTTTCAACGTAGACCACAAGGAACTGAAAAAGAGAAATGCTTATGTGGTCAAGTTCGATATGACGGACAACACCAACTCCGTCCGCATCAGCCGCTTTATGGAGGCCTCTGAGGCCAAGCCCATTTTGGAAAACGTGAAGGTGGGTTCTAATCTGCGGGTCCAGGGCAAGCTGATCGAGGACCGGTTTGAAAATGAGATGGTGCTGAAGCCCTATGCCATGCAGCCCGGTCCGGGGCTGGCCAAGCGGAAGGACCTGGCCGAGGGTATGAAGCGGGTGGAGCTGCACCTGCATACCTCCATGTCCAACATGGATGCCCTGACCAATACGGATGCTGCTATCAAGCAGGCCGCCGCCTGGGGCCACCGGGCTATCGCCATCACCGACCACGGCTGCTGCCAGTCCTTCACCGATGCCCTGCACACAGTGGAAAGCTGGAAGGGCCCTCCCAAGGTGGCAGGTACTGACGATACCATCAAGATCCTCTACGGCTGCGAGGGCTACTATGTCAACGATGTAGATGACCGCATCGTCATCCACGGAACGAAAGATATGCGCTTCGACGAGGAGTTCGTGGCCTTTGACCTGGAAACCACGGGGCTCAGTTCCCAGACGGACCGGATCATCGAGATCGGTGCCGTCATCCTGAAAAACGGAGAAGAGATGGACCGCTTCCAGACCTTCGTGGATCCGGAGCGGCCCTTGGAGCGGAAGATCGTGGATCTGACGGGCATCACCGACGAAATGCTGGTAGGAGCCCCTAAGATCGAAGAAGTTTTGCCCAAGTTCCTGGACTTTATCGGGGACCGGGTGCTTGTGGCCCACAATTCCGATTTTGATACCGGCTTCATTCGGGCGGAATGTGCCCGGCTGGGCTATGACTATAACTATACCGCTGCGGATACCCTGATCCTCAGCCAGAACCTGCTGTCCCATCTGAACAAGTTCAAGCTGAACATCGTGTCCAACGCCCTGAGCCTGCCGGACTTCAACCACCACCGGGCGGGGGATGACGCCATGACCTGCGGCCTGGTGATGACTAAGCTGATGCAGAAGCTGGAGGAAGAGCATGATATCCATACCCTCCAGGCTATCAATCCTGCCATGATGGGCCTGCGGGCAGGCGGACATATCAAGGACCGCCAGGCCCGGCATATCATTCTGTTTGCAAAGAACCAGGTGGGCCTGCGTAACCTCTATCACCTGATCTCCAACTCCAATCTGAAATATTTCCGCCGTGTGCCCCGGATCCCCAAGTCGGAGCTGATGGCACTGCGGGAGGGTTTGATCATTGGTTCGGCCTGTGAAGCGGGCGAACTCTTCCAGGCCATCCTGGACCGGAAGAGCGATGACGAACTAAAGCGCATAGCCTCCTTCTACGATTTCCTGGAGATCCAGCCCCTGGCCAATAATATGTTTATGCTGGCCAAGGGTATGGCAAAAGATGTGGAACAGCTGAAGGAGTACAACCGGAAGATCGTCTGGCTGGGCGAAGAACTGGGTAAGCTGGTGGTGGCCACCGGTGACGTCCACTTCCTGAACCCGGAGGATGAGATTTTCCGCCATATCTTGCTTGCCACCAAAGGTTTCGACGACGCAGACAAGCCCAACCCCCTGTATTTCCGTACCACCGACGATATGCTGAAGGAATTCAGTTACCTGGGGGAGGAAAAGGCCTACGAGGTGGTTGTCACCAACCCCAATCTTATCGCGGATATGTGCGAGACCCTGCGTCCTGTGCCCCATAATCTGTTCGCACCAAAAATCGAGAACTCCGTGGAGGATCTGAAGGACCTGGTCTACGGAAAGCTCCACCGCCTGTATGGCGACAATCCGCCGGAGCTGTTCACTAAGCGTGTGGAAGTGGAGCTGCATGATATCATCTCCTGCCACTACGATGTGATCTATATGTCCGCCCAGCGGCTGGTGCAGAATTCTCTGGAAAATGGCTATCTGGTGGGCTCCCGAGGCTCTGTCGGTTCTTCCATCGTGGCCTTCATGTCGGGCATTACTGAGGTCAACTCTTTCCCGCCCCATTACCGTTGTCCCAACCCGGAGTGCAAGCACACCATTCTGGATGTGCCTAAGGAATTTAACTGCGGCGCGGATCTGCCTGATGCCCTGTGCCCCAAATGCGGGACCCAGCTGGAAAAGGACGGTTTCAATATCCCCTTCGAGACCTTCCTGGGATTCGGCGGCGATAAGGTGCCGGATATTGACCTGAACTTCTCCGGTGAGTACCAGGCCAAGGCCCACCAGTACTGTATCTCCATGTTTGGACCCTCCCACGTGTTCCGTGCGGGCACCATTGGCACCGTTGCGGAGAAGACAGCCTTCGGCTATGTGAAAAAATATATGCAGGAGCGGGGCAAGACCGCAAGCCGTGCTGAGGAAGCCCGCCTGGCCAGCGGCTGTGCGGGTGTTCGCCGTACCACAGGTCAGCATCCCGGCGGTCTGGTGGTTATTCCCCAGGAAAATGAGATCTGGGACTTCTGTCCCGTTCAGCATCCTGCCGACGACCCCAACTCCGACCAGATCACCACTCATTTCGAATACCACTCCATGGAAGAAAACCTCCTGAAGCTGGATATGCTGGGCCATGATGACCCAACCATGATCCGCATGATGGAGGACATGACCGGAGTGGACGCCAAGACCATTCCCCTGGATGACAAGGGGACTATGTCAATCTTCACATCCAGTAAGATCCTGGGCTATGAAAATGACAAACTCCTGGGTCCCACCGGAGCTGTGGGTGTTCCCGAGTTTAACACCCGCTTCACCCGTGGTGTTCTACTGGATACCATGCCCACAAAGTTCGACTTCCTGGTGCGGATCTGCGGCTATACCCATGGCACTGACGTGTGGTTGGGCAACGCTAAAGACCTGATCAACTCCAAGACCGCCACCGTGGACCAGACCATCGGTGCCCGTGATGATATCATGCTTTACCTGATCTCCTGCGGTATGCCGGATAAACGGGCCTTCAAGATCATGGAATCCGTCCGTAAGGGCAAGGGCCTGCCTCCCGGTGCGGAGGAAGAGATGGTGGCGGCGGGCGTTCCCGACTGGTATATCGGCTCCTGTAAGAAGATCAAGTACCTGTTCCCCAAGGCCCACGCCGTGGCCTACTGCATGATGGCCTTCCGTATCGCCTGGTTCAAGGTCTACCACCCGTTGGCCTTCTATTCCGCCTATTTCTACCGCCGCAGCCAGAAGGGTGGCTTTGACGCGGTGCTGATGACCGGGGGCATGGAAAGCATCCTGGCCAACATCGAGGCCATTGACGGCAACGAGGAAGCCACCGCCAAGGACGAGGATCTGCTGACCACCATGGAGGTTGTTTATGAATTCTACCTCCGGGGCTTCGAATTTGCCCCCATCAGCATTTACGACAGCCACGCCACCAAGTTTCTGATCAAGGACGGAAAGATCTTGCCGCCCTTCGTGGCCATCTCGGGTCTGGGCGAAAGTGCCGCCTGGGACCTGATGGAGGGCCGGAAGGGGAGGAGCTTCCTGTCCATTGAGGAAGTGGCCGCGGCTTGCCCCAAGGTGTCCAAGACCCATATGCAGATGCTGAAGGACGCGGGCGCCTTCGGTGACCTGCCGGACAACAGCCAGGTCAGCTTTTTCTGAATACGTTTTTCATAATACCAGTGGGGGAGGCGAAAAGCCTCCCCCTTCCCATATCTTCATAGAAATGTTTCGGTACTATGAACAAAAATCCACCTGGAAAACACAGCAAA
Organism: Oscillospiraceae bacterium; assembly: GCA_017505505.1. Next base: position 23,526 of record JAFVPA010000051.1, on the reverse strand, counting down.
GTTTTCTTAACCGGAATTAAGTTATACTTGAATTCTTGTATACAATTTAGTATGATAAAGTGGACTTGAGAAAAGGAGAGAAGACTATGACTTTGAATGAGATTGTCAACTACTTAAACGGCATTGCCTGGGGCCCCTGGATGCTGATTCTGCTGGTTGGTACCGGCGTGTATCTCAGTGCCCGTACCGGCTTTCCCCAGTTCCGGAAGTTCGGCTATGTCATGAAAAACACCATCGGTAAGGTTTTTCAGAAGCAGGAAGCAGGCCAGGGTGAGGTGACCCCCTTCCAGGCTGTGACCACGGCTCTGGCAGCAACGGTGGGTACCGGCAACATTGCAGGCGTTACCGGTGCCATTGCGGTAGGCGGTCCCGGTGCAGTGTTCTGGATGTGGATATCCGCACTGTTCGGTATGGTCACCAAGTATTCCGAAGTGGTGCTGGCTGTCCGTTACCGGGAGCGCAATGCCAAGGGTGACTGGGTGGGCGGTCCCATGTACTATATTAAGAACGGTCTTGGCACAAAGTGGAATTGGCTGGCTGTGCTGTTCAGTCTCCTGGGCGCTCTGGCTGCCTTCGGTATCGGCAATATGACCCAGGTCAATACCATTGCCGGTGCAATCAACAACGCCATCGATGCCTTCGGCGGCAATACCGCTGCCGTGTCCTTCACGGTAATGGGCCAGCTGGTCCCCGTGTCCAGCCTCATCATCGGCGGCATTGTTGCCTTTATCGTGGCACTGGTCCTCTTTGGCGGCGTTAAGCGCATCGGCTCCGTTACAGAAAAGCTGGTGCCTGTGATGGCAGCCATTTACATCATCTGCGCCCTGTGCGTGGTCTTTACCAACCTGGGCTCCGTGGGTAAGGTCTTCGCCATGATCTTCCAGGGTGCCTTCAATGCAGAGGCAGCTCTGGGCGGTGCCTTCGGCATCACCATCATGACCACCATCCAGAAGGGTGTTGGCCGCGGTGTCTTCTCCAACGAGGCAGGTCTCGGCTCCGCTCCCATCGCCCATGCGGCTACCTCCGAAACTGACCCTGTCAAGCAGGGCCTGTACGGCATCTTTGAGGTCTTCATGGATACCATCGTCATCTGCACCCTGACCGCTCTGACCCTGCTGTGCGGCGTGGAAGCCGGCGTGGACATTGCCTGGGGCCAGAGCGCCGGTGCGGAGCTGATCAGCGCATCCTTTGCGACCATATTCGGCGAGCAGATTGGCGCACTGATCGTTGCCATGGGCATTGGCCTGTTCGCCCTGACCACCATCCTCAGCTGGTCCCTGTACGGCACCCGCTGCTTTGAGTTCCTTACCGGCGGCAGATTCGTCGGCATTTTCCAGACAGTTTTCGTGTTCGTGGTGATCATCGGCGCAACGCTGAAGCTGGATCTGGTATGGAACATTGCTGACACTCTCAACGGCTTCATGGCCATCCCCAACCTGATCGCCCTGCTGGGCCTCAGTGGCGTGGTGGTCAAGCTGACCAAGAATTATTTCGACAGGGAAAAGCTTGCAAAGTAAAATCAGACCGGGACGCGAAAAACGTCCCGGTTTTTCTTGCAAAAGCGCCTTTGATATGATATACTCATTTTATCTATTTTGTACAAAAAGGGTGGTTTCTATGCAAGATATCGGTATGCAATTTCACATCCGTTGTGTGGAAGGGGACGTGGGCCGTTACGTCTTCCTGCCCGGCGACCCCGGCCGCTGCGAGGCGATTGCCGCACACTTCGATAACCCCGTCCATATTGGCATGAACCGGGAGTATAACATCTATACCGGTACCCTGCTGGGAGAAAAGGTCTCCGTCTGTTCCACCGGCATCGGCGGTCCTTCTGCTTCCATTGCTATGGAGGAGCTGACGGCCATCGGTGCGGATACCTTCATCCGCATCGGTACCTGCGGCGGTATCGCCATGGATGTGCTGCCCGGTGATGTGGTGGTGGCCAGCGGTGCCATCCGTTACGAGCACACCTCTCTGGAATATGCTCCCATTGAATTCCCGGCGGTTGCGGACTTTGATATCACCGCCGCGCTGAAGGCTGCCAGTGAGGATTTGGGCTACGGCACCCATGTGGGTGTTGTCCAGTGCAAGGACTCCTTCTACGGCCAGCACAGCCCGGAGAAGTCTCCTGTCTACTATGATCTGCTGCAGAAGTGGGAAAGCTGGAAGCGCCTGGGTGTCAAGGCCAGCGAGATGGAATCAGCTGCCCTGTTCGTGGTTGCAGCGGCTCTGGGTGTCCGCTGCGGCAGCTGCTTCCACGCCGTCTGGAATCAGGAGCGGGAAAAGGCAGGCCTTGCCATGCCCATGACCGAGGATACCTCCGGTGCCATCAAAGTCGGCATCGAAGCAATGAAGCGTATCATTGCTTCCGACAAAGCCAGGAAGAAGTAAAAACAGTAGGGGAGGCATTTATGCCTCCCCTACAGAGCGTATATTGTTACCTTACTTTTCCAAATATTCCACAAATCCCAGCGTCAGGTAATCTAAATACACCTGCTTATCCGGTGTTTTTCCCATGGTGACCCGGTGGCAGTGGACCTCCCAAACAGGCTGGCCCTTATATTCGGTCTTTTTCACTTCGAACACATGGTTCCAGCTGCGGCCTTCCATGTATTTGGGATCCCGCAGGAAACGGATCAGCTCCAGACGGCGGAAATTGAAGGTGGGGAATGCGTTCTTGATGCAGGCTTCAAACAGGACTTCCGCGTCCCGGACGCTGCCCTGTTCAAAGGTGCTGCGGATCATGGCTCTGTAATCCTGCATAACGTGTCCTCCTTATAGCTTATTGTAGGCTTTTTCCAGGAACTTCTGGCTGTTTATGATGACCCGCTTGTGGATGCCGTGACCGATCTCTCCGGCCTCATCGAAGGCTTTTAGATAAAAGGTAATGACCTTACCATCCACAGCGGTGACTTCTGCCTCCGCCCGGACTTCCAGTCCCACGGGGGTTGCGGAGATGTGCTCGATGTTCAGGGCAGTGCCCACAGTGGTCTGGTTTTCCCCCAGAGCATCAGCAATGGCCTCGCAGGCAGCACCCTCCATGAGGGCTACCATACAGGGGGTAGCGTAAACCAGCAGGTCGCCGGACCCTACCTCCTTGGCAGTGTCCTCCCGCTCCACAAGGGTAGATACTTCTCTCTTCATACCAACAATGATCTCCATATGTATCACGTCCTTTCTTACTAAGATAATACCCGATATTTTCGCCACTGTCAACGGAAAGGGAAGTGTATACAAAAAAGTTTTCTGCTAATGCAGCTGTCTTGTCAATGAAAACACTTGCCATTCCGACACAAATACGCTATAATCGATACAACTAAATTTATGAGGTGACTGTTATGGTTGTCAATGATAAACTTAACTTGACCATGCTCTGTGATTTCTACGAGCTGACCATGAGCCAGGGCTATTTTGCCACCGGGTACAAGGACCGTATCGCGTATTTTGACCTGTTCTTCCGCCGTTGTCCCGATGGCGGCGGCTTCGCCATTGCGGCGGGCCTGGAGCAGATCGTCCAGTACATCCAGGATCTGCACTTCTCTCCGGAGGATATTGAATATCTCCGTGGCCGGCAGCTGTTCAGCGAGGAGTTCCTGGCATATCTTGCGGACTTCAAGTTCACCGGTGATATCTGGGCCGTTCCCGAGGGTACGCCCATGTTCCCCAATGAGCCCATCATCACTGTCCGGGCTCCCGCCATCGAGGCCCAGCTGATCGAGACCTATCTGTTGCTGTGCGTCAATCACCAGAGCCTGATCGCCACCAAGGCCAACCGTGTTGTCCGGGCTGCCGAGGGCCGTACCGTTCTGGAATTCGGTTCCCGCCGTGCCCAGGGTGCGGACGCTGCCATTCTGGGTGCCCGCGCCGCTTACATTGGCGGCTGCCACGGCACTGCCTGCACCATTTCTGACCAGCTTTTCGGCGTGAAGGCTGGCGGTACCATGGCTCACGCCTGGGTCCAGATGTTTGACAGCGAGTATGAGGCTTTCAAAGCCTATGTGGAAATGTATCCCAACAATGCAACCCTGCTGGTGGATACCTACAATACCCTGAAGTCCGGTGTCCCCAATGCCATCCGGGTCTTCAACGAGGTCCTGAAGCCCAAGGGCATTACCAAGTGCGGCATCCGCCTGGACTCCGGTGACATGGCTTACCTGACACAGAAGGCCCGTCAGATGCTGGATGAGGCCGGTTGGACCGAGTGTCAGATTTCCGTATCCAACTCTCTGGACGAGTACATCATCCGGGACCTGCTGCGGCAGGATGCCAAGATCGACCTGTTCGGCGTTGGTGAGCGTCTGATCACCGCCCGAAGCGAACCTGTTTTCGGCGGCGTATACAAGCTGGTGGCTGTGGAGAACAATGACGGCTCCGTTACCCCCAAGATCAAGATCTCCGAGAACGTGGCGAAGATCACGAATCCTCACTACAAGAAGCTCTACCGCTTCATTGGCAACGATACCGGTAAGGCCATCGCCGACTATCTGGCAATCTACGATGAGGTGATCGATGACAGCCAGGATATGGAGATCTTTGATCCCGAGGCAACCTGGAAGCGGAAGAACGTCTATAATTTCACTGCAAAGGAGCTGCAGGTTCCCATCTTCCAGTCCGGCAAGTTGGTCTATGAGCTGCCCACTCTGGAGGAAATCCGCACCTACTGCGCCCAACAGGTGGATACCCTGTGGGACGAAGTTAAGCGCTTCGACAATCCCCAGACCTACTATGTGGACCTGAGCCAGAAGTTGTGGGACATCAAGTACGGCCTGCTGAAGAAGAATGCCAAGTAAGCGCACACCTGCGGCCAACATGGCCCTGGGCGGTATTCTTGCGGCTCTGGCCCTGGTCATTATGAGTATGGGAACGCTGATCCCGGTGGCGACCTATGTCTGCCCCATGCTTTGCTGCCTGATCCTGCAGGTGGTGCTGAAAATCTGCGGCACCCGCATTGCCTGGGCCTGGTTTGGGGCAGTGGCGATCTTAGCAATATTGCTGGCACCAGACAAGGAAGCGGCGGCGGTGTTCGCGGCTATTGGCTATTATCCTGTTGTGAAGCCCAAACTGGACAGGAGGAAAGGAAAGTGGCTCTGGAAGGGGCTGCTGTTCAACAGTTCTGTTCTGGTTTTATACTGGCTGCTGATGCATTTGTTCGGGCTGGACCAGCTTACGGCGGAGTTTGCGGAAATGGGAATGATGATGACCCTGGTTCTGCTGATCCTGGGGAACGTGACCTTCTTCCTGCTGGACCGGCTGCTGGAAAAGAAAATTCTGAAATAACGGTAGGGGCGGACCGGGTGTCCGCCCCGGTTTTATGGAGAAGCCATGGAAAATATATGGTATTTGTATATCCTGCGCTGTAAGGACGGTTCCCTGTACACGGGCATCACCACGGATATTGGGAAGCGTCTGGAAGCCCACAGGGCAGGGAAGGGCGCGAAATATACCCGGGGCCGGGGACCGCTGGAGCTGGTCTACCGGGAGGAATGCGGTACCCATTCCGAAGCGCTGAAACGGGAGCTTCAGGTCAAAGCTCTTTCACGGGAAGAAAAAATGCAATTGGTGGATTCTTTTCGAAAACTGTCGGATTTGGAAAAAACCTGCCCAACTGCGCCTTGACAAATCTCCCGGTCGGTGATATAGTTAGCATATGGAAATTAGCGAACGCTAACTATATTTTGGAAGGGTGGCAGTCAATATGACACTGATCCAGGCCGAGGAAGGCAAAGAGTATATTATCCGCAGTATCGAGACAGACGATGAGGAACTGGATGCGTTTCTGTTTTCTCTGGGCTGTTACAGCGGTGAACCCATCACAGTCGTTTCCCGCCGCAGGGGCAGCTGTGTGATCTCTGTCAAGGATGGCCGGTACAGCATTGACAATCAGCTGGCTGAGGCCATCAGCATCTAACATATTAAGCCGCCAATGGAGACATTGGCAGCTTTTAATCATAATGGTTAGCTAAAACTAACTGACAAGGAGGATACTTATGGAAAATCTGGTCGTGATATTGGTCATAGCGGCGATTCTGGCATTTGTGATCCGCTATATGGTGAAAGCGAAGCAGCGCGGCGTGAAGTGCATCGGCTGCCCAGATGGGGCCACCTGCAGCGGACAGTGTGCAGGCTGTAATGGCGCCTGCGGGAAATAGGAGGCAGACTATGGACATAATCCTGATTTTTGTCGCAGTCCTGTTGATTCTGATCGTTGCAGTCAGTTTGTTCGGCAAGGAGAAGAAAGTAGGCAGCACCTGCAAAAACTGCCCGGAATACCGCTACTGCGGCGGCGGCCGTCCCCGCTGCGCCAGACGAAGCAAATCTATATGAAAAAGCACCGCTGCGGCGGTGCTTTTTTACCGGAAATTTGCGGTTGCGGTCACAAACATTTGTCCCCACAGAAATATCCGCAGGATGCCCAAAACTGCCAAATGGGTAGGATAGTAGGCGTAAAACAACCTGCCCATTCCCTGCCACTGGCCCCGCTGACCATTGTAATGCTTCAGAAGTGGGATAGACAAACAGGTGAACAGTTGTACCAGAGCATAGACTTTGTCAATAAACAGGAAATACACCAGGGCATACACTGCGGTCCAAACCATCATCCAGCTCATCTGGGTTTTGAAATTTCCTTGGTTGACACCGATAAACACCACGGCCATTGCCGCGATGCAGCTCCAGTCACAGGGGAACGTGATGAGGCAGACAAAAACGGTGGAGAATAGTTTCTGCCATTCCTTCCAGCCGGAGGCATCATATACCCACAGCAGCACCAGTCCCCAGGCCAAAGACCAGACCACACCGGTCTGATTGAACACTGAGGTCTGAAAGGGAATGAAGGGGATACCAAAGCAGAAATTATAGGCGAAATGGGAGATAACAGCCAGTGAAAACAGCCGCAAAGCATATTTTCTGACACTGCGGGTATGGCAATAGCCTTCCGCAATAAAGTACCACATGACAGGCGCGGTCAACCGTCCGATAACATGGGCCAGCAGAACGAACCACCGGGTATCATATCCGGGACACAGAGTCCATATAAGATGGTCCAGCGTCATTGCGAGGATCGCAATGAGCTTCAATTGGTTCGAATTCAGTCCCTTGGCCATGCCCATACCTTCTTTCTGGTTTTCTTTTATTATACTGGATCGTGTCCAAAAAACAAGCCCTCCGGAAGTATTCCGGAGGGCTGTGTGTCTATGGATTGCGTCAGAGCTCTTCACTGACGGCCAGCAGGAGGATACCAACGATAACAACGGCAATGAATGCATAGGTCTTCCAGGAAAGCTTTTCCTTCAGGAAGATCCGGGAAAGCAGCAGGGACACGATGCAGACAGAGGAAATAATGGGGGCCGCGATGGCACCGTTTCCGCTCAGAGCATACACGTAGGTAAACTGACCTGCAGTCTCGAAAACAGCAGCGAGGATCTTGTCCTTATGCTGGGGGACAGGGCCGAACTTTACTTTCTTGGCCTTCATAAAGAGGAACAGAATCAGGCCGAACAGGGCGAAGGTCAGCTCATAGCTGGTGTTGGCAACGTCTTCGATGGTCTCTTCGGTCACGCCGATCAGAGGGGTGGTGGCAAAGTCGTCCAGATAGAAGATGTCCACAAAGGAACCGAAGGCATCCAGCAGGGCGTAGACGAAAGGCATGCAGAAGGCGATGATGGCCAGCTTCTTACCAAGATTTTTCTTTCTCTGGGTCTCACCGGCATTTTCCAGGAAACCGACACCGAGAACACCGATCACGATGATAATGATGGCGATCACGGAGAGGGGAGAGAGGGTCTCCTTCAGGAAGATAACACACAGCAGACTGCATACGGCACCGGAGGTATTCTCGATGGGGTCGGAAATGGATTCTTCCAGAAAGCGCATTCCGAAATAGGAGAAGGCCATGGAAATGATGTACAGCAGGGAAACGGGCAGATAGACCAGCAGGTTGATGGGATCATAGCCGATATCCTTGGTCAGCAGGGTGAAGATGGCATGGGCACCCATGACAACGCCGACCCAGACACAGATCTTCAGATGGGAATATTTTTCGTTGGGCAGAGCACCTTTTTTGTAAAACAGTTCTGCGGTGCCCCACAGAAGGGCGGTTGCGATGGAAAAGAACAGCCAGGACATAACGTTTTTTCTCCTTATAATGTTACGAGGCCTGCATCGACCATTTTTTGCAGGCTCATGAGGATACCGAGTTTCGCATGATACCAGGTCAGACCGCCCTGGAAATAGACGGCGTAGGGGGGACGGATGGGACCGTCGGCAGACAGTTCGATGGAGCTTCCCTGGACGAAGGCACCGGCGGCCATGATGACACGGTCCTTGTAACCGGGCATCTCAGAAGGCCAGGGGGTAGCGAAGCTGTCCACAGGAGCCGCGGCCTGGATACCCTTACAGAAGGCGATCATACCCTCCTCGCTGCCCAGTTCCACAGCCTGGATGATGTCGTGACGGCTTTCATCCGCACCGGGAACACAGCGGAAGCCCAGAGGCTCGTACAGGTTGGCGGCGAAGATGGCACCCTTTTCCGCACCGGCGGTGACAGTAGGAGCCAGGAAGAAGCCCTGATACAGGGAGGTCATCAGTCCCAGGTTGGCACCGACCTCCTGGCCCAGGCCGGGAGCGGACAGACGGTAAGCACAGCGGTCCACGCAGGCTCTGGTGCCGGCGATATAGCCGCCGATGGGAGCCAGACCGCCGCCGGGATTCTTGATCAGAGAACCGACGGTCATATCCGCACCCACATCGGAAGGCTCAATGACCTCCACAAATTCGCCGTAGCAGTTGTCTACCATGGCGATCAAGTCAGGCTTAATGTTCTTGCAGAAAGCGATCAGCTCGCCGATCTGCTTGACAGAGAAGGTGGGGCGGGTGGCATAGCCCTTGGAGCGCTGAATGGTGATCATCTTGGTCTTGGGCCCGATGGCCTTGGCAATGTTGTCATAGTCGAAGGTACCATCGGACAGAAGATCTACCTGATTGTAGGTGACACCGTACTCTGCCAGAGAGCAGGGGGAGGGGCGGATACCGATGACCTCCTGCAGGGTATCATAGGGCAGGCCCACAGGGCTCAGCAGTTCATCACCGGGAAGCAGGTTGGCGCTGAGGGCGATGGTCAGCGCATGGGTACCGCAGGTGATCTGGGGACGGACCAGGGCTGCTTCCGTATGGAAAACGTCAGCATAGACCCGTTCCAGATTGTCCCGGCCGAAGTCATCATAGCCGTAGCCGGTGGTTCCGACAAAGCAGGCAGCGGAGACTTTGTTTTTCTGCATGGCCCGCAGGACCTTGGCCTGGTTGTGCTCGGCGATCTTGTCGATGGCTTCGAAGCGCGTTTTCAGCTTTTCAATGGCGTTCTCACCATAGGCATAGACGGCAGGAGAGATGCCCATGGTCTGATATAATTCCAGTAATTCTTCCATAGTTAATCCTCTTTTTTTACATTATTCAATAGTTCTGTGGCAAGGTTGTTCAAAACCTCCGGCCGGGATACGATCAGTCCGGTCTCTGCTTCTCCCAAAATCAGAAGGGTGTCGCCGGGCTTGATGCCAAACAGCTCCCGTGCTTCCTTGGGGATCACGATCTGCCCCCGGTCACCGACCTTGGCCGTGCCGAAGACCCGCTGCTGCTTGCTTTTGCCGAGGATGTGTTTGCCTCCAGGCATGTCATCACTCCTTGAAAATCACATTTTTCATACTTTTCACACCAAGGGATTATACAAAATTCCGCCCCGGCTGTCAAGACCGAAGCGGAAAAATGTTGGCATTATTCACTAAGAATTTCCAATGCTTTTTGGTACTTTTGCTTCCAGTATTCCAGCTTCTCCTCCGGCAGTCCTGCACCGGTGCAGCGGGTCTGGTCGCTGTTATGGGCGATGTCCGCCAGCTTTACCTTTTTTGCAATAGGATCAGCCTTGATGGCACGGATATAGTCGAAATATTCTTCGCTGTTGTATTCCGCACTGTCCTCATGGGTCAGCAGCGCCACAATGGAAACCACTTCCTCCGGAAATTCCTTCCGAAGGTCCTCCAGTGTCAGCTCCGTATCCTCCACCACATCGTGAAGCAGCGCTGCGCAGCAGGAGATCTCATCTTTCATCTGTTCCGCCAAGTGCAGGGGATGGAAGATGAAGGGAATTCCGTTGTAGTCCAGCTGGCCGTGATGGGCATTATAGGCATAGCAAAGGGCTTTGTTTGTCAGCTCCGTATAGACCATCAGTCCCGTCTCCTTCTGTTTCCGCCGAAAATGGCAATGAGCCGTAAAAGCTGAGCCAGGGCCACAGCGGTGGCAGCTACATAGGTCATGGCCGCAGCAGTCAGGGTCTTCCGGGCACCCCGCTGCTCTTCTTCGGTCAGAAGATTTGCGGATTCAATGGCCTGCATGGCCCGGCGGCTGGCATTGAACTCCACAGGCAGAGTCACCAGCTGGAAAACAAAGGAAAGACCAAAGGCGGCGATTCCCAGATACACCAGCGTATCGGAGAAAGAACCCATAGCGGAGAACAGAATGCCTGCCAAAATCAAAGGCATGGCGATGCGGGAACCAAAGTTGGTAATGGGAATGATGGCAGCCCGGAGTTTGATGGGAGCGTAGTCATGGGCATACTGCACCGCATGTCCAGCTTCGTGGCAAGCCACACCGATTGCGGCGGTGGAGGTGTTATTGTACACGCTGTCCGACAAACGAATGACATTGGTTTTGGGATCAAAATGGTCCGTCAGATTGCCGCTTATCCGCTCAATGCGGACACCGTGGACACCGTTGGCAGAAAGCACCCGCTGGGCCGCCTCAGCACCGGTGAGCCGCCGCAGGGAATACTGCCTGGAGTATTTTTGGAAGGTAGAATTGACATTGTGGCTGGCCCACAAAGACAGTATAATACAGGGCAGTACCAGATACAGGTACGTCCAGTCAAAGCCATAATAATAACCGTAATAGGGCATAATAAGTTCCTTTCTTATTTTTTCTCAAAAAATATCATCAGAAAACCAATCAATCCGATTCCCATAAAAACAGTGGACCACTGCAGGCTCAGGTCAAACACATAGGTAGCCCAGCTTCGGTCAATGCTGTCGAATCCTACGATAAAGAGAATGCTCAACAGCATGAGGGCGAGACCTTTGATTTTTCTGTCCATCTTTCGCAACAGTCCTTTTCTGTCACCGTACATTCGGCTCCATAGCTTCATGCAGCCGGTCCGTGATGGCCCCGCGGAAGATGGAACCGGCCTGGGCATGTAATGTCTGCAAAGCCCCGGGCACCAGATTTGGCGGCAATGGGCCGGACATAAAAAGGTCCTGGTCAAAAACGAACTTGATTTCTTTATCTTCTTTGCCGCCACGTTTCACAAGACCGGGACCGGCATGGAGCTTCACCCGGCAGCCACCCCGGATAGCCATTTCACAGTCCACCGTACAGCGGCTGGCGGCTCCTTCGGAAACATCTTCCTCCGCCAAAGGGCCCAGATAACAGGGCATTATCAGTTCGGAAAAGGGGACCCCCTCCAATCCCAGATCGAACCGGGAAATGAAATTGAGATACCGCAATCCCACCCGCTCGAAGTGGACCGGCTTATAGATCTGAATGAAGGCGGCCAGTGGTTTATCCAGATGTGCGGCAAAGTCCTCCCAGCAGGTGTAGCGGGTACAGGTCAGGGAGATGAACTTGCTGGTTACATTTACCCGCCATACACTATCTGCGGTGGAAAACTGATAATTGGTCACAGGCTCCTGCTTCTGGAGCGTGAGGCTGCCGGGAAGACCTGCAAGTTTGGGCGCTGCCATTTCCTGACGGCGCAGAAACAGGGGGAAGGCAGAACGGATCGCTTCCTGGAATTCCGCAGGGGCGGATGCTTCGATGGTTAAGATCTCCGGGAAACGAAGCTGACAGATCACCTCTGCCAGCTGATTGGATTCATAGCGGCAGCGCGGCTTGGTAGAAAACATGTTCATTCCTCATTTTATGTAATCGGTATGATCTTATTATAGCCAATCCCCGGAAAATTGGCAAGAGCAGGGAAGCAGGGAGACTATGAGAATTTTGTAAACTTTTTTGAGGCAAAGAAAAAGCAAAGATTGGAAAATGCGCAATTGTTCACAGATTATTTAAACCCGTTTTGCGGATTGCTGATATACTTACCACAGTATGAAAAGGGAAGAGCGTGATCAGATGAAAGACCCTCTTAAGAAAAAATACGTTTATTTGACTTTGTCTATTTTTAGCGCTATCAGTCTCAGTATTCTGGTGTTTTTCGCTGTGTACCGGTTTCAGGGTATTGGAGATATTTTTCATGAGCTCGGTGATATCCTGGCTCCGTTCATTTATGGCAGCGTCGTGGCTTATCTGCTGCGTCCGCTGTGCAATCATTATGAGGCTTTTCTTCAGAAGCTATTGCCCAATAAAATGAAGAAAACAGCTGGCGGCCTGGCTGTTGCTCTAAGTTTGGTGACTGGTATTCTGGCTGTCTATGTTCTGATCATTATGATCGTGCCCCAGCTGTATAACAGCATCCTTTCCCTCTGGACTACGTTCCCGGAAAAGCTCAGCCAGTTCTTCTCCTGGGCCAGAGCTACCTTCGGTGAAAATGAGGAGATCGCGCAGCTTCTGCATCTGTTTGATACCAGTACATCTACCCTGTATAAGGATCTGGAGATCTGGGCTCAGAATACCCTGTCGCCCTATGTTTCCAGCATCGTCAGCGGCGTAGGCTCCAGCGTGTATAAAGTGCTGATGTTTCTGTATGATATGCTGATCGGCCTGATCGTTGCCTGTTATCTGCTGGCCAGCCGAAAGAAGTTTGCGCGGCAGAGTTTGATGATCGTCCGCAGTGTGCTGAAACCCAAATGGGCGGATATTTTCCTGAATGAGGTTGCCTTCATAGACAGAATGTTCGGTGGCTTCATTGACGGAAAGATCCTTGATTCCGCCATCATCGGCGTACTTTGCTATGTTGGCTGCATCCTGTTTAAATTCCCCAATCCGTTGCTGGTTTCTGCCATCGTAGGCATCACCAACGTGATCCCGTTTTTTGGTCCCTTCATTGGCGCGGTACCTTCCACGCTTTTGATTATGATCGAAGATCCGATCAAGGGACTTTGGTTTATCCTTTTTGTGCTGGCTTTGCAGCAGCTGGATGGTAATGTGATCGGTCCGGCGATTCTGGGGGACCGTACCGGTTTGTCCAGCTTCTGGGTGCTGTTTGCAATCATTCTTTGCGGCGGCTTGTGGGGCATCGTAGGCATGGTTATCTGCGTGCCCATGTTTGCGGTTATTTATGATATCGTCAAGAAGCTGGTTCGTCGGGGCCTTGACAAAAAAGGACAGAATCAGATTTGGGATCAATACAAAGTTGACTATCCCGATGAATCGTAATCCATAGATTACTCCCAAACGGGCCACCGCATCTGCGGCGGCCCGTTTCCTGTCAAGATAACAGTGGAAAAAGGTTCTCATCTATGATATACTGTAGAAAAATCATGGCAGGAGGATGAGTATGGAATTCCTGTACCTTCTTGAAAATCTGCGCACACCCCTTCTGGATGAATGTATGCTGCTGATCACCCGTCTGGGAGAGGAAACTGCCTTCCTGGTGGCGGCTCTGATCGTATTCTGGTGTGTGGATAAGCAAAAAGGCTACTACCTGATGACAGTGGGCTTTCTGGGAACCATGTTGAACCAGTTTTTTAAGCTCTTCTGCCGGGTACCCCGGCCCTGGGTGCTGGATCCGGAATTTACCATTGTAGAGCAGGCCAGGGAAGCAGCCACAGGCTATTCCTTCCCCAGCGGTCATAGCCAGAACGCGGTAGGCACCTTCGGTGCGCTGGCGGTCGGAACAAAAAATCGCCGGCTTCGTGTTCTGTGGATCCTGATTGCGGTACTGGTGCCCTTTTCCCGTATGTATCTGGGTGTCCATACACCGGGGGATGTACTGACGGGTTCTCTTATGGCTCTGGCTCTGGTAGTCGCCCTGCGCCCCATGATGACGATGGGGAAAGCGCGGGGGATGAAGGATATCCTTCTCCTCATGCTGATTCTGTCTGTGGGACTTCTGCTGTATGTACATCTGTGGCCCTTCCCGATGGATATGGATGCCCACAATCTGAAATCCGGCATGAAGAACGCCTACACCATGATCGGCTGTATCACAGGTGTTTGTATCGTCTACGTGGCTGAAAAACGGTACATCAAGTTCGAAACCAAAGCGATTTGGTGGGCGCAGCTTCTGAAGATTCTGATTGGCTTGGGAACGGTCCTGGCTATCAAAGAGGGCCTTCGGGCTCCACTGGAAATGATCCTTTCGGTGTATCCCGCCCGGGCAGTGCGGTATTTCCTGATCGTTCTATGGGCAGGCATCGGATGGCCTTCCTGTTTCCGTATTTTTACAAGACTTGGAGTTAAGAAATGAATTACGCAACCATTAAAAACTGTGACATTGCCAACGGCCCCGGAGTTCGGGTGAGTCTGTTCGTCTCCGGCTGTACCCACCGCTGCAAGGGCTGCTTCAATGAAGTAGCCTGGGATTTTCACTACGGCGAACCCTTCACACAGGAAACCATTTGCAGCATTGTGAATATGCTGCGCCCGGCCTACATTCGTGGTCTGACCCTTTTGGGTGGTGAACCTTTCGAACCCCAAAACCAGGAGGCAGTGGTGGAACTGCTGCGGCAGGTCAAAAAAGAACTGCCGGAAAAAAGCGTCTGGGCATTCTCGGGGTATCTTTTTGATAAGGATATCCTGTCCGGACGTCTGGGAGATTGCACGGAATATCTGAGCTATCTGGATGTTCTGGTGGATGGTCCGTTTGTTGAAGCGAAAAAGAACCTGTCCCTCCGGTTCCGGGGTTCCGAGAACCAACGGCTGATTGATGTCCCCGCATCTCTTGCGGCAGGGGAGACCGTCCTGTGGCAGGATTGGCAGGGTGAAAAGAAAGGAATGAAGGGATAATATGGAATCTGTACGTGTAAAAATTTTGAGAGAGGGAGCAAAACTCCCCACCTATGGCAGTGTGGAAGCAGCCGGAGCTGACTTGTATGCTTGCCTGGAAGCACCTGTCACCATTGCCCCCGGCGAAACGTCGTTTATTCCTACCGGCATTGCTTTGGAAGTCCCGCAGCATTGTGCCGGATTGGTTTATGCCCGCAGCGGTCTGGCTTGCAAGCGGGGACTGGCCCCGGCCAATAAAGTAGGTGTGATCGACAGTGATTACCGGGGAGAGATCAACGTTGTCCTCCACAACCACGGCAGTCAGAGCCAAACCATTGCAAACGGTGACCGTGTAGCCCAGCTTGTGATTACGCCGGTGCGGACACCTGCCTATGTGCAGGCCGAAGAACTCTCTGATACGGCCCGGGATGCCGGTGGCTTTGGCTCTACCGGAAAATAATTGGTCAATTTGATAAATTATTTATAAAGTTTTCGTAAAATTTGCTTCGATTTTGTCACTGTACTTTTGTCCCGAAATTTCTTATAATGATAGTATGCCGAAACTGGCATTCTTTGTAAACAAATACAATAGATATTAGGAGTTTCATATGGAGATTTTAAGTGCCATTATCCAGCTTCTGGGCGGCCTCGCCATGTTCCTGTACGGTATCGAACTGATGGGCGACGGCCTGAAGAACAGCTCCGGTTCCGCGCTAAAGCGGGTGCTGGAAAAGGTCACCGGAAATGTAGTGATGGGCGTTTTGACCGGTGCAATGGTCACTGCGGTCATTCAAAGCTCTACGGCGACCATCGTTTTGACGGTTGCCCTGATCGGTGCGGGTGTCCTGAACCTGAAGCAGGCTGTTTCCGTCGTTATGGGTGCCAACATTGGTACCACAGTCACGGCTCAGATCATTCGTCTGGGTTCTATCGAGTCTGATGGCAGCTTCCTTCTGTGGCTGTTTGATACCGATACCCTGGCTCCCGTTGCGCTGGTCATTTGCATCATCCTGCTGATGTTTGTCAAATCCAAGGCTTCCAAGCCCATCGGTGATATTTGCATCGGCTTCGGTGTGCTGTTCGTTGGCCTGAACCTGATGACCGACGGTGTCAAGCCTCTGATTGGCACCGATGCCTTCATGGCGTTCGTTGAATTCCTGGGCAATCCTCTGTTCGGTATCGCCTTCGGCCTGATCCTGACGGTTATCGTTCAGAGTTCTTCCGCAACCGTTGGCATGTTGCAGACGGTTGCTTCGGTGCCGGGGTCTGGTATTACCTTTGCCATGGCCTATCCTGTCATCATGGGTATCAACCTGGGCACCTGTGTTACCACGGCCATGGTCTGCTCCATCGGCTCTTCCAAGGATGCCAAGCGTACTGGCGTTGTTCATATTGCCTTTAACACCATCGGTACGGTCCTGTTTATGCTTGTCATGACGATCATGCAGAAGCTGGCAGTTTTTGGCACCGAGTTCTGGGTTGCCACTGTGGACAGCGGTGGAATCGCTAATTTCCAGACAATTTTCAATCTGGTCACGGCCATTGTCCTGATTCCCTTTGCGGATTGGATGGTCAAGCTGTCCATGCTGCTGGTGAAGGACGACAAGCCCACCGAGGACAAGCATCCCGAGCTGCATACCCTGGATGAAAAGCTGTTCAATTCTCCCACCGTGGCAGTTGGCGTTACTGTCAAGGCTGTAGCTGCCATGGGTCAGATTGCAATGTCCAATTTTGAGAAGGCCTGCAAGGTCCTGAAGAAGTACGATCCTATTCTTGTCAGCGAGATCAACGAAGATGAGGAATACCTGGATCAGTTCAAGGATACCGCCGACCGGTTCCTGGTAGGTCTTTCCAAGGCTGTGGAAACGGAGTGGGATGACCGCCAGATGGATATGCTGATTCAGACAGTTCCGGCTTTTGAGCGTGTCGGTGACTATGCCACCAATCTGGTGGAGCTGGCAGACCGCCTGCAAAGTGAGAATACTACCTTCTCCGACATGGCAAAGCGTGAGCTTGGCATTATCTGCTCTGCTGTGAATGAGATCCTGTCCATTACCGTGGATGCTTTCAGCAGGGATGATAATGAGGCGGCCAAGGCCATTGAGCCTCTGGAAGAGACCATCGATGATATGGTCATGATCCTGAAGGACCGCCATACCAAGCGTCTGAAGTCCGGTGCCTGCTCCATCGGCAGCGGCCTGGTCTTTATAGAGACCCTGACCCATCTGGAACGTGTGTCTGACCATTGCTCTTCCATTGCTGTGGTCATGCTGTCCCGGAACAACGAGTCTATCCTGCAGAATCACTACGACTACCTGCGGGAGATCCACTCCGGAAACGACGTGGCCTACCTGTCCGAGCGGGAGCGCCGCCGTGAGCAGTATATCAAGCCCCTGAAGGAAGTCCAGTAAGTAAAAAGAATCGGCTGCTGAGCGAAAACCGTTCAGCAGCCGTTTTCTGTTTACATAGTTTCCATTTCGGCATTAATGGAAGCTTCGCAGCTTCTCATAGCCTGGATGGTCTTGTCCAGTACCTCATCCAGGGTCCAGCCCAGCATTTCGGCACCCTGCCTGATCACATCCCGGGAGCAGCCTGCGGCGAACTTCTTGTCCTTGAACTTCTTTTTAAGAGAGGACAGCTCCATATCCGTGACGGACTTGCTTGGCCGCATACGGGCCGCAGCGCCGATGAGACCGGTGAGTTCGTCAACGGTAAACATGATCTTCTCCATCAGATGAACGGGCGCGACATCGCAGCACAGGCCGTAGCCGTGGGAACAGATAGCGTGGACCATTTCCTCTCCGGCATTTACCTCAGCCAGAAGCTCAGGCGCTTTCTTGCAGTGCTCGTCGGGATACAGCTCAAAGTCGATATCATGCAGCAGTCCGCACAGTCCCCAGAACTCCACATCCTCACCATTCTGCTGGGCATACCAGCGCATGACACCCTCTACGGTCAGGGCGTGCTGGATGTGGAAGGGCTCGGTGTTATACTTTTTCAGCAGGGCCAGTGCCTGCTCGCGGTTCAGTTCCATAAACGTTTCCTCCTGAGAAAAATATGAGACTATTTTACTGAGAATGGAGAATAATGTCAACAGAAAAATACAGGGCGGGGTACAAACACCCCGCCCATTGACTCATTCGATTACATTTCCATAAGCATCCAGCTTTAGTACTACGACCGGTTTTTGACTGGGTGTTTCCGGAGTGGCGATGATCCAAAGCCCGGTTTCACTGTCAAAGGAAGCATCCGCTATGCGTTGTACACCATCTACATCCACGAAAAGTACATTCGTGGATGTGCTGCCCAGGGTACTCCGGGCTATTTCCAGAATTTCATCTTTTGTCATGGTATTTCCGCCAAGCACCATATCCGTAAAGATCGTGTCGGCTTCTATGTAAAATTCACGGCACCACTGGCTCAGGCCTTCTTTCAGAATCACATAATCACCGGAAAGCTTCGTAAAATGAATAGCACCCCAGTTATATATGTCACCTTGGATCTGATCTTCCGGTATATACCAAATACAATCGTAACCATTCATGCTCCCGCGGGTCTTGTTATCCCAGCTTGGGTCCGCTGTGAAGCCTTTGGGATAATAGTACACCGAGATCCAACCATCCTCCACCAGCTTGGGTTTCATCCGAATACCGAAGGGAGTCTCATCGTCCGTATAGTCGATGACCTCATAGTCCATATATTCATAGGTATTCAGCTTGATGCTGCCAAGTTCATGGGAAACAGAAACTGTGCCGATGGCTGCTTCCTGCGAATAACCGTCGTTTGGAATGGATGGGTCAAAGAGGGTAGAGAGATATGCTGTGAATGCAGCATCCTGAATAACCCAGGTTTGTGCCGGATTTCTGTTACCCCATTCGCAGAAGCCGAAATAGGCTGTGCCATCTACATAGGTTAGTTCAGCACGCATTGTGTCCTCATTCTCAATATAGGCTGGGTAGTACCAATACAAACTGACCGCTCCGGCCTCCAATTGTTCTAATGGTTCCGGCCGACTATCGGTAGGAAGGAAAGCGGTATCCGGAAGTTTTTTCAGTTCCTTCAAAAGGGTTTTGGCTTGAGTTGTGTTCATGCTGTACCCGTAATTATGACGCATCGGAGCAATGATACTCACAGTGGCCCATTTTAGCTCGGACACATCGATGTTTTTTCTCCACTTATGAAGTTCCAGAGGTTTCTGCAAATACTCTGGAAGGGTATTGCGGCGGGAATATCGTGCAAAAAATTCGTTTAGCCCATCATAGTCAATATGCCATACCCTATCTCCTGTATCGGCAAAGCTCCAGGGACAGGTGTCGCTGAAGGCGATTTCTACCTTTCCCTCGCCATAGCGGAGGGTCACATCATACATCCCTGATTGGCCCACATCCAGATCAATGCTGCATTCCACATCTTTGATAGGAGAACCCAGAGAGAAAGCATTCTCCGGTATACAGTGCAGAATGTCGATCAGTTCGGATATGTATATCTTGTGTTCGTCTACATTTACATCATCTTCATAGAAGGCACGGATGGTGCTGTCTGCCCAGTGATGGACATCCAGGTGATTGCCATCGATGGTACGAGTATACACAAAGGGAGAATCTCCATCCTGGAAGGGCTGGGTGATAGTAGCCGTATCCAGCTTGAAGATCCAGCGGATGTAGGTATTTCCGGGCCGAAGCTGTCCGTTCCACACCTGGCCGCGGGTTAAATAAAGATTTCCGTTCTTCTGCTGCAGCAGGTAATAGAATGGGTAGTTCAGTTGGTCA
This sequence comes from Oscillospiraceae bacterium, assembly GCA_017505505.1. Next base: position 3,835 of record JAFVPA010000051.1, on the reverse strand, counting down.
TGCGCATAGCTGGTCGTGTCATTCAGCACCCAGGCGTTTACATTCTGTTTCCGCAGTTTTTCAGGAGATAGAGAATACCATTCCCCGGCGCTTTCAAACAGGGAATCAAAATTACTTTCTGTCAGTTCGGTTTTTACAAAAGGCTGCCAATAAGTTGATATGGCAGAGAACCCGCCGTCTTCTGTCAGCGTAAAACTACCCAGCAGGGAACTGGGGGCATTGTAAAGGGGTTCACCTGAATGACTGTAGACCAGCTCCGTGACCCAAAGCTGCTCTTCAAAGGGAGAATGCAGTTCCACCTCCGGTGCATCCGTCAGGAAGCACAGGGCCACTACCACGACAAGGATGACACTGACCAGCAGGATCCAGAAGCCTGGCTTCTTATAATGCAGGATGGACTTCACCCGCTCCTTCACGCTGACCTCACCAAAGGCCAGGGGACAGGCTAACACCATATGCCGGGGAACGCTGCATTTCAGCAGGGCCTCGGAATAGGCCATTTTCTCCCGGGAGCCTAAGTCCCGGATGACCTTTTCATCACAGGCCAGCTCAATATCCCGGCACAGCAGAATGTAAGCCACCCATAACAGGGGATGAAACCAGTATCCTGCCAGCAGCAGGTAGCCCAGAGGCTTCCACCAATGGTCCTTCCGCTTCAAATGGGCCCGCTCGTGGGCCAGCACATGGGCGGCATCTTTGGGGTCCATGGCAGAGGGCAGAAAAATCTTCGGTTTCACGATGCCCAGAATAAAGGGGGTATCGATGTAGTCGCAGATGAAAACACCATTGCCGATATTCACTGAGACCTGCACCTTTTTTAGAATGCGCAGATAACTCCATGCGGCATACAGCACCATAAGCAGAACACCGCCAACCCAAACCAAAGGAAGGACATCTTCCCAGGAAACATACGGACTGCTGGGAGGATCAACAGCCTTCACAGTGCCATCCTCGTCCTGATACACCTCAATAACCTGGGATTTTCCCGCTTCGTCTTCGTACTGTACGGACATGATGCTCCCGGCGGGCATATCGGAGAAGTCCAGTGTTTGGATTATCGTAGGAAGCTCCTGTATCTGAAATTCTTCCACAGATGCAGAAATCGGAGAAGTTTGAGGCACGAGGCTGAATACACTCTCCAAAGAGAACGGACAAACCAGCCGCACGGCTACCAACGCCCACAAGGCGCAGTTGATCCATTTGGGCGCTTTACGCATCAGCAAACGGGCCACCAGCACAGCCAATACCACCCACCCGGCGGATATGCTCATATCTGCAATTCTATAAAATAGTTCTGCCATACGTTATTCCTCCCCGATAGCATCGATCAGAGCACGGATTTCCGCAATCTCCCGGGCGGAAAGATTTTTCCGCTTGGTAAAGGCTGCAAAGAAGGCCGGCAGGGAACCGTCAAAGGTTTCCTCCACGAACCGCTCTGTCTGAGCTGCGTAGAAATCCTCCCGGGAGATTAGTGACGTGACCAAACCATCCGTATTCTGAAAAATACCCCGCTCGCAGAGCTTGCGCAACACCGTATAGGTGGTAGGCTTTTTCCAGTTCAGATCCTTTTGGCACAGGGCCACCAATTCCCGGGAGGGGAGTGGTTCATTGGCCCAAATGATATCCGCAAACCGGGATTCTACTACGCCCAATTTATAGTCTTCCAAATGGTACACCTCCTTTTGGTTTATTCGTGATAAACCTTTCTTTTAGTTTACTGTGAATAAACCAAAATGTCAACTATCTTTTGGAGATCTTAAGAATAATTTCAGGAACTGTCAGGAAACGGTAGAAAAATTCATAAACCCGTGCTATGCTGTACCCAAAGGAGTGATCCCATGGCAAATGTATTTGATTACCTGCAGTGGCGCGGCGACCTGACCTTTACCCAGGACCGGGTCAATGCGGTAGACGCGCTGATCTTTTCGGGACTGGCCTATGTCTGTTATGGCGAATTGGCCCAGTGCGGGCCGGACCGGGCTGTGACCCTGCGGGAAGCCGCAGAGGAGTTCTTTTCTTTTGAGGATATAGAAACCCGGTGCCGGGCGAAAAACGACATAGAGCTGCTTCACGCGGCGGCAGCCACACCGCGCTTTGGCCATTGCAGGATCTGCCTGTACCGGGACCAGTTTATCCCGGAGCAGGAGACTCAGTTTGCGGCCATGACCTTTCAGCTGGATGACGGCACCATGTTCCTGACCTTCCGGGGAACGGACAACACCCTGGTGGGGTGGAAGGAAGATTTTAACATGACCTTCCAGCAAACGATCCCTGCCCAGCGTCTGGCGCTGCAATATGTCCGGGAGGTGGCCCTGGAATGCCCGGATCCCATGTATCTCGGCGGCCATTCCAAGGGCGGCAATCTTGCGGTGTTTGCGGCGGCCCGGTCCTCGCCCATGATCCAGCAGCGTATCGTGGGGGTATATAATAACGACGGCCCCGGTTTTACCAAATATCTGATGGGTGATCCCGGGTATCTTGCCATGGTGCCCCGCATTCGGACCTACATCCCCCAGTCCTCCGTTATTGGCATGCTGCTGGAGCATGAGGAACCCTATACCGTCATCCGTAGCAAGACCGTGGGTCTGCTGCAGCACGACCTCTACACCTGGGATGTCCTTGGCCGGGAATTCATCCCGGTACAGGAGATTACGGAATCTTCCCAGTACATCGATGCCACCATCAAGACCTGGTTCGCGGACATGACCAATCAGGAGCGCAACCAGCTTGTGGACGTGATGTTCTCTCTGCTGGGCACCGGCGGTGCGGATAATGTTCAGGAGCTGCTCCATCCCCGCAATATCCGTACCTATATCAAGACCCTCAGCAGCGATGTAAACATCCGCCGTGTCCTGTCCACAGAATTCACAGGGCTGATCGAAGCAGCCCGGAAGACGAAGGCCAGGTTTGAGGAGAACCGGGCCTTGCTGGAGGAAGGGAAGCAGGGATAAAAATGAAGCGAGTCATTGTAGAATCCTATGACCCCCAGTGGCCCAAGGACTTTAAAGATATTCGCCAGGAATTATCTCAGGCTCTGGGAGACCTGGCACTGGCTATCCATCATGTAGGAAGTACTGCTGTCCCTGATTTGTCTGCGAAACCTATTATCGATATCGATGTGGAAATTGTATCCTATGCGGTATTTCCTCGGGTTGTGGCCCGATTGGCAGAAGCTGGTTATTCCCACGAAGGTGATCTGGGAATCTCCAAACGGGAAGCTTTTTGTTATGAAGGGAAAATCCAACTGCGAAAGCATCATCTGTATGTCTGTCCCTCGGATTCAGATGAACTGCACCGTCACATTATCTTTCGGAATTATCTGCGCAGCCATCCCGAGGCTGTGAAAACCTATGGTGCGGTCAAAAAAGAAGCAGCCCGTTTATTCCCGGACAGCATTAACAACTACATGGCCCACAAATCTGCATGCATTGAACAACTCTATCTTCTGTGTGGTCTGAAAAAATAGAATGAAGAGCCTGCTTCCGAAACAAGAAGCAGGCTCTTTTATTGACTGACTTAATGCAATCAAAGAGAAAAACACCGGGAAGTTGCCTTCCCGGTGCTTTTTTGTTCCTTGAGAGAGATAATTATCTCTGGATACGGCCGGAGCCGTCGCCGCCTGCCAGCTTCTCGACTTCGGGAACGGTGACCATGTTGTAGTCGCCGCCGATGGAGTGCTTCAGAGCGGAAGCTGCAACTGCGAACTCAACAGCTGCCTGGGTGTCCTTGCCGGACAGCAGAGCATAGATCAGGCCGCCGCCGAAGGAGTCGCCGCCGCCAACGCGGTCGATGATGTGCAGGTTGTACTTCTTGGAGAAGCAGTAGTTCTCGCCGT
>JAFVPA010000050.1 GCA_017505505.1 Oscillospiraceae bacterium | reverse complement strand
GATGGCGTCGCAGACCAGGTCGGTGTTCAGAGCCTCCAGGAGGGTCTTGCCGATCAGGATCTCGGAAGCCATAGCGGCGGAGTGGGTCATGCCGGAGCAGCCCAGAGTCTCAACCAGAGCCTCTTCGATGATGCCTTCCTTGACGTTCAGGGTCAGCTTGCAGCAGCCCTGCTGGGGAGCGCACCAGCCGATACCGTGGGTGAAACCGCTGATGTCGGAGATCTGCTTGGCCTGAACCCACTTACCCTCTTCGGGGATGGGAGCGGGGCCGTGATAGGCGCCCTTGGCCACGGTGCACATATGCTGTACTTCTGCACTATAAATCATGGCAATTTTCCTTTCTTTCAAAAGACGTATTTTTTTGTCTTTGGATTTACGTATGCGGAATTCCGAAGATTTCCGCATATATTATACCTTCTGCAATGTTAAATGTCAATTGGTAACGTTTCAATTTCGATATAAAAATAGCGTTTCCCAAATCCTCTTTTCCGTGCAAACTGTAGGGCGGGGACAAGCCCCGCCCAATACCTGTGATTTGTTACGCCTGAATGGTCTTCACAAAGGCCGCCCGGTCTGCTGCCTTGAAATAGGCCGAGCCTGCCACAAGCACTTCCGCGCCGTTTTCCTTGCAGATGGCGCAAGTGTTGGCATCCACGCCGCCGTCTACTTCAATGACACAGTCGGGGTTGATGTCGTCCAGCCATTCCCGCAGCTGTTTGATCTTGGGCATCTGGTCCGCCATGAATTTCTGACCGCCGAAGCCGGGTTCCACGGTCATCACCAGCACCATGTCGCACTTTTCCAGGTAGGGAATGGCAGCTTCCACAGGGGTTTTGGGCTTCAGGGAGATGGCAGCCTTACAGCCCAGAGCGTGGATCTTATCCAGACATTCCAGGGTATTCTGGGGCTGGTCAGCCTCAATATGAATGGTCAGCCAGTCGGCACCGGCCTTGATGAACTCCTCCACATAGCGGATGGGCCGGTCGATCATCAGGTGTACATCCAGCGGAAGGTCCGTAACCGGCCGCAGGGCCTGGACCACAGGGATGCCAATGGAAATATTGGGGACGAAGATACCGTCCATAATATCCACATGGACCCAGTCCGCGCCGTTGCGCTCCAGGTCATGGATATCCCGTTCCAGATTGGCAAAGTCAGCAGATAAAATAGAGGGGGCAAGTTTGGCCATGTTTCATTTCTCCTCGATTTGATTTTGTGATAGAAATTGTCGTTTACTGCACCATCAAAAGGAAGATGTCATTGCGAGCCAGTGCGCACACTGGCGTGGCAATCCCCCTCCAAGTGTCCGCGCAAAAGCATAAAACGACACTACCTGCAAACTTGCAGGAGATTGCCACACCAGTCTGAGGACTGGTTCGCAATGACATGCATTTTTCATTTCTACGCAGCTAAACTACAATTTACATATTCTTTTCTTAAAATAACACAGAAACAGTTAAATTGCAACATTGGAAACGTTTTCCAGCATACTTTTCCGTTTTTCAACCATACTATTCCCGAATCCAAAATCAAAGGAGGCTTATCTTATGAATTGTCATGCCAACAAGAGTATCGAATGCACCGTCCAGTCCTGCGCACATCACTGCGACAGCGAGAACTACTGCTCTCTGGACCGCATTCTGGTGGGCACCCACGAGGCTAACCCCACTGTGGACCAGTGCACCGACTGCATGTCCTTCCGCAAGAAGTAACGCACTTGCATTCTGTTTGCCGCGGCAGCAAGGCGCTGCCGCGGTTTTTCCCCTTGACGAATCCTTTCAAAATCAGTATGATGATGTCAAATATTTAAAGTTCGTTCCTTAAGAATACATATTTTCTTCATATGTAGCCATTATGATTGGAACAGAAACACTAAAGGAGGTACTTTATGGAACCTTTTGAGAATGATATGTTTGAAAACGAACAGGAACAGCCCCAAGGCGCTCCCCAGGAAAGCATCCCGCCGCAGCCCCGGTATATTCCGGAAGAACCGGCCGATTCCCAGCCCACAGCCTACCACGGAGCCGGCGCAGGCCGGAAGGAATCTCCCTACGCCGATTCCCCCTATGTCATGAATGAAGCTCCCCGCCCGGAATACCACTACCAGCCCCAGACCCAGCCTCCCGTGAAGCCCAAAAAGGCAAAAAAAGCCCGCAAGGGTATCTGGAAGGGCATTCTGGCCGCTGTTCTGGCCATCGCCCTGGTGGCAACGGGATGCGGCATTACCGCCTTTGCCGTCAACGAATACTGGGAAGAGCGGAACGAAGCAACCATCGATATGCTGACGGATAAGATTGAGGCTCTGGAAAAGCAGATCAGCACCAACGGTACAGTTCCTGTCGGAACCCTGCCCGAGGATCTGATCTACACTCCAGGCAGTGTCTACAGCCAGTGTGTCAACAGCGTGGTCGCCATTACCACCACTGTCCAGGGAACCGGCTTCTACGGCAGCAGCGGCTCCTCCGCCGGTTCCGGCTTCATCTTCTCTGAAGACGGCTATATCATCACCAACTACCATGTGGTAGAGAACGCCACCTCCATTACCGTCACCACCCACGACGGCACCGAGTATGAAGCCGAGCTGAAGGGCTATGACTCCTCCGCCAACGACCTGGCCCTGCTGAAGGTAGAGGCCACCGGCCTGCCCGCCGCCGCCATCGGCAACAGTGGCAGCCTGTCCATCGGTGATATGGTGGTTGCCATTGGTAATCCCCTGGGCGAACTGACTTCCACCCAAACTGTGGGCTACGTCAGCGGTATCGGTCGGGAAGTGGCCACCGACAGCCTGACCACCATCAACATGATCCAGACCGATGCCGCCATCAACCCCGGCAACTCCGGCGGTCCCCTGTTCAACATGCGGGGCGAGGTCATCGGCATCACCACCGCCAAGTATTCCGGCTCCACCGGCTCCGGCGCCTCCATCGAGGGTATCGGCTTCGCCATTCCCATCGATGATGTGATGACCGTCCTGGGTGACCTGATGGATTACGGCTATGTCAACAGCGCCTATATGGGCGTATCCGTCCAGAATACCGACGAATCCGCCGCTTCCATGTTCGGCCTGCCCACCGGTGCCTATATCGCCAGTGTGGACAAGGGCGGTGCCGCAGAACGGGCCGGTATCCAGCCTAAGGACATCGTCATTGCCGTGGGCGAACACAAGGTCAGCAACGTCACCGACCTGACCCGGGCCCTTCGCAATTTCAAGGCTGGTGATACCACCACCGTGACCCTGATCCGCAGCGGCCAGGAGATGACGCTGGAGATCACTCTGGACGAGCGTCCCCAGAAAACCGGAACGGAAACCGTCCAGCCCGAAAACAACGGTCCCAAGGGCGGCACATCCGAGGATTGGTATGATTATTTCCGCCGGTATTTCGGTGACTGATCCCTGAAACTTTACGAGACACGCCGGAATAGCCCCGGCGTGTCTTTCCTTTTGTCGAATTTTGGCGAAATCCGTTTCCGGTTATGGAATTGAATTTTGACAGGCAGTGTGATATCCTATACCCATCACCAACGGGGAAAGGAGCGCCTGTATATGCCAAAGCTGCTGATCGCAGACTATAATGAAGATTTCCGGCTGGCCCTGGCCCAGGCGCTTCGGGAACAGTTCCAGGTACAGTCCTGCGGCACCGGTACTGAGGCCCTGGAAATCCTCCGCCGTGAATTTTTCGATGTGCTTGTGCTGGATCTGATGCTTCCGGAAATAGATGGCCTGACGCTTCTGGAACAGATCTGCGATCTGGGGATCTTCCCACGGGTACTGGCCTTCGATCCGCTGCTCAGCCCTTATGTCCAGGACAGTCTCCAGCGGTTGGGGGTCAGCTATGGCATGCGCAAACCCTGTGAGCTGGCTGCCGTCACAAGGCGGATAATAGATCTCTGCCAAAACCCCATCCTTCCCATTTATCACAACCAGCTGGAAGCGCGTACAGCCGAACTGCTGAACACCCTGAACTTCCGGTCAAACCACGATGGCTTCGACTATCTTTGCAAAGGGATCCCCCTTCTGGTCGCGGACCCTGCCCAAAAGCTTTCCAAGGAGCTCTACCCCGCGATAGGCAAGCTGTTTTCCCACTCCGGCGAAAATATAGAACGCTCCATCCGCAATGCCATCGAGGTAGCCTGGGCCAACCGGGACAAAGAAACATGGGCTGCCTATTTCCCCAATCTTCGCAGGAAACCCACCAACGCGCTTTTTCTTTCCACTATGGTCAAACAGCTGCGGCCCAAGGAGGAATAAACGGGCTGATTCTGCATAGGCTATCTTACAGGAGAATCCCTCTCATCCAGGAGGAACAGATATGAAACGAAACCAACGCGATTCCCTTTCCCGCCGGGCCATGAAGTTTCTGTGTACGCTGCTTGGTTTGGTCTTTGCCGGGATGCTGGGTGTCACCATTCTGCTTCAGCAGATGCTGTCGCAGACCCATTATACGGAACCCGCCGGTGCTGTGCGGGAAAGTGCCCTGTCTCTGGCTTCGGTGGTCAAACTGGAGATCAGCCCGGAGCCTCTCAAGATCGGCGGAGCCGGAAGTCCTCTGATCAATATTCTGCTGGTAGGCCAGGACCGTCGGGAGGGCGAGGACACCGCCCGTTCCGACTCCATGATTCTGTGCACCTTTAACCGGGAGTCCAAGAAGCTCACCATGACTTCCTTTTTGCGGGACCTGTACGTAGAGATCCCCGGACACGCCTCCAACCGCATCAACGCCGCCTACGCCATGGGCGGCACCTCCCTGCTGGACCGAACCATCGAGCATAACTTTGATGTCCACATCGATGGCAGTGTGGAAGTGGATTTCACCCAATTCTCCGCCATCGTAGACCTGTTGGGTGGTGTGACGCTGGAGCTTCGTCAGGATGAAGCGGATCTGATCAACCGGGAGATCGGCAGCACGTTGACAGAAGGCCAGCAGACCCTCAATGGCGAAGAGGCCCTGGTCTATTCCCGGATCCGGAAACTGGATCTGGACGGAGACTTCAGCCGCACCGACCGGCAGCGCAAGGTCATGTCCGCTCTGCTGGAGGCTTACCGGGACAAACCTGTTTCCCAGCTGCTCCCGGCGTTGTCTCAGCTGCTTCCTATGGTCACAACGGACATGAACCCGGGGCAGATCCTGATGTGCGCCATGGAGATGCTGCCAGCCCTATCCCGTACGGAGATCACCAGCCAACGCGTTCCCGCAGACGGAACTTACCGCGATGCAACCATTGACGGCATGAGCGTTTTGACTGTAGATATGGAATCTGCCCGCCGGATGCTCAGGGAAACACTTTTAGCAAAGTGAGTACAAATCCCCATGGAACAACCATGGGGATTTTGTGCCGAAAAAGGAAAATATTTCCTTCATTTTTATACCGAAATGTTAAGAATTTCCGAATCGTAAACGTTTCACTGCCAAATTCCACAAAAATTTTTACGATTTTTTCAATATCGGAATTGACAAAAACTGTAAACGGGGCTATAATGAACGCGAGTTCAAGAGCAAGGAGGTGTGCGGGTGGAACTTACAAAAAGCGAGATGGAGATCATGGATGTCCTGTGGGGATCTGAGAAGCCCCTGTCCCGTGCAGACCTGTTGGCCCGGTCCGAAGAAAAGACCTGGAAAGACAGCTCTGTGCACATCCTGCTGAACGGCCTGCTTCAGAAAGGTGCCATTCAGGAGGCTGGACTGGTAAAACGCAGCAAAACTTACGGTCGAGTCTTCTCTCCCACCATGACCCGGGAGGAATACTTCGCAACGACCATCTTCAGTCATCGGCATAAGCCTGAGATCGTAGGCCTGTTTGCCGCGCTGCTTCGCCGGGAGGACATCACCCAGGAAGACTTAGCTCAGATTTCCGCACTGATCGAACAAAAAAACGTATGATAACGCGGACTCCGCTTTCTCCAGCGGTGTATCGCTAACGATATGCTTTTTCACGGAGCTGCCTGTTGCGGCTCCGTTTTTTGACCCCTTTTCGTCGAAATTGCAAAAATTTTAATCGAATTATATACATTTTCTCTGAGAATGGTTGACAAAGCCCCCGTGGCATTGTATAGTATTCAAGTCATTTTTTTGGCAGGAGGTATTCCCTATGTTAACAACTCATGACCTGTTTGACCTGACACATTCCCTGGCAGGCAGCTACCTTTCCGGCTTTGCCTATCCCTGGGAAGCGCTGAAGGGAATCAAAGACTTGATCCTGACTCTGGGTCCCGGCCTGGGAGAAGAGTATACAGAAGTTTCCCCCACCGTATGGGTACATAAGACCGCCACAGTGGCTCCCACCGCCTATCTCGGTGCCCCCTGTATCATCGGGGCCAACACAGAGGTACGGCATTGCGCCTTCATCCGGGGCAGTGCACTGGTAGGCGAAAACTGCGTGGTAGGCAATTCCGTAGAACTGAAAAATGTGATCCTGTTCGACAATGTTCAGGTTCCCCATTATAATTATGTAGGCGACAGCATCCTGGGCTACAAGTCCCACATGGGTGCCGGCTCCCTGACCTCCAACGTTAAGTCTGACCAGACCCCGGTAGTTGTGAAAAACGGCGAAGAAAAAATTGCCACCGGGCTGAAGAAATTCGGTGCCATGCTGGGTGACCACGTGGAAGTGGGCTGCAACAGCGTTCTGAATCCCGGCACTGTCGTTGGCCGAAACAGCAACATCTATCCCACCTCCTGCGTCCGCGGCGTTGTCCCGGAAAAGAGCATCTGGAAAACCGGTGGAGTCATCGTACCAAAAAAGTAACTGTAGGGCAGGCTGCCCTCAGCCTGCCGTTTTGTGGATTTGTCTCTATTCTCTGTGTCGGAACACAGCGGGCGGCGGCTTGAGGGCAAGCCGCCCTACCTGAGCTGTTCCGAGAAAGGATGTTTCCTATGGGTAAATATTTTGGAACTGACGGCTTCCGTGGGGAAGCCAACTGCAATCTGACTGCTGACCATGCCTTCAAAGTCGGCCGTTTCCTGGGCTGGTACTATACCCAGCTGAGACGCCGCAGCGGCACCGACGGCCCCGCCCGGATCGTCATCGGCAAGGATACCCGCCGCAGCAGCTATATGTTTGAATACTCTCTGGTAGGCGGCCTGGTGGCCTCCGGCGCCGATGCTTACCTGCTCCACGTTACCACCACCCCCTCTGTAGCCTATGTCTGCCGCACCGAAGGGTTCGACTGCGGCATCATGATCTCCGCCAGCCATAATCCCTACTATGACAACGGCATCAAACTGCTGAACGGCTTTGGCGAAAAAATGGATGAAAGCGTCATCGCCCTGGTGGAAGCTTACCTGGACGGCCAGCTGGAAGCCTTCGGCCGGAAATGGGAGGAACTGCCCCTGGCCAAGCGGGACATGATCGGCCGCACCGTGGACCATGTGGCCGGCCGTAACCGCTATATCGGATACCTGATCTCCCTGGGTATGTACTCCTTCAAGGGGATGAAGGTTGGCCTGGACTGCGCCAACGGCTCCTCCTGGAACATCGCAAAGTCCGTTTTCGATGCGCTGGGTGCCAAGACTTATGTTATCAACGCAGATCCTGACGGCTACAACATCAATAAAAACGCCGGTTCTACTCATATTGAAGTGCTGCAGCGCTTCGTGGTGGATAACGGTCTGGACGTTGGCTTTGCCTATGACGGTGATGCAGACCGCTGCCTGTGTGTGGACGAAAAAGGAAATATCGTCACCGGTGACCACATTCTCTACATCTACGGCAAGTACATGAAGGAGCGGGGCAAGCTGCTGATGAACACCGTGGTTACCACCGTCATGAGCAACTTCGGCCTGTACAAGGCCTTCGACGAGCTGGGCATCGACTATGCCAAGACGAAGGTAGGCGACAAGTACGTTTATGAATATATGATGCAGAACGGATGCCGCCTGGGCGGTGAGCAATCCGGTCACATCATCTTCTCCAAGTACGCCTCCACCGGTGACGGTATTCTGACCTCTCTGAAGATCGCCGAGGTCATGAAGGCCCGGAAGAAGACCCTGAGCCAGCTGTGTGAGGGCTTTACCGTCTATCCCCAGGTTTTGAAGAACGTCCGGGTCACCGACAAGGCCGTGGCCCAGGCGGATCCTGATGTCCAGGCTGCTGTGGCTGAGATCGCCGCCAAGCTGGGAGATTCCGGCCGCATTCTGGTCCGGGAATCCGGCACCGAGCCTGTGGTCCGGGTCATGGTAGAAGCCCAGAGCAAGGAAATCTGCGAAGAATATGTGGACTACGTCATTGCTGCCATCAAGCGCAAGGGACACTGCGCATAACAGAAGAAACAAGAAGCTGCCTGTGCGAAAACACAGGCAGCTTCTTGCTGTTATTCGAATTTTTAGGAAAAAGCAGGATTACAGGGTACCCATAATATTGGCCAGCTGGCCCAGCTCGGTCATACCCTTGATCAGATTCTTCTTCATAGACATATATATAAACCTCCAAATTGAGTGAATGTTGTTAAAAATACGGATTTTGTATCCAATTAGCCGCCGATCTTATTCCGCATCTCGCCGTAAGCAGCCATGGACTTAACCAGGTTCTTCATCATGATTTAAACACCTCCTAATACATATCTTGTGGAATTGGGGCTGGGCCGCCGCATGGTGGACAGCCCACGCATAGTCATCTGGTTTGCTGGAATCACTCGCCGCAGATGCTGCGCATCTCGCCGATCTCCTGCATAGCCTTGATAAGATTCTTCTTCATAGTCATATATAATACCTCCAAATGTGAGTGTGTGAAATTCTTATTTTTCCTGTCAGGAATAGATCCATTTCAGGAGCTTGCGGTATTCCTCCGCGCTTTTTTCGATTTCTTCCTTCTTTTCGGGCGTCATATCTTTTTTCGCCTCCGGGAAGAGATCAGCCGCCGATGCGGGTCAGCATCTCGCCGTAGTCGGCCATGGACTTGACCAGATTCTTCATCATATTGTTCTTCATAAAATCATACCTCCAAAAAATGAGTGGTGAATGGTTATCTATATCGTATGGCCCGTTCAGGCCGGTGGTGATCGGAATCAGAAGCGATCAGAGAGAATCAGATTGTTGCCGTACTCCTCCATCGCATTGACGAGGAGCTGCTTCACAGAAATCTTCTTCATAGCGTTACCTCCTTAGAAAGTGGCGCGGCCGTTGCCGCAAATGAAAGTTTTGTTTTTATAACTTGCAAGGTTTGCTTGCCGCTCGCCTTAGCATGGCGGTATTATAGCACCCAAAATCGCAGGAAGAAAGTGGTTAAATTGACTTTGGTTGGGTGAATATTGACTTCCGTGAATGGTTTATGAACAAAATATGTTCTAATTTTTGTATATTTTATGAAGTTTTTATGACTTTTACCGTTAGTCTATGCAAACTTGTATGTATAGTATTGACATTCTCTGCCATGAATATTCCTAATTTTCAAACTGTTTCTTCTTATTCTGTTTTGCATAAATTCCTTCACTTCGATCAATAAATATAGGGCGGGGACCTGTCCCCGCCGGGCAGTTGCAGCTCCTGAGCAGTCAGATTAAGCGCTCAATCGCTGATACTCCCCGGCGGAGGCAGGCCTCCGCCCTACATTGTTTTGGCTTGTTATACTGTTTTCTCCCGGCCCTGGCAGGTAAAGCAAAGGATCTGTCTGTCCTTTGCCATCTCCTTAAGGAGCAGCACTGCAGCCTTCATACGTTCGTCATCAAACCGTACCAGCACATCATCCAGCACCAGCGGCGTGCCGGGAGTCAGCTCCTCGGCTACCGCCAGACGCAGTGCCAAATACAGTTGGTCCATCGTTCCATCACTGCGCCACAGGGCTTCCCGGAGAATATCCTCCTCCCCGGTACCGGCCTGCAGGGAAAACTCCGTGTCCATGGTCAGATCTGTGTAACGGCCTCCTGTCATCCGGGCCAGCAGCTTCTGGGCCCGGCGGGTGATCCGGGGCGCAAAGCGCCGCTGCAGCTCCTCCCGGGCCTCCGCCAGCGTCTCCTGGGCAATCACCAAAGCCCCGTATGTATCTTCCAGCCGTTGGATACGAACATTGACTTTATCCAGCTGGACGCTGAGCTGCTCCCGGTTTCCCAGAAGGGCCATCCGCCCCTGATACTGGCCCAGACGGTTCTGCAGCCGTTGCTGCTCCGCGGAGCATTCCGCCTGAAGCCGGGCCGTTTCCGCTTCAGACTGGGTCAGATGGTCCGGCATTGTGGGTTTTTCCACAGGCTTGACCATGGCGCTCAGGGCATCCAGATGGTCTCCGGCCTGCCGGGTCTCCCGTCGGGCCGCCAGACAGGCTTCCCATTTTTCAAGAGCATCCTCCCAGTATTCCAGCACCGCATCCACAGTTTCTTCTCCGCAGAGGGTATCCCGTTTTTTCCGCAGGACCATGAGCCGGACTTCCAGGTCACTGATAATGTCCCGGTACTCCTTCTGTGCCTTCTCATAACGGACCACAGCCTGGGTATAGTCCTCCACCGGGTCCGTCCAGTGCTTCCAGTTGCCGTTTCCGTACTTTTCCAACAGACCCTTTGTCTGCTTTTTCATGGAGCGCTTTTCATAGATCCCCCATAGGAAGGCCGCAGCACCGGCAAGACCGGAAATGGCTGCAAAGACATAGGCCAGCAGGAATGCCAACCCTGCCGCAGCCAGAACACCAAAAACGCCAACCACCATCAGCACCACCGGTGCTTTGGTTTTTGTCATTTCCGCATAGGCCTTGGCATCCTTCCAGGCCATCGTCCAGGCAGCTTCCGCGTCCATCCCGGTAAACGGAGCGGGAAGCTCAGGCTGTTGAGGCTCCGCCGGGACCTGAAGCAGTTCCTGTTGAATATCGTTCCATTGCTGGCGGAAGGACCGCAGCTCCCTGGTTTTCTGCTCCGCCGCTTCCCGGCTGGGAAGCTGGGCGCAGGCCGCTTCCAGCGCAAGCAGAGTCTGTTCAGCGCCCTCCAGCGTTTCCCGGGCCTGAGCCACCCGGGCCAGGTCCGCCTGCATTTTCCCGTAGGCCAGCGCCTGCCGGTGGTTATCCAGCTGTTCCAGCCAGACTTTGATTTCCGCCAGCTGATTTGCCAGTTTTTCCGTCTGGGCATTCAGGGTTTCCAGCTCCGTAAGCTTCCCTTCCAGTTCTGTCCGTTGGGCTTCCGCCTGGGGAAGCAGGCCGCTGCGGTTATAGCGGACCCGGTTTTTCAGTTCTTTCAGTTCCGCCGCCAGACGGTCCGCCGCACCGCTGTCGTCGCCTGTCGTGACCAGGGCGTTGAGCCTGCGGCGCAGAGCCTCATCCTGGGTCACAGGCAGGTCCGCATGGCGGATAAAGCCCGCCCGGCGGAAGACACTCTGCTCCACTCCCAGCAGCAGCTGACCGCAGTTCTCCGCCGTCAGTTCCTTCACCGGAAGCCCGGAGGCTGTTTCATAAGCCTTGAACTCTCCCATGGGCACCCGGCGGGTGGTATTTCGTTCGATGGTAATATCCCGGCCCTGCCAGTTCAGGTCAATGCGCCCGGACATGGGACTCCCGGACCAGGGGGCATAGCGTTCCTTGTCCGCCAGTGTATGCTTCGTAGACTTGGCCCGGGTATCAATGCCATAGAGCATTGCCACGAGAAACGCGCACCAGGTGCTTTTTCCCCACTCATTGGGGGCCGTGAGGATGTTCAGCCCCGGCTTTACTTCCAGGGTCTGATGTTCCAGCTTGCCGAAGGTAGCTGTCATCCTATAAATTCTCATAAGGTGACCTCCCTTCCGTTCAGGATCCTGTGGGAGATCTCCGCTGCCAGCTGGATACGGTGGGCATTCTCCGGATCCCCCTCCATGGCTTTTCGCAGCATGGAGAAATACAATCCTTCCAGAGAATCCTCGTCGGTATCTCCCCAAAGATCTGTCAGCGCTTCTGTCTGATCCCGCAGTTCCAGATTGGGGAAAGCCGCAAACCGCTGCTTCAGATCCTCCAGATCCACGGTACCGCAGCCCGTCAGTGTGATACGGTAGAAATCATTTCCCGGCACCGCAGGCAGCGCATCCTCCAGGGCGGCTGCCGCATCACTGCCGATATCCACTTCCAGATCGTGAAACCGCAGGCCTTCCAGGCTTACCGCCTGCACTGTGACTTCATCCGACAGGGTTACGATGCACACACCTTTTTCCCCTGTCTCGTCCCAGCCCCGGCCCATAGGGCAGCCGGGCCAGGCACACAGGGTGTTGCCGCTGCGGAAAGCCCCGGCTTTGTGGATATGGCCCAGTGCCAGATAATTCAGACCGGAATCCCGGACCTGGGCATTGGTGATGGGGTTATAGGGCGAATTTTTCTGTGTGGGGTCCCCGTGAAGTACCGCAATGCAGTATTTCTCCTCCCCTTCCGCCTGGAAATCCTCCAGAAGACTGCCGCAGTCCATGCTCTGGAAACCTGCGCCGTAAACGCGGATATCCAGCCCCAGAATGGTGACGGATTCCAAGCCTCCCGTAAACACGAAAACATTGCTGGGCCAGTTTTCTTCCAGCCAGGGGCTGCCGGAACCGCAGAAATCGTGGTTACCCGGAGAAACCAGTACCGGCACGCCGCAGCTTGCCAGTACCTCCTTCAGGTTTTCCACCGTCTCCCGGCTGGGAATACCGTCAAAGATATCCCCAGCCAGCAGCAGCATATCACAGTCCTCCCGGCGGCACAGGTCCGCGATCTTCCCCGGAAGGGCACGCTGCGCTTCTTTTAATAAGGTACGCTGCCGCTCCGGAAATCCCGTGAAGGGGGAATCCAGATGCCAGTCAGCGGTGTGTAATATCTTTAATCCCATTCGTCTACTCTTTCCGCCTTCAGGCATTTTCCTGTGGCGCCGTCAATTGTGAACAGCACCGCTTCCATCTTTGTGGGGCCCTCCGCCCAGCGGTAGCGCTCCGTCAGGTCTCCCCGGAATTTGGCAATGGACAGATCCGGACGGATCCCCAGGATAGAGTCCCGTGGGCCGGTCATGCCCAGGTCGGTCACATAGCCGGTACCCTTGGGCAGGATCCGGGCATCGGCGGTGGGCACATGGGTATGGGTACCCCAAACGGCGCTGACCCGGCCATCCAGCATGTAGCCCATAGCCAGCTTTTCAGACGTAGCCTCCGCATGGATCTCCACCAGAACGATTTTCGCCGTGATCTGCTTTAGGATCTTTTCGATCAACAGGAAGGGGTTATCCGGGCCGTAATCCATGTTGCAGCGGCCGATGAGGTCGATGACCGCCACATCGCCCGCCTTCGTTTCAAAGACTTGCCACCCCCGTCCCGGGACCTGGGGGGCATAGTTGGCGGGACGGATGATCTGGGGGCAATCCTCCATATAGTCCACGATCTCCCGCTTCCCCCAGGTGTGGTTGCCCATAGTGATGCAGTCTGCCCCGGCATCCAGAATATCCTCGGCCTGATGGGGAGTGATGCCCACCACAGCGGCATTTTCCCCGTTGACGATAACAAAATCCGCCCCGGTCTTTCGTTTCAGCTGCCGCAGATGCCGCCGCACCCGGTCCAGGCCCGGATTGCCCACCACATCGCCCACTGCCAATACTTTGAATTCCATATTTGGTTCCTCCACGAGATATTTGGGATATTATATAACAGGATGCCCATTTTCGCAAGAGGAGAGCCAGCCTTGACACCCCTGCAGAGGGCTGGTATAATCATAGCGGTCCAGGCAAAGGAGGAACACCCCATGAATCTGCTTCTCATCGGCAACGCCGTATCCTTTATCGGCTGCCTCATTATGGTGGGCATCGGCCTGCTGAAAAAGAAATCCCACATTCTCATTGCCCAGTCTGTCCAGTGCCTGTTCATGGGCGTGGGCAATCTGCTGCTGGGCGGTGTCAGCGGTTTTGTCTGCAACGTTGTCACCATCATCCGGAATCTGGTCTTCGTGAAGTTCCGGAACACCGCATTTCTTAAGGTCTTTTTCATCCTTCTGCAGCTGCTTTTGTCCCTGGGTTCTCTGGGGGACGGCTTCATCAGCTGGTTCCCCCTCATCGCTGCTGCCCTGTTTACCTGGTGCATGGATACCAGGAGTGCGGCAAAGCTGAAGGTCTGCATTCTCTGCACCCAGGTCCTGTGGCTGGCCTACGATCTGCACTACCGCAACTATGTGGCCTCGGCCTTCGATGTGATGACCCTGGTGTCCAACACGGCGGGGCTGCTCCTGCTGCGCAGGCAAGGGTAAACCTTCCGCACACCGACGCGTCAAAGCCAAGGCGGACAGGACCATTTTTCCCCATCGCAGCGCTCCTTTTTCTCCAGGATGCAACAGGAGAAGGCAGCTTTTTCCCGGATTCCCCAGGCAGCAGCCGCCTCTCGACGCATCGACGCGTAGAAATCCAGTCTACCCTATACACGCACACAAGTGTACTGCCTCCGGCCACATGCATCTGCCGGAGCAGACCGGAGAAGGAGTCTTTCCCTCTCCGGTTTTTTATATACTGCAGGAGGTGCTTTTGGAAGAAGCAGGAAACACAGAAGAAGCCATCCCCTCCCGCAACCGGCGGCACAAGCCTGTGCCAAAGCTATGATTCTGCCGCCCCCTGTGAAGAACAGCAGTGCGGAAGCAGCCATACCACAGCAGGAGCAGCAGCCAGACTGTACCAGTCCAGCTTACAGAGATACCGCTTCTTCACGCGTAACATACAGTTCCCCCTCCTGTTATATGGATTCCTGATCATAAGTGTTAGCAGCTTTTATAGAAAGAATCCCCTTCCGCTGTGCCTAAAAAACCAACATCCCCTCCGGACCGGAACGGTACCTTCGGGACGGGACTGCCTGCGTGTATAGGGGAACCGGATTTCTACGCGTCAATGCGTCGAGAAGAACTTTCCCTGCCCTATTTCATGAGAAAACCGGATTTTGATGCATTAATAAGAACTTTTTCCTGCTGTAAGATACAGACGGACCGGTTTTCGGTGTGTCAGCAAGACCTTTTCTCCTGCTGTAATTTCCAGAGGGAACCGGATTTCTACGCGTCAATGCGTCGGCAGCAGCAAAAGGCCCACGCCGAAAACGGCGTGGGCTTTCGTATTATCTTACAGACTTTGCATACTCCGTCGGGGTGATGCCGAACTTCTCCTTGAACTGGCGGGAGAAGTGGTGGACCGTGGAATACTGCAGCTCCGCAGCGATCTCGGTGAAATTCAGGTTGTTCTCCCGGATCATCTGCTTGCTCTCCTGGAGCTTGATGCGGCGGATATATTCACCGGGGGAGATCTGCAAATTCTTATGGAACAGGGCCGTCAGATAACTGGGGCTCACATCCACCTGCCGGGCCACCAAGGGCACGGACAGCTTCTCCCGGATGTGGGAGGAGATATACTGCTGGGCCTGGCGGATGATCTCATTCTCGGAATGGATGGCATTGGAGGTCTGCAGCTTGCCGGCCTTAGGGGCTGCGGCTTCCCGCAGCAGCAGCAGGATCAGCAGATTCATCTGGGACAGGATAATATCGCTGGAATACATATCCATCCGTTCCTGCTCCCGCAGCATGCTCTGCAGCTGGCTCACCACATTCTGGGGTGCCGTGAACTTCCGGTTCATCAGAGGCGTCAGGTCCGCACCCTTCCAATCGAAGGAGATCGTCACGAACCGGGGGGCCACACCGATATCCGCATACTGCATATGCCACTGGCCGGGGCCATAGAGCACCAGGTCGCCCTGCTTTAACAGCAGATCCTGTCCTTCCGCCACAGAGTGCAGAGAGCCCTGATCCACATAAGTCAGCTCCGTCATAGGATGGGCTTCGCCGGGGAACAGAAAGCCCTGTTCCTTTTCCTGGTACCAGAAGGTATAGATCCGGTCTACCCGCAGCTGGCTCTCCATCTGCAGGCCATCTGAGCATAGTCTCCCTGTCTCCACCGGCATCTGTTCGGAGGATAGCAGCACAGAAGCCTCCCCCATGAAGGGACTCAGGCTGAACAGGACACCGGCCTTAATGCACACGGTCTTGTCCAGATAATAATGCTGGTAGCCGGCCCCATCCCGGCTGACGGACAGGACGCTGGTACCGCTGCCACAGGCTACCCAGGTGTCAGCCTGAGCCCGGTAGGCCGGGCTTTCCGCTTCCGTCAGTTTCATAGTCACGGCGGTATTTTTATCGAAATTCCGGGCGCTCTGGGTCCGTTCCGGCGGTACGGTGCCGAAGCCCTGGAAGGTCACTTGGTTCAAATTCCGGATCATGGGCGCATCTCCTCAGAAAAAAAATGACAGGGATACAGACGTATCCCTGTCATTATATCCGATAAAGTCGAAAATGGCAAATACTTTCTTTAAAAAAGTACCAATTTCTTTTTTACCGCTGGTATTCGAATTCAATATCGTAAATATCCACGGTATCGCCGTCCTGAATGCCCATTTCTTCCAGCCGGGTGAACAGGCCCACCTTGCGCAGCTGCATGTCAAAGTGGTTCCGGGACTCATAGTCGTCGAAATTGATGTTCTGCACCAGCCGCTCCAGCCAACGGCCGGTGATGAGCCAGGTATTGCCGTAGTGCTCGATCTCGAAGGCACTGGGATCAGCGGGAGCTTCCACCACTTCCACATACTCCGGCTCGTAGATGGTGACAGGAGGCAGCGTGCGCAGCTTCTCTGCCACAATGCGCATCAGATTCCGGGTACCCTGGGTGGTACCGGCGCTGATCTCATACAGCTCGCAGCCCTTCTCCTCTACAGCCTGGCGCAGCCGCTCCAGATTATCGGAATCCGGATCCATGATATCGGTCTTATTGGCAGCCACGATCATGGGACGGTCCCCCAGGTCGATGGAGTAGTTATGCAGCTCCTCGCAGATGGCGTGGAAATCCTCCACAGGGTCCCGGCCCTCGCTGCCGGAAACGTCTACCACATGGACCAGCAGCCGGCAGCGGTCAATATGCCGCAGGAAATCGTGGCCCAGGCCCGCACCCTCAGCGGCACCCTCAATGATGCCGGGGATATCCGCCATGACGAAGGACACACCCTCGTCCACATAGATCACGCCCAGATTGGGGAACAGGGTGGTGAAATGATAGTTGGCGATCTTGGGCCGTGCATTGGAAGTAACACTCAGCAGAGTGGACTTACCCACGTTGGGGAAACCAACCAGGCCCACATCCGCCAGCAGCTTCAGTTCCAGGATGATATCCCGCTCCTGGCCCTTCAGACCGGCCTTGGCAAACCGGGGGACCTGACGGGTGGGTGTAGCATAATGGGCATTGCCCCAGCCGCCCCGGCCGCCCTTGGCGATGATGAAATCCTCGCCGGTGGACATATCCACAATGATCTGGTTGGTCTCTGCATCCCGGACAACGGTACCCCGGGGCACTTCGATGATCAGATTCTCGCCCCGCTTACCGGCCATCTTCCGGCCCAGACCATTGACACCGGCCTGAGCTACGTACTTACGCTTATAACGGAAGTCCAGCAGCGTGGTCATATGGTCGCTTACCCGCAAAATAACGCTGCCGCCATGACCGCCGTCGCCGCCGTCAGGACCGCCGGAAGCCACATACTTCTCCCGGTGAAACGCCACCGCACCATCGCCGCCGCGGCCGCCGATGACGGTAATTCTTACTTTATCTACAAACATAGAATCCTCCCTAAGTTGGAATGGAAAATTGAAAATGGAAAATTGAAAATTATTGTGTCCCCGTTGGGGACTATTTATATCATTTCCGTAGGAAATACCACAATTTTCAACTTTCAATTACCAATTTTCAATTTGAAAAAAGCTGCCGCAAACAGTTTGCGGCAGCTTTTTTTACATGAATTACTGCTCAGCGTAAACGGAGCACTGACGGCGATCCTTGCCCTTGCGCTCGAACTTGACGGTACCGTCAACCAGAGCGAACAGGGTGTCATCCTTGCCGATACCAACGTTGACACCGGGATGGATGTGGGTGCCTCTCTGGCGAACCAGAATGTTGCCAGCCAGAACGAACTGACCGTCTGCACGCTTGACGCCCAGGCGCTTAGCCTCGGAGTCACGGCCGTTCTTGGTGGAACCGCCGCCCTTGTGG
>JAFVPA010000049.1 GCA_017505505.1 Oscillospiraceae bacterium | reverse complement strand
GCTGCCCGGTGGGCAGCGGCATCCGATGGATGCCCGGTGGGGGGCAAGCCCCACCCTACTGTCTCAAACAACTTCTTTACACAGGAGCTACATAAATCATGGATCACAAGAATTCCTATTCTGCCAGCTACGCTGCTGCCGGTGTTGACATCACTGCCGGTTACCGTGCTGTGGAACTGATGAAGAAGCACGTGGCCCGTACCCGCAACGAAGGCTGCCTGGATGATGTGGGCGGCTTCGGCGGCTGCTTCGGCCTGCCTATTGCCGGCATGGAGGAGCCCGTTCTGGTCTCCGGTACCGACGGCTGCGGCACCAAGGTCAAGCTGGCCATTCTGATGGACAAGCATGACACCATCGGCATCGATGCCGTGGCCATGTGCGTCAACGACATTATCTGTGTGGGCGCAAAGCCCCTGTTCTTCCTGGACTACATCGCCTGCGGCAAGAACATCCCCGAGAAGATCGCTGAGATCGTGGGCGGTGTGGCTGAGGGCTGCGTCCAGTCCGGTGCCGCTCTCATCGGCGGCGAAACTGCTGAGCATCCCGGCATGATGCCTGTGGAAGACTACGACCTGGCCGGCTTCGCCGTGGGTATCGTGGACAAGAAGAAGATCCTGGACAACTCCAAGATGGCCGTGGGCGACGTTGTCATCGCTCTGCCCTCCACCGGTATCCATTCCAACGGCTTCTCCCTGTGCCGTAAGGTCTTCGACATCGACAACAACAACCCCGAGCTGTATGTGGCCCGTGAGGAGCTGGGCGGCAAGTCCATTGCCGAGGCTCTGCTGGTTCCCACCAAGATCTACGTCAAGCCCGTTCTGGCTCTGCTGGAGAAGGTCAACGTCAAGGGCATCAGCCACATCACCGGCGGCGGCTTCTACGAGAATATTCCCCGCTCCATTCCCGACGGCCTGTGCGCCAAGATCGACAAGAGCGCCATCAAGGTCCTGCCCATCTTCGACGTGATCGCCAAGTGGGGCAATATCCCCGAGCGTGACATGTACAACACCTACAACATGGGTGTCGGCATGAGCATCGTGGTTCCCGCTGAGGAAGTGGAAACCTCCCTGTCCATCCTGAAGGACAACGGCATCGATGCCTACGTCATCGGCGAGATCATCGCCGGCGAAGAAAAGGTGATCCTGTAATGGCAAAGACCAAAATTGCCGTCCTGGTCTCCGGCGGCGGCACAAATTTGCAGGCGCTGATCGATGCCCAGGGCACTGTCCTGAATTCCGGTGAGATCACCCTGGTGGTCTCCAACGCCCGGGGTGCTTACGCCCTGGAGCGGGCCAAAAAGGCCGGGATCGCCACCGAGACTGTGCTGAAAAAGGAACTGGGCGGTCAGGAAGCTTTTGAGACGAAGCTGATGGAGATCCTGGATGCAAACGGCATTGAGGTCATCATCCTGGCGGGCTTCATGACCATCCTCACCGAGCGCTTTACCTCCCACTATCCCAAGCGGATCCTGAACGTGCACCCCGCGCTGATCCCCTCCTTCTGCGGAGAGGGCTTCTACGGTCTGAAGGTCCACGAGGAGGCGCTGAAATACGGCGTGAAGGTCACCGGTGCCACCGTCCATTTCGTCAACGAGATCCCCGACGGCGGCGAGATCATCGCCCAGAAGGCCGTCTATATCGAAGAAGGCGACACCCCCGAAGTGCTGCAGCGCCGGGTTATGGAGCAGGCTGAATGGATCCTGCTTCCTCAGGCTGCGGAAAAGGTGTGCGCTGAACTGCAAAAGTAACCTAACAAAACACATGTCATTGCGAGCCAGTGCGCACACTGGCGTGGCAATCCCCTAAAATTTCCGGTATGTCCGGGAGATTGCCACGTCGCGCTTTGCGCTCCTCGCAATGACAGCATTTACTGGAGGATATACCAATGAACGTCTACGAGATCAAGTCCATGGCTGAGCGCCTGGACGGCAATACCTATCCCGGCCGGGGCATCGTGCTGGGCATCACCCCCGATGGCAAGAAGGCTGTGGCCGCTTACTTCATCATGGGCCGCTCCGTCAACTCCCGGAACCGTGTTTTCATCCAGGAGCCCGATGGCATCCGTACTGAGGCCCACGATCCCGCGCTGATGAAGGACCCCCATCTGATCATCTACCATCCCGTCCGGGAACTGGGCAACGGCCTGATCGTCACCAACGGTGACCAGACCGACACCATCTGGGAATTCGCTGCCCGTGGCGAAAGCTGGGAAGCTGCCCTGCGGACCCGTCAGTTCGAAGATGACGGTCCCAACTGGACCCCCCGCATCTCCGGCATCCAGGCAAACGACGGCTCCTACAAGATGTCCATTCTGAAGGCTGCCGATCCCGAGGGCAACGCTTGCTCCCGCTTCTTCTGGGAGTACCCCGCCACTGCCGGTCTGGGCCACTTCCTGCACACCTATGTCTGCGACGGCAACCCCGTGATCCCCACCTTCCAGGGCGAGCCCGAGCGTGTCTCCATCCCCGCTGACATCGATGCCTTCACCCAGGAGCTGTGGACCAACCTGGACGAGAACAACAAGATCTCCCTGTTCGTCCGCTACACCGATCTGGCCACCCGGGAGACCGAGCAGCGGATCATCAACAAGCATCAGTAATATATACACATGTCATTGCGAGCCAGTGCGCACACTGGCGTGGCAATCCCCATGAAATTTCCGGTATGTCGGAGGGGATTCCCACGTCGGGCTTCGCCCTCCTCGGAATGACACGGATTCTTGGAGGATATTACCAATATGAAAACTTTCGAACTCAAGTACGGCTGCAATCCCAACCAGAAGCCTGCTTCCCTGTATATGCACGACGGCAGCGAGCTGCCCATCACCATTCTCAACGGCCGTCCCGGCTACATCAACTTCATGGACGCCCTGAACTCCTGGCAGCTGGTCAAGGAGCTGAAGGAAGCCACCGGTATGGCCTGTGCTACCTCTTTCAAGCACGTTTCCCCCACCTCCGCCGCTGTTGGCAAGCCCCTGCCCCTGGATCTGAAGAAGGCCTGCTTCGTGGAGGATCTGGAGGGTCTGGACGAGAATCCTCTGGCCTGTGCTTACGTCCGTGCCCGCGGCACTGACCGTCTGTGCTCCTTCGGCGACTGGGTCGCTCTGTCCGATGTCTGCGACGAGATGACCGCCAAGCTGATCGCTCCCGAGGTTTCCGACGGTGTCATCGCCCCCGGCTACACCGACGAGGCTCTGGCCATTCTGAAGAATAAGCGCAAGGGCTCTTACAACGTTGTTGCCATCGACCCCAACTACGTTCCCGATGCCCAGGAGCGCAAGCAGATCTTCGGCATCACCTTCGAGCAGGGCCGCAACAATTTTAAAATCGGCGAGCATCTGCTCCAGAACGTGGTAACTGCCAACAAGGAACTGCCCGAGGATGCCAAGATCGACCTGATCGTTTCTCTGATCACTCTGAAGTACACCCAGTCTAACTCTGTCTGCTTTGCTTACGACGGCCAGGCCATCGGTGTCGGCGCCGGTCAGCAGTCCAGAGTTCACTGCGTGCGCCTTGCCGGCGGCAAGGCCGATACCTGGTTCCTGCGCCAGCACCCCAAGACCCTGAATCTGCCCTTCCGTGCAGACCTGGGCCGTCCCGGCCGTGACAACGTCATCGATGGCTACATCAACGGCAACGAGGAAGATGTCTGTGCTGAGGGCATCTGGCAGAACTACTTCACGGAGCGTCCCGAGCCTCTGACCAATGATGAAAAGCGGGCCTGGCTGGATTCCCGGGATGCCGTGTCCCTGGGCTCCGACGCCTTCTTCCCCTTCCCCGACTCCGTCAAGCGCGGCGCTGCTTCTGGTGTCAAGTACATCGCACAGCCCGGCGGCTCCATCCGTGATGACCTGGTCATCGAAGAGTGCGACAAGCGGGGCATCGCCATGGCCTTCACCGGCATGCGCCTGTTCCATCACTAAGAAAATCCTTCAGGGGACAGCCCAAAAGGGCTGCCCCCTGTCGGTGCGTTTTTAGATAACGCCATTCCCCCAGTAGGGCGGGCTGCCCTCAGCCCGCCGGGCAGCCGCAGGATGCGGCCGCCTTTTGACGGCACTCAGATGCCTTGCGGCGGCTTGAGGGCAAGCCGCCCTACTGATAAATTCCCCCACAAGGAGGTACATCCCCATGAAACTGTTAGTTGTTGGTGGCGGCGGCCGTGAGCACGCCATCATCAAAAGTCTGAAAAAAAATCCCGAGGTCACCGAAATTTTTGCCTGCCCCGGCAACGGCGGCATTGCCGCTGACGCTACCTGCGTGGCCATCGGCGCTACCGATATCGAGAAGATCGTTGCTTTTGCTGTGGAAAATGCCATCGACTACGCCGTGGTTGCTCCCGACGATCCCCTGGTTCTGGGCTGCGTGGACGCTCTGGAAGAAAAGGGCATCCCCTGCTTCGGCCCCCGGGCAAACGCCGCTATCATCGAAGGCAGCAAGGTCTTCTCCAAGAATCTGATGAAGAAGTACGGCATCCCCACCGCCGAATACGAGGTGTTCGAGGACATGGAAGCCGCACTGAACTACCTGGAAACCGCTCCCATTCCCACCGTCATCAAGGCCGACGGCCTGGCCCTGGGCAAGGGCGTCATCATCGCCCAGACCCGGGAGGAAGCGGAGGAAGCGGTGACCGATATGATGGCCAACGCCAAGTTCGGCAAGTCCGGCTCCACCGTGGTTATTGAGGAATTTCTCACCGGTCCGGAGGTTTCCGTTCTTGCCTTTACCGACGGCAAATGCGTCAAGCCCATGGTTTCTTCCATGGACCATAAGCGGGTCGGTGATAACGACACCGGCCTGAACACCGGCGGTATGGGCACCGTTGCCCCCAACCCCTACTACACCGAGGAAATTGCCAGGCAGTGCATGGAGGAAATCTTCCTGCCCACCATTGCCGCTATGAACGCCGAGGGAAGAACCTTCCGGGGCTGCCTGTACTTTGGACTGATGCTCACCCCCAAGGGCCCCAAGGTGATTGAATACAACTGCCGGTTCGGCGACCCGGAGACCCAGGTGGTGCTGCCCCTGCTGGAAAGCGATTTGCTTACCGTGATGCAAGCAACCACCAACGGCACGCTGGCAGATACGGAAGTGAAATTTTCCGATCAGCACGCCTGCTGCGTGGTAACCGCATCGGAAGGCTATCCCCTGAGCTACCGGAAGGGTCTACCCATGACTATGACGGCAGAAGCCAAGGCGGCAACCTTTGTTGCCGGCGCAAAGCTGGAAAACGGCGCGCTGCTCACCGCCGGCGGCCGGGTCACCGGCACCACCGCCGTTGCAGACACCCTGGAAAACGCCGTAAAGG
>JAFVPA010000048.1 GCA_017505505.1 Oscillospiraceae bacterium | reverse complement strand
TGACGCGCAAGAGAAGAAATGCAACCCTGAAGCTGGCCAAGGGCTACTGGGGTTCCAAGTCCAAGCACTTCAAGATGGCCAAGCAGCAGGTCATGAAGTCCGGCAACTACGCTTTCAAGGGCCGCAAGCTGAAGAAGCGTGATTACCGCAGCCTGTGGATCACCCGTATCAGCGCTTCCGTCGCTCCCTATGGCATGAACTACTCCACCTTCATGAACGGCCTGAAGAAGGCTGGCATCGAGCTGAACCGCAAGAGCCTGTCCGAGATGGCTATCAACGAGCCCGCAGCTTTCGCAGCTGTCGTTGCCAAGGCTAAGGCTGCTCTGTAATTGAGTTTTGCAAAACAGGACCCTGTCGGTGAAAATCGACAGGGTCTTTTTGCTGGGTGCGGTTGGGGAGATAACTTGTAGTTTAACGTACCAGCTACTGTAGGGCGGGGTCATGACCCCGCCGAACCGGTGACGAGAATTACCAGGTAAAAATCAGCGTAATATCCTGCCGTTTTGCAAGGAAACGATACTACTCAGTATCAGAAGTGCGTCGGCGGGGTCATGACCCCGCCCTACAATGGCGTATGGAATTCGACAGCTAAATGATAATTTACCAAAGACTGGGGTGACGATATGGAGCTGAAACTCATAGCCCGGCGGGAGGGGCGGTTGTCTTCTTTTTTGCTGGGGGAACTGAAAATGTCCACATCTCTGATGAACAAACTGAAGTGGGGGGATGGCATCCGGGTCAACGGTGTGCCCCAGCGGACCAATTATCCGGTGAAACCTGGAGATGTGGTGACGGTTCGGTTGGAGGAAGCGGAACCGGAGTATCCGGCGGAGGACGGTCCCTTGACGGTGCTGTACGAGGATGCCTGGCTTCTGGCGGTGGATAAGCCGGCGGGAATACTGATTCATCCTTCCCGGGCGAAGAACGACGGGACTCTGGCGAATTTTGTCTATGGCTATTACCGGAGGACCGGGCAGAAAAGCGCCTTTCATCCCATGACCCGGTTGGACCGGGATACCTTCGGCATCGTGCTGCTGGCGAAAAACGCCCATGTGCATACCCTTTTGCAGCAGTGCCAGGTGGAAAAGACCTACCATGCCCTGACGTTCGGCTGGGAAGCGGAGGCGTCCGGTATCATTGATGCGCCCATTGACCGGCGGCCGCTGCCCAGCCTGCTGCGGTTCGTGGGGCCGGAGGGGAAGCCTTCGGTAACGGAGTGGCAGGTTTTGGAACGGGGAGACCGGGTCTGCAGATTGGCATTGCGGCCGGTCACCGGGCGGACCCATCAGCTGCGGGTCCACTGCGCCCATATGGGGCATCCGATATTGGGAGATCCCCAGTATGGAAGTGCAGAATCCCTTGCGCTGTCGGCAGAGCTGGGATTGACCAGCCAGATGCTGTGTGCCAAACAGCTGGAATTTGTTCACCCTATGACCGGGGAGAAACTGGTGCTGGAATCGGGGCTGGGGGTATAAATTGTAGTTTATCTAAGCACTCTAATGCCCTCCCCTTTGGGGAGGGTGCCCCCGAAGGGGGCGGGAGAGGTGCGACAAGATGGTTGAACAATTACTGGCTTTCGGTGAAAACGCACCGCGGAAATACCTCTTCCGTCAGCCCTTCGGGCTGCCACCTTCCCCAAAGGGGAAGGCATCGGGCGCTACCGCGCCAGTACGATAAACGATAATTTTGCGTAGTATAGGAAAACGGACACCTTGTCAGAGGTGTCCGTTTTGTGCGTTTATCAGGTGGATGATATCCGACAGAGAGTCGGCCTTGGCGTAGAGAAGGGGTTTGGTTTCTTCGGTGGGCTGATCCAGATCGGGGACCATCACGGGAAGACAACCGGCCCGGAGGGCAGAGAGGATACCTGTGGGGGAATCCTCCAGGGCCAGGCATTCTTCCGGTTTCAGGCCCAGTTCCTTTGCGCCCAGCAGGTAGATGTCCGGGGCGGGTTTGCCGTTGGGAATATCATGGCCGCTGCACAGCTTTTGGAAACGGTGCAGGAGGTCAACTTCGGCAAGGTGTTTTTGGATGGACTCCATAGGGGAGGAACTGGTGATGGCGGCGGGAATTCCGTTTCTTTCCAGATAGTCCAGCAGTTCATGGATGCCGGGCTTGGGCGGGATACCATGGACAGCAACCCAGGCCTCCATCAGTTCGATACGCTTGTTGCGCAAGGTGGTGTAATCGATGCCGGGGCCGAAAAGGCTTTCCAGATAGGGCTGACCCAGCTTTTTGCCCAGAGAGCGCATCCCCAGGGATTGCTCCACAGTCATGGGATACCCCAGGGACCGGGCGGCTTCCCGCCAGAAGCGGGTATACAGGACTTCGCTGTCCAGTACCAGACCGTCCATATCGAATAAGACACCACGAATGGGGCGCTGGGCGCCCCATTCCGGATGATAAAGTTCCATTGCCATTAGTAGCTCAGACCGAAGTTCAGCTCGTAATAGTTGCCGTTTGCGTCACGGTAAGCATAAGCCTTGCCGTTTTCATCCTTCAGCTCGGCGGGCATGTACTGGTCCTTGTCGAAGCCGGGGACGTCGTTGGGGGAGATGCAGACACCGTTCTCGTTGACAGCCAGGACTTCGTCGCCCTTGGGCAGGGTGATGGGCAGCTTGCCGGTGGGATTGTAGCGGCCGAAGATCACGTCCAGAGTGGCGGCGGGGTAGGTCTCGAAGCCTGCCAGCAGAGCATCCACGTTTCTCTCGACGTTGCCAACCAGCCAGGCCAGGGGGAAGTTGATGTTGGAAATGACCTTGCCGCCCTTGGCGTGGACAGTAGCGGCGATCTCAGCCAGCTTGTGGATACCGGTGAGGGTGGTTTCCAGATGGGTCTCCTTCATGGGACGGCAGAAGTCATCCACGTTGGGGACTTCCTTGCCTTCGCAGATATCCAGCTCCAGATAGCCGGCGGTAGCGGTGAAGTAGTCGCCGGAGGAGGGGTTGACGAACAGGATAGCAATGTCAGCTTCGTTATAGTCGTCAGTCAGAACTGCGTCCTGGGCGACCATTTCCCGCAGAGCGGCGGTAGCCAGTTCGCCCTGCTTGGCATCCTTCTTGAAGGCTTCCACGTAGACCTTCTTGCCGGCAGCATTCAGAGGCAGGGTGCCGTCGTTCTTCAGCAGGACGACAGACTGGCGGTGGGCCAGCTCAGCGTCACGCCAGTACTGGGAACCGGTGACGATCTCCTTGGCCTTCTTGGCACAGCGGTAGGTGTTCTCAAACATTCCCAGCTCAAACATTTCGGTGAGGGTACGGGTGACGGCCCGGTCCAGAGCCTCGTCGTTCAGAGTGACCATGTCGGGGGTGAAGCCCTCAGGCAGGGTGTGGGTGTCGTAATAGCCGTTGGTGGCACGGTCATAAGCCTGGCGGCCATAGACATTGTCGTACAGGCCGGAAATCACATCCACGCCGGAGTTGTTCACGGCGAAGCCAATGCGCTCGGCCTCATCCAGCATTTCCACGCCCCACTTCATATTGTGGACGATGCCGGTGTCGGAGTTAATGTAGCCCTTGAAGCCCATCTGGCCTCTCAGAATGTCGTGGATGAAGACCCGGTTGTAGGCAAAGCCGTAGGGATCGAAACGGACATCGTTGCCCTCGCAGTCCTGCTGGACGCTGGACTTGGCAGCGGCGGGCTTGGAGTAGTAGGGCATGATGGAGGAGGTGTTCTTGCTGACCGCAGACTTGAAGCCGGGCATGTGGTACTTCTGCAAAGAACCGGGAGTGGCGTAGACATTCCACTGGCCTGCGGCGTAGTGGGGGTCGAAGCCGTTTTCACGGGGGCCGCCGCCGGGGAAGTGCTTGGTGGTGACAGCAACGCCGTCCTTGGTGACGCCTGCTTCACTGCCCTGGATCCGGGGGATGATATGCTCGGCGATCTCGCAGATCAGAGCGGGGTCTTCACCGAAGGTGCCGTAGGAGCGCTGCCAGCGGGGGTCGGACATGCAGTCCACCATGTACATATAGCCCTTGCGCAGGTTGCAGGCTTCCCAGCTCTCTCTGGTAGCCTCGGCCCACTTATCGGCCACTTCGATGCCGCTGCCCTTGACGGCGGCTGCGATACCCAAAGTGCCGGGCCAGGTGGGGAAGACGCCGCCGGCATCGTTCATGCCGAAGACGATCTCACCGTTTTCGTTACGGGAGTTGGAAGCAGCCTGGACGGGAACGAAGCGCTCACACTCTTCGGCGATGGCCTGCAGCTGGTTCAGGTAATCAGCCAGGTCGTCAGGCTGGGCGTTCTCCCGGAGAATGGTGTGGCGGGCGAACCAGTCCTTGATCAAAGTGGAGGTACCGGGGAGCTTCTGCTCACCGAAGATGGTTTTCTGGTTGACCTCAGCTTCGTCCACGCAGCCGGATTCGTCAGGAACAGCGACGTGGCCCTGAAGTCTTGCGGAGGGGTACTTGGGACCCATGCGCCAGTCGGAGATGAACAGCTGGCCGATCTTCTCGTCCACGGTCATCTGCTTGACATAAGCGGCAGCGCGCTCTGCGCTGGGCAGACGCCAGTCGTTGACGGCGGAAACGGTGCCGGAGCCGTCGATGTCCTTAAAGTACAGACCGTCGGCTTCGATGATGGGGCGGCTTACCGTGGTGATATCTGGGCCGTTGGGATTTTTGTAGAGCTTAAAGTTTTCACTTGCCTTTTTTGCCATGTTTTGTTCCTCCAATTGTTCAGACATTCCCAGAATGGAAACGATACAAAGTAATTATGACAGATTTTGGGGGAAAATGCTATGAAGCAGTTTTACTGAAATCGGGGAGACTATTTTGTGGAGAGTGATGGGAGCGTAAATAGTCGTTTAACGTACCAGCTACTGTAGGGCGGGGTCATGACCCCGCCCTACAATGGCGTATAGAATTCGGCAGATAACCGATAATTTATCTTACTGGATTGCGGGAAAACGGCTTGCGTTTCCGGCGGGTTTACGGTAACATATAAAAAACACCCTAACATTGGAAAGGATGTGTTTCTTGTGATCACAGTAGACATCTCCAACATCTGGGGCGAGGTGGCGCTGCCGGATCTTTTGGAAATTGAGAAGGATGTTTTTGAAGCCCATACCGCGCTGAAGGAGCGCAGTGGGGCCGGCAGTGAATTCTTAGGCTGGCTGGATCTGCCTGTCCGGGAACCGACGAAGGAGATCGACCGGATCAATAAGGCTGCGGAAAAGATCCGCGGGGACTCGGAGGTCTGCGTGGTCGTGGGCATTGGCGGAAGCTATCTGGGCCCCCGGGCGGCCATTGAGCTGCTGCAGGGACCGAACCATAATATCGGCAAGGGAAAGGACGATCCCCAGATCTTTTTCGCGGGAAACGGCCTGTCTACCCGGCATTGGAACGATCTGATGCGTTTGCTGGAGGATAAGGATTTTTCTGTCATCGTCATCTCCAAGTCGGGAACTACTACGGAGCCTGCCATTGCGTTCCGGGCGCTGCGGTGGATGCTGGAGCGGAAATACGGAACGGATGCGGCCAACCGGCGGATCTATGCGGTAACTGACCCGGGGAAGGGGGCTCTCCGACAGATGGCGGAGGAGTCCGGCTGGGAGACCTTTGACATTCCCGGCGGCGTTGGCGGCCGGTTCTCCGTGCTGACGGCGGTGGGACTGCTGCCTATGGCGGTGGCGGGCATCGACATTCTGGAAGTGATGAACGGCGCAGCGGATGCGATGGAGAATTATCAGGAGCCTTCTCTGGAAAATCCGGTGTGGCAATATGCGGCTATCCGGAACCTGCTGTACCGCAGCGGCAAGAAAATCGAGATCCTGGAATCCTTTGAGCCGGGGTTCCGGGCGTTCGGCGGTTGGTGGCAGCAGCTCTTTGGCGAATCGGAGGGCAAGGATGGGAAGGGCATTTTCCCGGTCTATGCAGAGCTGACAGCAGACCTGCATTCTCTGGGACAGATGATCCAGCAAGGGGAGCGGAACCTGTTCGAGACCATGGTTCGCTTTGATCCTCCGGAGCAGAAGCACGTTATTGGCGGAGATTGGAAAAATCTGGATGAACTGAACTATCTGGAAGGGAAGACTCTGGACTTTGTGGATGAACAGGCGTATCTGGGAACGGTACAGGCCCATGTGGACGGGGGTGTTCCGGTGATCACCATGGACTGCGGCGCGTTGACCGGCCGGACAATAGGTGAGTTATTCTACTTCCTGGAGTTGTGCTGCGGGAT
The DNA here is from genome assembly GCA_017505505.1 of Oscillospiraceae bacterium. The sequence goes on along the minus strand of JAFVPA010000048.1, from coordinate 6,216 downwards.
GTCTGCCTATATTCTGGGGGTAAACCCCTTTGATCAGCCCGGTGTGGAGCTGTATAAGCGGAATATGTTCCAGCTTTTGGGGAAGCCGGGAGATGTATAAAATTCATTTGTGAATTTTACAAAATAGGTGTTGCAAAATTTTCAGATTGCTGGTAGAATGTGTACAAGCCAAAATACAACGGCATAAGGAGGACATTCCGATGATTCATGTTATTATGGGCCTGAAGGGCTCCGGCAAGACCAAGAAGCTGATCGACGCTATCCACGCTGCAGTGGCAGAAGCCCACGGCGACGTTGTCTGCATTGAGTACGGCAGAAAGCTGACTTATGATGTTACCTATAAGGTCCGTCTGGTCGACTCCCAGGAATACGGCATTTCTACCCCTGAGATGCTGAAGGGCTTCCTGAGCGGCCTGCACGCCGGTAACTTCGATATTACCAACGTTTTCATCGACAACCTGTACAAGACCATCGGCAACGACAAGGCTGCCGGTGAAGAGTTTGTCGCATGGTGCGCCAAGTTCGCAGCCGACAACGACATGGAGATCACCATCACCATCTCCGAGGATCCCGCTGAGGCCAGCGAGGTCATGAAGCAGTACATGTAATTTTGGTACATAGGCACCGCCGCAGCGAAAGCTGCGGCGGTGTTTTTGCGTGTGCGGGGAACGCGGTGGTAAATAGTCGTTTATCTGAGCATCCCAATGCCCTCCCCTCTGGGGAGGGTGCCCCCGAAAGGGGCGGGAGAGGTGCGAAAAAATGGTTGAACAATTACTGGCTTTCGGCGAAGACCCACCGCGGAAATACCTCTTCCGTCAGCCCTTTGGGCTGCCACCTTCCCCAAAGGGGAAGGCATCGGGCGCTGCCGCGCCAGTGCGATGAACGATAATTTATATTGCAAAACAAACTGCGAAAAAGATATTGCAATGCGGCAAAAAGCACAGTATAATAGGCCGGAATGAAATAAAATAAGGAGAAAATAATGGCTACAACGACGTTACAGGAAAATAAAATGGGCGTTATGCCCGTGGGTAAGCTGCTGGTGAATATGGCGCTGCCCATGATTATTTCCATGCTGGTGCAGGCGCTGTATAATGTGGTGGACAGCATCTATGTATCTCAGATCTCGGAAAGTGCTGTTACGGCCCTGTCGCTGGCCTTCCCGGTACAGAATATGCAGATCGGTTTTGCTGTGGGTATTGGTGTGGGTATCAATTCCCTGCTGAGCAAGTCTCTGGGCGAAGGAAATCAGGAAGCCGCTAACCGGACAGCCGGAAACGGTATGGTCCTGATGTTCATCGTCACCGCGGCTTTTATGCTGTTTGGCGCATTTGGTGTGCGGCCTTACTATGAGATGCAGTCTTCCGTTACGGAGACGGTGGAGGGCGGTATCGTCTATACCCGGATCTGTTGTCTGCTGGTTCTGGGTTCTTATATGCAGATCTACAGCGAGCGTCTGCTGCAGGCCACCGGACGGACAGTACTGACCATGATCACCCAGGCTACCGGTGCCATCGTCAATATTCTTCTGGACCCTGTATTCATCTTTGGCTGGTTTGGCTTGCCTGCTATGGGTATCGCCGGCGCAGCCGTCGCAACGGTTATTGGCCAGTGGGTGGGTGCGTTCCTGGGCCTGTATTTTAATGAAAAGTATAATCCCGAGGTGCAGTTTGGACGGCGTTATGCCAAGCTGGACAAGAACATCGTGGGGGCCATCCTGACGGTGGGCATCCCCTCTATCATCATGAATGGCATTGGCTCTGTCATGAATTTTGGAATGAACCAGATTCTCCAGGGCTTTACCGAGACGGCGACCAGCGTGTTCGGCATCTATTTCAAGCTCCAGAGCTTCTTCTTCATGCCTCTGTTTGGCATCAACGGTGCTACGATTTCCATCATTGCGTTCAATTACGGTGCCCGGAAGCCCGAGCGGATCATGAAAACGCTGAAGCTGGCCTGCGGTGCGGCGCTGGTGCTGATGGTTTCCGGTTTCCTGGTGTTCCAGTTTGTACCGGATCTGCTGCTGGGGATGTTCAATCCCAGCGAGGCGTTCCTGGAAATTGGACGGAGCTGCCTGCGGATCATCAGCTGGAGTTTCCCGGTGGCGGCGGTGTGCATCGTCCTGGGGGCCAGCTTCCAGGCCCTGGGCAATGGCATCTACTCCACCATTACCTCTCTGGCCAGACAGATGTTTGTGCTGCTGCCTGCGGCCTACTTGCTGAGACTCAGCGGCAATGTGAATCTGGTATGGCTGGCCTATCCCATCGCGGAAGTGGTCAGCGGCGCGGCAACGGCCTACTTCTTCCTGCGGATCTATAAGCAGAAGATCAAGCCATTGTTCCAATAATAGAGAAATCCCCGGAACTTCGGTTCCGGGGATTTGTTATATGGAAAAGATTATGCGCCGAAGGCATCCAGGGCCAGCTTGAAGGCACCGTAGGCACCGGCATCGTTGCCCAGGGAGGCCATGGTGAACTTGGCACCGCCGGCTGCGTGGAAGACGTGCTTGTGGAAGTAAGGCTCCACGCCCTTCACCAGCATGTCGCCGGCCTTGCTGACGCCGCCGCCGATGACTACCACTTCGGGGTTCACGGTGGAGCAGACATTGGCCAGGAACAGACCCATATAGGCATAGACCTTGTCCAGAATGGCGATAGCGGCTGCATCGTTTGCCTTAGCAGCGTCGAAGACATCCTTGCAGGTCAGGTCCTCGATGTTCCGCAGGGAGGTGGCGTCATCGTTGGCCTCCAGATAGAGCTTTGCCAGACGGACGATACCGGTAGCGGAGCAGTACTGCTCGACGCAGCCGGCGTTGCCGCAGTTGCAGCGGACAGTCTCGTTGGGTTCCACACAGATGTGGCCGATCTCTGCGCCGGAGCCGTGGGCACCGTGGAGCAGGTTGCCTTCCACGACGATGCCGCCGCCGACACCGGTGCCCAGGGTGACGAAGACCATGTTGTCACAGCCCTGGCCGCCACCCTTCCAGAATTCGCCCAGAGCGGCAACGTTGGCATCGTTGCCGGCCTTCACGGGGAAACCGGTGAGGGAGGTGAGCTTTTCGGCGATGTTAAATACGCCCCAGCCCAGGTTGATGCACTTGTTGACGATGCCCTTTGCGTTAACGGGGCCGGGAACACCGATGCCCAGACCCAGGATGTTGGTTTCGTTGATGTTATGGGCTTCGATGAAGGCCCGGATGGATGCCGCGATGTCGGGCAGGATCTGCTCGCCGCCGTTGGCGGTGACAGTGGGGATCTCCCACTTTTCCAGCATGGTGCCGGTTTCATCGAAATATGCGATCTTGACGGTGGTGCCGCCAAGGTCGATGCCAAAGCCGTATTTCATGGCGTATGTCCTCCTGAAAAGTTTAGTAAAGTTTCGCTATGGTCTATTATACATCTTTCTGCAAAAAATGCCAGAGGGAAAACAGAAAAAATATGGGGCGGTGTAAATAGTCGTTTAACTGAGCACCCCAATGCCCTCCCCTTTGGGGAGGGTGCCCCCGAAGGGGGCGGGAGAGGTGCGGAAAGATGCTTGAACAATTACTGGCTTTCGGCGAAAACCCATCGCAGAAATACCTCTTCCGTCAGCCCTTTGGGCTGCCACCTTCCCCAAAGGGGAAGGCATTGGGTGCTGCCGCGCCAGTGCGATAAACGATAATTTGTGTTTTCTTATTGACAAGCAATGGCAGAAGGAGTATACTGAAAGAAACAAATGAATGATTGCTCATATGTTAAAATAAATAGAGGGAGGAATTCCTATGGCGAAAAAGGTTTACATCATTGAAAACCTGGATTGTGCCAACTGCGCGGCGAAGATCGAAGCGAAATTCAATGCCCATGAGAAGGTACAGGAGGCTACCATTACCTTCGCTACGAAGCAGCTTCGGCTAACGGCAGAAGATCCGGATGCGTTGATCCCGGAACTGACCAGGATCGCCCGGACCGTGGAGAATGGTGCGGTGATCCGGCCCAGGGATGGGGGGCCTTCTGTCCAGCCTGAGCATCATCACCACGAGCATGAACACGAAAATGACCATGAATGTGGCTGCGGTCACCATCATGAGCATGGGCACGACCATGCGTGTGGCTGCGGTCATCATCATGAGCATGGGCACGACCATGAGTGCGGGTGCGGTCATCATCACGAGCATGCGCATGGCCACAAGTGTGGGTGTGGTCATCACCATGAGCATGACCATGCACATGAACACATCCATGGAGAGCAGGAAAGTGCAATGCCTTTGATTTTGGGCGGCATTCTGTTTGCGGTGGGGCTTTTGGCAGGTGGAGGCTGGGTGTCGCTGGCGGTATGCCTGGCCGCGTATTTCCTGCTGGGTAAGGATGTGGTCATGACGGCCCTGCGGAATCTGACCAAGGGCCATGTGTTTGATGAGAATTTCCTTATGTCTGTGGCAACCATCGGCGCTTTTTTGATCGGAGAATACCCGGAGGCTGTGGGCGTGATGCTGTTCTACCGGGTGGGCGAATATTTTGAACACAGGGCTGTGGAGCGGAGCCGGAAGCAGATCATGGAGGCTGTGGATTTGCGGCCGGAGGTGGTACAGCTGGTGGATGGTGATGCGGTTCGGGAGATCCCTGCCGGGGAAGCACGGGTGGGCGATTGGCTTCTGGTGCGGCCCGGTGACCGGATCCCTCTGGACGGTGTTGTGGTGAAGGGCGAGAGCCGGATCGACACGGCACCCATCACCGGTGAGCCTGTGCCTGTCCGGGTAGTGGAGGGCGACAGTGTTACCTCCGGCTGCGTCAATACCGTTGGCCAGCTGACCATTCGGGTGGAGAAGCCTCTGGCGGAGTCTATGGTCACCCGAATTCTGGACAGCGTGGAAAATGCCGCGGCAAGCAAGCCAAAGTTTGAACGGTTTATCTCCCGGTTTGCCCGGGTGTATACCCCTGTGGTGGTAGCCATTGCGGCAGCAACGGCGGTGATCCCCTCACTGGTGACCGGGGATTGGGGGTACTGGGTCTATACGGCCCTGTCCTTCCTGGTCATGAGCTGTCCCTGTGCCCTGGTGCTGAGTGTGCCTCTGGCCTTCTTTGCCGGTATCGGTGCGGGCAGCAAGAAGGGGATCCTGTTTAAGGGCGGACAGTCCATGGAAGCCCTGGCCAAGGTCAAGGCGGTGGTTATGGACAAGACCGGAACCCTGACCAAGGGAGATTTCAAGGTGCAGAGCATCATCGGCGGTATGCCCCTGCTGCAGGTCTGTGCCAGCTGCGAGCAGCAGTCTACCCACCCCATCGCGGCCAGCATCGTGGCGGCGGCAAAGGAGCAGAAGCTTACCCTGGTGCAGCCGGAGAAACTGCTGGAGCTGCCCGGTAAGGGTATCCATGCCATGCTGCAGGGGAATGATATCCTTTGCGGCAATGCCAAGCTCCTGCGGGAGCGGGGCATCGTGTTTCAGGAGCTGAAGGAACCGGGAAATGTGGTGTATGTATCGGCCAATGGCGTATATCAGGGCTGTCTGATCATCAATGATACGGTCAAGCCCGGGGCTGAGGTAGCCGTGCGGCAGCTGCGGGAGAAGGGGATCCAGACCATGATGCTCACCGGTGACGCGGAGGATTCTGCCCGGGCTGTGGCGGGAATGGTAGGCATCAGTGAAGTCCATGCGGGGCTGCTTCCCCAGCAGAAGCTGGAGCATCTGCAGGAGATCCGCAAGGCAAACGGCGCGGTGATGTTCGTGGGTGACGGCATCAACGATGCCCCTGTACTGGCTGGGGCTGATGTAGGCGCGGCTATGGGCAGCGGCGCGGATGCGGCCATCGAGGCGGCGGATGTGGTGTTCATGACTTCTGATGTGGAGGCGGTGCCTCAGGCCCTGAATATTGCGGCGGAGACCAACAGGATCGCATGGCAGAATGTGGTATTTGCCCTTGCCGTAAAGTTTGCGGTAATGCTGCTGGGCCTGTTTGGACATGCTTCCATGTGGCTGGCAGTGTTCGCGGACTCCGGTGTGGCTATGCTGTGTGTGCTGAATTCCATACGGATGCTGTATAAGAAGTGAGACGGAAAAGGAGAGGACGGAGGTCCTCTCCTTTTTTATGGTAAATTGTAGTTTAACTGAGCACCCCAATGCCCTCCCCTTTGGGGAGGGTGCCCCCGAAGGGGGCGGGAGAGGTGCGGAAAGATGTTTGAACAATTACTGGCTTTCGGCGAAAACCCACCGTGGAAATACCTCTTCCGTCAGCCCTTTGG